>NZ_JAQITA010000012.1 GCF_028618575.1 Bartonella sp. ML70XJBT.G | reverse complement strand
GATGATAGAGACGTACCAAGGTATAAAGATGATGTCACGCTTTATGAAGTGGATTGCCCTTATTGTCTTCATGTTTGTAATCGATTTAGCTCGTTTTATGGAGGCGCTAGAAAATAGTCTCTCACACTTTAAAAAGTGGTTAACTAAAAGTTAGAGCATACAAAATCTTTCCTTTAAAAATATGACAAAACAAGATTGTACACAGACACTGTTTGCGTGGATGGGTGGTAAACATCATCTACGTAAGAAAATTATACCGATTTTAAATAATATAGATCATAAAACTTATGTTGAATCGTTTTTAGGTTCTGGTGTTATTTTTTTTAATAAACGACCAGCAAAATATTCTGTTATTAATGATTTGAATGGAGAGATCACGAATCTGTTTCAATGTGTTCAAAATGACTTTGATGCTTTAGCCAAACGATTGGAGTGGTTTATTTGTTCAAGACAGTTGTTTTTTGAACTTGCATCTATTGCCCCAGAGAGCCTCTCTGAAGTTGAAAGAGCTGCACGCTTTTTGTTTCTCCAACGTTGTCTGATGTATGGGAAAAAAGATTACGCATCATTTAGCTTTGGCAAAAAGAGACCGGTTAGTTTTAATACCGAGAAGCTTTTATCAAGGATGAGGCGTGTTAGACAGAAGCTTCTAGATACAACTATCTTAAACTTATCGTGGGAGCGGGTTGTGGAGCTATTTGATGCACCCGATAGTTTATTTTATTTAGACCCACCTTATCTTGTAAAGAAGAAGTACTATAGTTCTGGGAATTTTGTTGAAAATGATTTTCAGAGCATGGCAAAAATTCTTAAAGGTATTCAAGGCAAATTTGTCTTGAGTCTGAAAGATTGTGATGCTGTAAAAGAGATTTTTAAAGATTTTGACTTTTTAGAAGTGAGACCCTTTGGACAGCAGGTACGGAAAAAAACGCCTAGAAAAGAAGTTCTGATTCACAATTGCAATATACAGATGATGATGTTATTTGATAGCGTTGTGGATTCTATATGCTAGGTGGTTCAAAAGGTGGTTTTTTTTAATAATTTTATAACTTATTGAAAAATAGTAAGGAATTACCATAAAATGGTACCTCTCGACCGCAGCATTTGTAGCTCTTCTATAATATTGTGTGGTATCAATATTTGCTTCATTTTTTATAATATATTGTTTTTATTGGTTTTTGTTTACTGTGTGTCATTTCTATACGATTTGCAAATCTGATAATATGCGCACAAAAGTGCAATTTGAAAGGTAATTCAAAAAATCATGAGGAAAATACGAACGCGTAATAGATTATCTGTCTATCTGTCAAAAAATTGCCTAAAGACAAATATGCTGATGGGACTGGACTATGGCTTATAAAAAACACCATTTAAGTTTTCTGTTTCTGGGGTGGATTTTCTTAAATATTTAACAATTTGTGTATTTTGATAGTGTGACTGTTGAAGTACACAAGCATGACTTCTCTCCAATGAAAATTACCCAATATGTGGAGGTATTTTCACCAAATTATGCCAAAATGGGGGAAAGCTTTATAAATCATCAATGCACCTCTGCTTCATCAACGTGAAACCATGCAATGTAGAGGGGTTTTCTTTTTGTATCATTTTAGTGTATCCTTAGAATGATTTTATTTCAGATTGATAAAAAATTGTATTTTTCTGCAAAATTTGAAATATTAAATCTTTTTAAGAGGGCTTGAGTGGTGTTAGTAAAAGGCATAGTATTTTTAAAGTGTTTAACATTCTTTATTTGCATATCTTTATTAACAGCATGTAGCGATTCCCGTGCTGTGCTTTGGCATGGAGTACATGCGACGCCCTCCATGATTGCTGCCCGACGGGAAGTTGAAAAAAAACCAATCCCTCCCAAAGCTATTGTTTCGGTGTATGTTGCAACAAGTCGTATGATGCAAAATAGCTATTCCCAACCTTATGGAGCAGAGCGATCAAGTAAAGTACACTACAATCGCGTTGACGTAGGCATTCCGCAACAACATGTAAAAGGGCTTGTTGAAATAAATTCTTATAAACCTACGCACGATAAGTATTTTGCAGCAGTGGCATTGCAAAAATACGATAACAAAGAACAATTTAAACAGCAATTAAATGCTGCTTTAGCAAAAAAGCCAAAAGGAAAAAGAGAGATTTTTCTTTTTATCCATGGCTATAATAACAATTTTGCGGATGGTACATTTCGTACTGCTCAATTTACATATGATTATTCTTTAAATGTTGTTACTGTCCATTATTCGTGGCCTTCTGCTGGATCCGTCCCTCTTTATATTTATGATCGTGATAGTGCCAATTTTGCTCGTGATGGACTCATAGAGCTTTTAACGCTCATTAGTGAAACCAATGCTGATCAGATTTCTGTTATTGCACATTCTATGGGCAATTTCGTCATCATGGAAGCGTTTAGAACTTTAGCATTACAGCGAAAATATAAACCTATTCATCGTATTACAAGTTTTTTAATGGCAGCGCCAGACATTGATATTGATGTGTTTGAACGTCAGCTTAATGATATTAAGAAATTGCCTCAACCAACCGCTATTTTGGTATCTCGTGCGGATAAAGCACTCGCTGTTTCAGGGCGTCTTACTGGTGGTCATCATCGTGTGGGAGATGGTTCAGATATTGAAATGTTGCGTAAAAATGGCATAGCTGTTCTTGATTTTTCTCATGTTGATGGTGGAACGCATGATGTTTTTGCCTCTTCGCCGACGTTGATGGCGCTTTCTCGAGAAGGATCTTTGGCTTCAACAATTATGCAGGGTACAGAGTTATCACCAAGTCAAGCACTTCTTGCTGATAGTAGTAGTGTATTGGAGAAAACAACACATCTTATTTTTTATACACCTGTACGCTTATTATCTCCATTAACTCCACATATAGGCGGGCAAAGAATGGAGCGGCGCTAGAGATAAATGAATTATGATGAAGGTTTTTAGCATTTTCTTTAGAATAGTTTTGTAAAATAAAAAATGAATAGCGGGATGAATGAAACACCAGTCATGAGGTGAGTGTGTGATGGTTGCACGAAAGCGCTATGTTAATACGCTTACACTCGTTGATTATTTATCTCATTCCGCAGTGAAGTTATTAGATATTCATGCTATGCTTTTAAAGGTGAGAGAAGGTCATATGGGGGAAAAACCAAATTTATTGCGTCAAATTGATTCTACAAAAAAACAGTTGGATGAAATAAGCCATGCTCTCATTTTAGAATATCGGAAACGCCAAGAAAATGAGCGCTTTTTAAAACAAATTTTGTTATCAATTTCTGATCAGCTTTTTGCGCTTAATAGTGGTTTCAAGGAAACTGGACGCCTTTTCTTTCAAGAGATGAGAATGTTGCAATCTCAAATGCAATGTTTCTACGAGGGGCAGGAAAAACAGCATTTATCAAATAGCCAAGAATCCTTTTGTTCTCCGTCAAAAATTGATGAAGTGATTCAGCAATTACAAAAAGCACGAAAAAGACTCATTGTTGAAAGCCCTCATCTTTTTGAGAGAGAATATTCAAGCTCAGAAAAAAAGATTTTTTGAACAAAACGTATTAATATAACATATTTTTAAGTTTATAGAAAATAATGCTATCAAAAAATCATAGCATTTTTAAGAAAAGTACCCAATTCTGACTATAAAGTTATTTTATAATAAACCCCTTTGATTTTTTATTGTAAAATCATTGAATTGTTCGCTAGTACCTTAAATGGTTATTATCTCATAAGGCTTAGAAAAATTCAATTATGAGAAAAAATTGGCAAAAAAGAATGCGCTAAGTGTGTTGAAAACTTTCTTCCCATACTTTTATTTAGATATCCTTTACATTTAAAATGCTGATTACAGTTTAAGTTTTGGCAATAAAAAAGCATGTTCCTTCCAGAGAAAGTAAAAACAATGACGGATAATTCTTCTCTTGATATCTTTCAATCCATTCTCTCACGGAAGTCGATTCGCGCTTTTACTAATCAACCAGTTTTTCAGGAAACAATTGAAGAAATTTTAAAATTGGCGGCACGTGCACCATCTGGAACGAATCTTCAACCATGGCAAGTCATTGTTCTTACAGGAGAAGTATTACAGAAGTTAGGAGAAGAACTTTCACGCCTCGTACTTTCAGGAGTAGAAGGAGAGCGTGAATATCACTATTATCCACGTCAATGGCGTGAACCTTATCTTTCAAGGCGTCGAAAAATTGGCTTGGATCTTTATAAGAGTCTTGGAATTCAAAAAGATGAGCAGGAAAAAATGCTTCGCCAAAAAGCGCGTAATTTTTCATTTTTTGGGGCACCTGTAGGACTTTTATTTACAATGGATCATGATATGGAAATGGGGAGCTGGCTTGATTTGGGTATGTTTATGCAGACTCTTATGTTAGCGGCTCGTGGATTTGGATTAGATACTTGTCCTCAAGCTGCTTTTGCTGATTATCATAAACAAATTCGTACATTCTTATCTGTTCCTCCTGAGCGGCATATTATTTGTGGTATGGCACTTGGCTATCGTGATACGAGTGCTCCAGAAAATAATTTTGAGACTGAGCGCGAACCAATCGAGAACTTTGTACGTTTTGTTTAGTGAGAACAGAAGATAAAATGTACAGATGAAAAATAATTTTTAGCTTTACCATTATCTTTTGATACAGCTTTACGACTTTCAAAAGTATCTAAGCTATGTCTTTTTGATAACGGCAATGCGTATTGCTTTCTGCTTTTGTTTCTCATAATCTTTCATGAGGGACATTTATCATGTCAAACAAAATGCCATTGTGTTGCATACTCATGCATTTTTTGAAAAGATATTTTTTCCATGGACACACGGACTATCTCATGGTGGTTGTTTGTAAATAATATCGTGGTAAATCCATTAAATATCATTATCTTTACGCTTATGAAGCAGTGCTGATCTTATCTATATTCTTTGCCAGTTTCCGATGTAGGCTTATAGCTTTTGCATTTAGAGCCTTTATCCTCACGCTAATTCTGTTTGTGAGGTGCAAGCAGATGATTTTGATTGATTCAAAATAAAAGAGATTTGAAGTGAAAGAATCGTACAATTTCAGGCTTCTTATTTAACAGAGAAAATGATGAATTATCGCTATAAATCATTTTATTATGTAACGTTCTTCATAGAAATGATGTTAAATGTAAGTATGCGTAAATTTTAAAGAACTTCAGCATTATAAATATATTTAAGTGGGAAGTTCTCATTTTTATTGAATTTTCATATTGCATGTTAACACTTATTTTACTACGCTTGAAACATTAAGAGAGTGATTGTTGTAAAATCATTGTCCATTTTAAGGGGTATCTATGGAAAGCGCTCTAGAAAGTAAGTGTTGGGTTGTAGCAAGAAGAGCAACATTCATATTTGTTGCTGTCATTTTTTTAGTTTATCTCGCAATTTGATTTTAAAGAGGACGACTGCGATAAAAGGCATATATTTAAACTCTATGTAGTTTGGGGGTGGGGTGTGTTTTTATCTGTTTTTGAGCTTTTTAAAATTGGTATTGGTCCTTCCAGTTCACATACGATGGGGCCAATGACAGCGGCTAATATGTTTTTGCAAGAGATTCTTGTACAAAGTCTTTCTCGACCATTGGGTGCTGTAGTTTCTCGTATACGTGTTTGTCTTTATGGTTCTTTGGCTTTTACAGGAATTGGTCATGCTACGGATAGAGCTATTATCTTAGGGCTTTTGGGAGAAAAAGCTTCGACTGTTGATCCTGATTCTATGGAAAATTTGTTAGAAAAGGTTACACGTGAAAAAGAGGTGCGGCCAGAAGGCCATCCTGCTTATCGGTTTAATTGGCAAGAAGACCTTATTTTTGAACGCACAAAAATTCTCCCTGGTCATACTAATGGCCTTACCTTTGAAGGGCTTGATGCTCATGGAAATGTTCTCTTGCAGCAGACTTATTATTCTATCGGTGGTGGTTTTGTCGTAACTGAGGATGAGTTAAGCCATTTGAATGGTAACATGCAATCGGAAATGTCTGCAGTGCCATATCCTTTTGATTCAGCCTCTAAAATGTTAGAGATGGCAAAAAAATCAGGGCTTTCAATTGCTGAAATGAAACGTATAAACGAAGAGACGAAGATGGAGCGTTCTACTCTTAATAGTGGGCTTGATGACATTTTTTCAGCTATGACAAATTGTATTGATAGAGGTCTTTCACAAGAAGGTGAATTGCCAGGTGGCTTGCATGTTCTAAGACGCGCTAAAAAGCTGCATGAAACACTTTTGGAAAATCGAAAGAAAAATCGTAATGACCCACTTTGGGCAAATGATTGGCTTTCGGTATATGCCATAGCAGTGAATGAGGAAAATGCGGCTGGTGGTCGTGTTGTTACAGCACCGACGAATGGGGCTGCTGGTGTTGTTCCTGCAGTCTTGCGTTATTACCTTCAATTTTATGACGATTCAGATCGAGAAGGAATACATAATTTTTTATTGACTGCAGCAGCTATTGGTGGTGTCATCAAGCATAATGCTTCTATTTCTGGTGCAGAAGTGGGATGTCAAGGGGAAGTTGGTACAGCATCTTCAATGGCAGCAGCAGGATTAACAGCGGCATTGGGGGGAACGCCAGCTCAAATTGAAAATGCAGCCGAAATTGCACTTGAACATCATTTGGGAATGACCTGTGATCCCGTTGCAGGTCTTGTACAGGTTCCTTGTATTGAGCGCAACGCAATGGGGGCTGTTAAAGCTGTGACAGCTTCTTCTCTTGCTTTACATGGTAACGGGGAACATTTTGTTTCTCTTGATGCCTGTATAGAAACAATGCGCCAGACGGGGCATGATATGAGTGAACGTTATAAGGAAACGAGTAAAGCTGGACTCGCAGTTAATGCAATCTCCTGTTAGTCAGTACGACGATAAGAACGTGCTACTTTACTTCCGATTATCAGGCTTAGAATGGGTTCAGAGATCTCACAAGAGACATAAGTTGTTTCAGTGAATCATTTACGTAAACTAGAGTGAAAGCCATGAGGGCAAGCTTCAAGTCCAGTCTGCCACATCTATTTTTCTTTTGCCATACACTTTGCAGTAAGTGGACCGCAACCAGACGCAGAGAAAAAGAAATCATTACGAGAAAGCAGAAGCACTTGTTTGAAAATTTTGAATGTCTCTGATGATAAGAGGACAAAAAACTTTGTTGTAGCATTGCTTTTCCTTTTCATATTCTCAGCAGGAATAATCCAGATATCTCCATCAATTACATCTTGATGGATATAACGCAAGGGAACCTGTACGAACATTTATCAGGATAAGTAGATGTGAAGCCGTGGATACTTTACAAAGTGGTTTTAGGGCGTGGTTTCCCAAAAGAGCACATGCTTTTTCTATTGCTTGTAAATCAACACCACACCGAACGTAGCCGCATGTTTGAGACAAAGATTAAGACGGGGAAGAGCTCTATTAACTGGTGTTGCTTTTTTGTATGCTAGAGGGGGCGAGTGTATTGCGTATATCAGTTTGGGTAATCTCTGAAATAGGTAGACAGTCTCATTTGGAAAAAATATGAAATTTTAAGGGTATAAAACAATTCCCACCCTTACCATCTTTTTTTAATTCAACTTTACGACTTTCACAAATCTCTAGAGCAATATCCTTGAATAATGAAGATTGTTGCGCATTGATGTTCTTTAATGGGAGCAAGCTTCTCACGCAAAACAGAATGCCATTGGATTGCTCATTCACGTGCTCTTTTTTAAGAAATCTTTCTTAAAGTACTCAAGCCTATTTCACGATGGCGCCTGTGAATGGTATAACGGTAAATTCATTGAGCACCCTCATCTTTACGCTTGTGAAGTAATAAGTCGGTACTATCATTAATACTTGCCATCCGCCAATGTTTCTATAGTTCTTGGCACCTAAGACGGTTTATAAGAGCCCTTTTTACTCCTTTCTTAATAGTTTTTATCCACAAACTCATCCTACTTGTGATGTGCAAAGGAATGGTTTTGATTGATTTAACATGGAGAAAGATTTGTAGGAGAGATTTTAGCATATCCAAGATGCTCATTCAATATGAATGAACGCTGTATTATCTATATCAATCATGTCTTGTTAAGTATGTAATGGATGGTTATCTGAGGACATTTAATATTGTAAACTCTTTATGGAGTGTTTATCATTTACGATAAGTAAAAGGGATATTTCGGTTATATATTTGTTATCTTCCATATTTTGCCAACTGTTTATATATTAAGATGGTTTATAAGAAAGTGTATCAGTTCTTTCTAAAATAAATTTATTCACAAATCATTTGGCCTGCGGCGCGCAAGAAAGTAAACCGTTTTTATCGATTCAGTTTAGATAGGTTTGGAATAAGAGAGTATTCTCTATTTGGCTCTCCCATGCAGATTATAAAACGATAAATTATTTTATAAAGATGTATAGTGTAAGACGAATGAATTGATTTTGCATTATTAAATTATCAGTTTCATGTCATATAAACGGTTTTATAAGACAATATTTTTTTTCATTCACAATTACTCATAGTCAGCAACATCCATTTGATCGTAGTACGAAAAATGATATGGTATATGTGAAAGAAATTGCTGACGCGTAAAAGTTGTAAAGAAGTATGATAGTGATAAAGAAGGATGCCACCCCTTTGTATTGCGTTATACGATCTATGGATAACAGAAAAAGTGGAAAGGGGCATATAAAGAGTTATGTTCTACAGTTATCTTGTATTTTGAAAAAATACAAGTTTAGGAGATAGCTTGAAAATTTTGTACAACATTTATCATTTCTTAGTGAATTCAGATGTTTTCAAAGAGTGTTTTTTGTTATGATACAATCTCATAAATGTGAAAATAAGCCTTCCAATAGGATAACTCCTTTTTCATAAAAAAGGTCAAGAACAATCAAATTAAAAAGTAAGCCAATAGTAGGTACTTTTTATTTTCTTTATAAAGAATAGCTTTATTGAAAAGTAAAATATAAAAGTTGGCACGAATGTGTTACCGAAATTCTTATGATTTTCAGGAGCAGTGCATTAACTCCAGCACTTTTAAGATTTAGGCAACGCTCGGATATTTTTATCAATACAATATTTCCTATAAAAATTATCTACGGAATTTAAAATTTGTTGCTCCCAGATGAATTTTAATAGGGACATTACCGGTTTGGCTTGCAACACGTAAATGTATACGTACAGGAGGCATCGTAAGACGACGGTTGCGCATTGTTTGGCAAATGAGAAGATTGACTAGAGACTGTGTGTCTGATGTTGCTGGAGTGTATTTTAAAGCAGTGAGTTTTGTCACTGCATTGTGAAGGGAGCGTAATGAGAGAAAGGATGATTGCTTCAATAACTTTTCTTTTTTATTGGGTGAAGCAAGAGCATTATGTTTCATGATACTATCCTTAACGCGGAATCCAAAAACTTTTAGTAAGCTACAGTGTAGCAGTTAAAATTTGCTTTCTTTAACGTAGAACAAGCATCGAATGCTGCTTTTTTTGATTGAAACCCTACAAACCGTGCACGATAATAACGACGTCCGTTTTTTTCAAACAGTTGCATATGTGAAGATGTCATTTTTAGAGTGGAATAGGCTGTATTTTTTGCTTTTTGAAGCAGAGTTTGTGCTTGTTCTTTACTTGGAAGTGAACCAATTTGGACAGCCCATCCAGCATTTGTGGATAAAGAAGCTGTAACAATTTTAGTCTCAACGGATATCATTTTCTGAGGATTAGGAATTGGTATAATTGCTTGGTTTACTGCGGCTATTGCTGTATTGGAATTTTTAGGTTGTTCAGCAAAGGCCGTCAACATCGTAGAAATTTCGTCATCAAGATTGGTTGGTTCTGCTTTAATGGAGGGAATAGGAATATGAGCACCAGAGGGTAAGTTATAGTGTACGGAAGCCATTAAATGTCCGTTATTTTTCATCTTGCTGGCTTTTGGCAGATATTGGTTTAATAAGCTTGCCATGTGTTTATCACGTGCGATAGAGGATTTTCCTCCCATAACGACAGCAACGATAGAGCGTCCTTCAAGGTGCATCGAAGATGCTAAATTAGAACCTGACATTTGTGTGTATCCTGTCTTAATTCCATCGACACCTTTCATTGTTTTAACGAGTCTATTGTGGCTATTAATGGTATGCCCACGGAAAGTAAAACTTTTTGTTTTGAACAATTTATACTGTTGTGGAAAATGTTTGCGTAGGGCTAGCGATAGGGTTGCCATATCTCGTGCTGTGGAATAGTTACCCAGATCTGGGAGTCCTGAAGCATTTGTGAAGTTCGTATGAGTCATACCAAGTTTTTTGGCTTTAGCTGTCATCATCCGAGCGAATTTTTTTTCACTGCCACCGAGATATTCCGCAATGGCAGCGGCAACATCATTTGCTGATTTTGTAATAAGTGCTTTTGCTGCTTCTTCGGCCGAAATTGTTTGACCTGCTTTAAAGCCGATTTTTGTTGGTGGGCGCGTTGCTGCGTAAGCTGAGATGGGGATTGGTGTATTGGGCGTTACACGACGCATGTGCATAGCTTCAAAAAGCATGTACAATGTCATTATTTTTGTTAAAGAAGCGGGGTAACGTTTTAGCGTTGAATTGGCTTGAAATAAGGTTTTTCCTGTATTTGCATCTATAACGATAGCCGCATATTTATCAGGGTAAGCTTCTTGAGGAGTAGCAAATGCCCAAGAGTAAGAAAAGGCTAAAACAATAAAAGCAATTGCTATTTTTTTGTAGCAACAGGCAACTTTTTGGCAATTAATATACACTTGCAGTATCCTATTTCTCCATTTACGCTAAAAAAATCTGTAAAGCCCCTTTTTGCAGCTTTTTGATGCAATTTAGATGAATGGTATTACTAATTTATTTACAGAAGATATTTTGGGAATTTCCATATTTGAATTAAATCCATAACCACAAAGGAAAGTTTGCTTCTTTACACAAACAGGTATTGCAATAGTTATGAAAGAACTTAAAATTAAAAAATATGCTCCATAGGAAATAATGATGGCACAGAAGCTGATAATGAACTCTATAGCGCGTATTATACAGAATAAAAAAGGCAAGAATTGGAAAAAAAACAGACAGGATGCTCTCATCTTGCCAAAGATGAGAGTGAAACTCCAAAAACCTAAGTTATGTCGTGTGTTTTTACTTAATGATGATTATACCCCTATGGATTTTGTTGTTTTTATTTTAGAAAATTTTTTTCAAAAAAAATTCGAAGAAGCAACGCGTATTATGCTAAATGTTCATCAGAATGGGGTAGGCGAATGTGGGATTTATAATTATGAAGTTGCTGAAATGAAGATAGTACAAGTTAGAGAGTGCGCCCATCAAAATGAATACCCATTACAATGTGTAATGGAATGGAAGTGAGGGATTATGCCATCTTTTACATCAAGTCTTGAAGAAGTTTTGCATCGCGCATTAACAATTGCTACGCAAGCGCGGCATGAATATGCAACATTAGAGCATCTTCTGCTTGCTCTACTCGATGATGCCGATGCAAATTCCGTTATTCAGGCTTGTCAGGTAGATGTAGAAGAACTGCGAAAGCGCTTAACCAACTATATCCAGTCAGAATTGGATGTACAGATTAAAGCCGATGAAGACACAAAACCAACAACATTTTTCCAGCGTGTTATCCAGCGTGCTGTGATTCATGCTCAATCAGCTGGAAAAGATGAAGTATCAGGAGCAAATGTTCTTGTTGCAATTTTTTCTGAACGTGAAAGCCATGCGGCCTATTTTCTTCAAGAGATGGGTATGACACGCTATGATGCTGTGCGTTTCATTTCACATGGTATCACACGGGATGAGGGATTATCCATGTTACTTGAAGGGCTTGAGGAGCAATTAGATCAGCAAATTTCAGACAGTGATGAAAAGGTCACAAGCGCACTGGCAAATTATTGTGTTGATCTTAATTGTAAAGCACGTAATGGAAAAATTGATTTATTAATTGGTCGTGAGATGGAAATCTCACGCATGATTCAGATTTTATGTCGAAGATCAAAAAACAATCCCCTTTTAGTTGGTGACCCTGGGGTTGGAAAAACTGCTATAATTGAAGGATTGGCAAAACGCATTGTGGATGGACAAGTTCCTGAGGTTTTATTAAATACAACGATATTTTCCCTTGATATGGGAGGACTTGTTGCTGGTACACGTTATCGTGGTGATTTTGAAGAACGCTTAAAGCAAGTTATTAAAGAATTTGAGCAATATCCAAATGCTGTTTTATTTATTGATGAAATTCATACCTTAGTTGGAGCAGGGTCTACATTAGGCGGAAATATGGATGCGGCAAATCTTTTAAAACCTGCATTGTCTTCTGGAATTATTCGCTGTATTGGTTCGACGACTTACAGAGAATATCGCAAATTTTTTGAGCAAGATCGTGCTTTAGAGCGCCGTTTTCAGAAGATTGATGTTAACGAACCTTCTATTGCCGATGCAATTAAGATTGTGCAAGGTCTAAAGCCTTATTTTGAAGATTTTCATCAAATCAAATATACGGATCAGGCAATGAAGGCATCGGTAGAATTATCTTCACGTTATATGATTGAGCGCCGACTGCCTGATAAAGCAATCGATGTGATTGATGAAAGCGGGGCAGCACAAAAGCTTTTGCCCAAAAAACAACGAAAAAAGAGTATAGGCGTTAAAGAAATTGAAGCCACTGTTGCCACTATGGCACGGATTCCACCAAAAGCAATTTCTCGTGATGATCAGAAGATACTCAGTAAGCTTGAAAAAGAACTTAAACAAGTGGTTTATGGGCAAGACCAAGCAATTTCCGCATTAGTGTCATCAATTAAATTGGCAAGGGCAGGATTACGTGAATCAGACAAACCAATAGGAAATTATTTGTTTTCTGGACCAACGGGGGTAGGAAAAACTGAGGTTGCAAAACAACTTGCATCTTCTTTAGGCGTTGAGCTGTTGCGCTTTGATATGTCAGAATATATGGAACGGCATACTGTAGCACGCTTAATCGGTGCTCCTCCAGGTTATATAGGGTTTGATCAAGGAGGACTTCTTACAGATGCTGTTGATCAAAATCCTCATGCTGTTTTATTGCTGGATGAAATTGAAAAAGCGCATCCAGAGTTGTTTAATATTTTATTGCAAGTCATGGATTATGGTAAATTAACAGATCATAATGGCAAAAAAATTGATTTTCGTCATATCATTTTAATTATGACGACCAATGCTGGTGCATCAGATATGGCAAAATCAGCGATCGGATTTGGAAAAGTACATCGCGATGGGGATGATATTGAAGCAATTAATCGACTTTTTACGCCAGAATTTCGTAATCGGCTAGATGCGATCATCCCATTTGCTCCTTTATCTCAGTCTATTATCAATCAGATTGTACAAAAATTTATTTTTCAACTTGAAGCACAATTAGCTGAGCGGGGAGTTTGTTTTGAGTTAAGTTCTCCTGCAATGATTTGGCTTGCCAATAAAGGATACGATTTTCAGATGGGGGCACGCCCATTGAGCCGTGTTATACAAGAACATATTAAGAAACCCTTAGCTGACGAGATTTTATTTGGAAAGTTGCGTAATGGTGGCATGGTTCGCGTATTAACGCAAAAAACAAATGGAGAAAAAGAAAAGTTGCAGTTAAAAATTTCTTCTTCTCATTTGTCTGTTGCTGCAAAAAACAACAAAACAACACCTTTTATTAAAAAACGTGTGAAGAAAAAAAGCTCAACAACTTAAGAATGCTTTAAAGGGCAGCGCGGATTTTTTTTGCGTTCTCTTCAAGTATTTCTGTAGGCGTGATAACGTTATTATGGGCGGCGAGTTCTATTCCTTCCATACGTGGTATGACGTGGAAATGAAGATGATAAACAGTTTGTTGGCTCGCTGCTTCATTAAATTGCATGACTGTTATACCGTCTGCTTGAAAAGCTTTTTTGACAGCATTGGCAATTTTTTGCACGGCTTTAATAACTGGAAACAATGTTTCAGTGTCCGCATCCAGTAAGTTTCTAGAGCCTTTTCGGGGAATAACTAGAGTATGACCTGGTGCTTGTGGCATGATATCCATAAATGCAATGACATCTTCATCTTCATAGACACGAACAGAAGGGATTTCATTGCGAATCAGTTTAGCAAAAACGTTGTTATTGTCATAAGCTTGTTTCATATCAAGAGCTCCTTTTACACGTTTTTATTTGGCACTTTAATTTCAAAACTAAAGAAAGCGAAGATTGGTAGAGTACTCAAAAAAGAGAGATTTTGCATTTAAGTTTGTCTTTTATGGAGATACGCTAACATGAATGAAAATTTAGACTTCTATGATAGCTTCAACTTCTACGGGAACATTCATAGGAAGAGAGGCAACACCTATCGCAGAACGGGCATGCTTTCCAGATTCACCAAGAATATTGACAAGTAAATCAGAAGCTCCATTGGCGATAAGAGGAATATCGGTAAAATAAGGATCGACAGCAACAAAAACAGTGATTTTTATCACGCGTTTTATTTTCGTTAAATCACCGAGCGCTGCCTTGATTTGTGCAAGAACGTTGAGTGCACAAACTTCAGCTGCTTTTGTTGCTTGTTCGGCATTAACGGTTGTACCAACTTTACCGATTGCTATTGGTTTTCCATCAACAAGAGGGAGTTGTCCAGAAATAAAAAGTTGGTTACCACTTTGTGAGGTGGTTACGTAATTGGCAATGGGTTGTGCTGCTTGAGGAAGAGTCATTCCTCGTTCTTTAAGGTAGATTTCAATGGCATTGGTCATAATTTTAACTCCGTAGCTTTTTAACGAATATATCCCTTGCATAAACTATTTTTCAATTTAAGGAAATGTGTGGTTAATTGAGAAGCGAGCCTTTTTTGCCTTATTGTATGATGTTATGCAACGGGGATAGAATTGGATGTTGGGTATGATCAGATCGTTATTTATAATAATTTTATATGTTGTTTTTTTATCTACTGCGAGAGCTGAAGAACCGATTCTTATTGCACCTCATCGAGCGATTTATGATTTTCAGCTTGATAGTGTTTCTCATGAAATGACAATTTCGGGAATGACGGGGAGAATGGTTTACGAGCTGACGGGGTCAGCATGTCAGGGCTATACCACACGTTTTCGTTTTATCAGCCGTATCCATATGGAAGATATGCCAGTGCGTTTGACGGACCAACAGACGACGAGTTATGAAACGAGTGATAGTCGTACATTTCATTTTAATGTTACAGATCAAGTCGGACAAGAGGTTGTACATCGCGCCGAAGGAGTAGCAGAGCGGGTTCAAGACGGTATTATGGTGAAACTAAAAAAGCCAAAGGAAAAAGAATACAAACTTGCAGTCGCTGAGTTTCCCATTATGCAACTCAAGAATATTATTCGTAATGCAAAAGCAGGACGTCATTTTTATAATGTTACCGTATTTGATGGAACTGATAAAGCAGACAAAGTGATTAAAGAAAGTATTGTTATTGGAGAAAAGACGCGGCCGCATTCTGATATTGAAACAAAAAAAATGGGAAAATTGGATGAAGAGGAATCTTGGCCTATTACAATTTCTTATTTTGATGATGTAGAAAAAAGAGATGGCTTGCCAGTCTATCGTACCAGTTTTCTCTTATATGAAAATGGTGTTATGCATGATCTTCGTATGGATTATGGGACTTTTGCGGTGCGTGCTCAATTGAATAGTCTTGAGTTCCTCGAGACTGGAAAAGATTTTAATCAATGTGAACATTAAAGAATTGTAGAAAATAACTTGAAAAAGAATCAAATATTAGTATGTTTACACTATTCCACACGCGGAGTTTGGGTGTTTGCTAAAAATCAAAAGTAAGCATCCACCGGTAGTAGGGTCCACCTGCTTTTTCCGCGGAGGCTAAACCGGAAAGGATAAATTATGGCACTACCAGATTTTACTATGCACCAGCTTTTAGAAGCAGGTGTTCACTTTGGCCACCAGACACATCGCTGGAACCCAAAGATGACTCCCTATATTTACGGTCAGCGTAATAATATTCATATTATTGATCTTGCTCAGACTGTTCCTCTTTTACATCAAGCACTTAAACTTGTTTCAGATACCGTTGCGCGCGGTGGGCGCATTCTCTTTGTTGGCACTAAGAGACAGGCTTCTGAGATTATTGCTGATGCTGCGAATCGTTCGGCACAATATTATGTTAATGCGCGTTGGCTTGGTGGTATGCTCACGAACTGGAAGACGATTTCCCATTCGATACACCGTTTGCGTAAGCTGGATAAAATTCTCGCTGCTGAAGCACAGGGATTCACTAAAAAAGAACGTTTAAATCTTGAACGAGATCGTGAAAAACTTAATCGTGCACTTGGTGGTATTAAAGATATGGGATCTGTTCCAGATCTTATATTTGTTATCGATACAAATAAAGAGAATATCGCGCTCCAAGAAGCAAAACGTTTAGGCATCCCCGTTATTGCTATTATTGATACCAACTGCGATCCAGATAACGTTACCTATCCGATCCCAGGTAATGATGATGCGTCGCGTGCAATTTCTCTTTATTGTGATCTTTTTGCTCGTGCAGCTCTTGATGGTATTGCACGTCAACAAGGAGCAATGGGTATTGATTTGGGAGCTCAAGTTGATGCGCCTGTAGAAGCTGTTTTGGAAAATGAGGTTCCAGTTTCCGAGTAGTATTTAAAACGTCCGTTTGAGATGGTTATTTTCTAAAGAAAAGGTTATAGGCGTGCGTAGAATTTTCTTTTAGCACGCTTTCATCATTACAGAATAAAGAGGAAGACATGAGCATTACTGCTGCACAAGTGAAAGAACTTCGGGAAATATCAGGCGCTGGTATGATGGACTGTAAGGCAGCATTGGCAGAGACCAATGGTGATATGGAAGCTGCTGTTGATTGGCTTCGTAAAAAGGGGATAGCCAAAGCAGATAAAAAAGCTGGTCGCACGGCTGCTGAGGGATTAATCGGAATTGCATCAAAAGATTCAAGTGCCGTTTTGGTTGAAATTAATTCTGAAACAGATTTTGTGGCGCGCAATGATGTCTTCCAAGACATCGTGCGCAATGTGGCAACCGCTGCTTTAGATGTACAGGGCGGTGTTGATTCTGTTTCTGCGTCTCTTTACCCTCATTCTGATAAAACTGTAGAGACTACCATTAAAGATGCAATTGGTACCATTGGCGAGAATATGACATTTCGACGCTCTGCTAAACTCTCTGTTGAGAATGGTGTTGTTGCTACTTATATACATAACAGTGTCGCTGATGGTCTTGGTAAGCTTGGTGTTTTGGTTGCTATTGAGACTACAGGAAACAAGGAATCCGCTGCTGCTTTTGGTCGGCAAGTTGCAATGCATATTGCTGCAACCAATCCTTTGGCGCTAACAGCTGGAGATGTTGATTCTAGCGCTATTGAGCGCGAAAAAGCTATTTTTTCAGATCAAGCGCGTCAATCTGGAAAACCTGAAAATATCATTGAGAAAATGGTGGAAGGGCGTATGCGTAAGTTTTTTGAAGAAGTTGTTTTACTTTCTCAGGCTTTTGTTATGAATCCTGATATGACTGTGGAAGCCGCTTTAAAGGATGCTGAAAAATCAATTGGTGCGCCAGCAAAAATAACAGGTTTTGTCCGTTTTGCACTAGGGGAGGGAGTGGAAAAAGAGGAGACTGATTTTGCTGCAGAGGTTGCAGCAGCTGCAAAGGGTTAACTCTTTTAAATGCGTATTAAAGGTTTAAAATCATAGTATCGATTATAAACACTGATATAAAAATATGATTATGGAGAGGGCGTCACGGAATAAAGTGGTGCCCTTAATATGTCGAAAGCAAAATAAATGTGCTTTTGGGGAGAGTATCAATGATATTAACACCAAAATATAAACGTATCCTTTTAAAGGTTTCTGGTGAAGCTCTTATGGGGGGGCAGAGTTTTGGAATTGATGTTTCCGTTGCAGATCGTATTGCCTCTGATATTGCTGAAGTGCGGGCAATGGATGTGGAAGTCGCTATTGTTATAGGGGGAGGGAATATTTTTCGTGGAGTTGCTGTTGCTTCACATGGGGGGGATCGTGTGACGGGGGATCACATGGGAATGCTTGCAACTGCTATTAATTCTTTAGCATTGCGAACATCATTGACAAAATTAGGGATTGAAACGGTTGTATTGTCTGCGATTGCCATGCCGCAAATTTGTGAAAGTTTTTCACAACGTAAAGCGATAGGTTATATGAATCAAGGGAAGGTTGTTATTTTTGCTGGTGGTACGGGTAATCCATTTTTTACCACTGATTCTGCTGCAACTTTACGTGCTGCAGAAATTGGTGCAGATGTCCTTTTAAAAGGGACACAGGTAGATGGTATTTATTCTGCAGATCCCAAAATAGATCCTACAGCTAAGCGTTTTGATCAATTGACACATGTTGAAATTCTCCAATGGGGGTTATCCGTTATGGATACAACAGCCGTTACTTTAGCACGCGAGAATAATGTACCAATTATTGTGTATTCTATTCATGAAAAAGGGGGGTTAGCTAAGGTATTAAATGGAACGGGACGGTTTACAATAGTATCAGAATAAGAGTAAGCTTCAAAGCATAATTGAAGGAGACAGAGATATGAATGTTACATCGATTATGGATGATCTGAAACGTCGTATGGATGGCGCTATTTCCGCTTTTAAACATGAATTAGGTGGTTTGCGGACTGGACGCGCCTCTACCAGTTTATTAGAGCCGTTAACAGTTGAGGCTTATGGTTCTGTTGTACATATAAATCAAGTTGCAAATATTTCTGTTCCAGAACCGCGAATGCTTTCAGTCTCTGTGTGGGATAAAACGATGGTAGGAGCTGTGGAGCGTGCTATTCGTGATTCTGGACTTGGTTTAAATCCCATCACTGATGGTACGAATTTACGTATTCCTTTACCTGAATTAAATGAAGAACGTCGTAAAGAACTTGTAAAAATTGCACATCAATATGCAGAGCAAGCTCGTGTTGCGACCCGCCATGTTCGCCGAGATGGTATGGATAATTTAAAAAAATTAGAAAAAGAAGGTGAAATTGGTCAAGATGAAGCCCATGGCTTGTCTGATAAAGTTCAGAAACTTACGGATGAGACGATTGCTGATATTGATAAAATTTTAGCTGTAAAAGAAACTGAAATTATGCACGTTTAAGGCGGTTTTTTGTAAAAATAGGGAAAAAAGCGAAGCTTGTGTTTCGTTGATAGCCGCACATGGTAGGTTTGTCGTAATTATATCTTGTAAAGAGAAAATTGCTTTGAAGTGGTAGATATTCAAAATTTTCTATATTGTACGTTGCATGAAGTTCTCGCTGATATACGTTCTGAATAAGACGATGTAATGGTTGTTATTGCGTTGCATGATGAAAATGTTTTCATGATTGGAGATTTCCAATATTCTATAGAAAGCTTCGGAAAAGAGGTCGCGCAAAGGGGAGGAAATGCGTTTATGTAAAAAATCGCAAATCTCTCCTAAAATTAACATATATGGCAGGAGCTTTCTTATTTTAAAGGTTGATTGTTTTTTTGAAAGCATATTTTAAAAATTGATCTTGAGACTTCGTTTTTTTGCCTATTTTTACTAACTATTGATCTTATAAGTGCCATCTTGGTATATTGGGTCGTTTATGATAAATTGTAGAAACATGCAAAGGTATGAATATAGACACGCTGTGTAGTAAAGTTCTTTGCATATGCCAATTTTAAGTTTGTCTTTTTTTATTATTTGGAAGTTGTTTTGTCTAATCTTATTTATCGTATTCTGACTGCTTTTGTTTTTGGCACTATTGCTTTGTTTTTAACGTGGTTGGGAGGAACTTTCTTTTTTGTGTTTGCATGGGTTATCGGTGGCTTTATTCTTTATGAATGGATTAGTATTACTAGAGAAAAATGGCGGGACTCACAAAAAATATTAGCGAGTATTTTCTATTTGGTTTTTGGCTTTTTTTTACTTTCGGGTGCATCAGCTTTATTTATTTTTTGTCTTTTGATAGTTTTGGCAGCAGTGTTAGCTATTGGCCCCATAAAAAAGAGTGGATGGGTTTTTTCTGGTTTTTTATATGCCTCTTTTCCAGTTGTCGCTTTATCCTTTTTACGAGGACATGAAACATTAGGTTTTCAAGTTGTCATCTTTTTGTTTACGATAGTATGGGGAACAGATATTGCCGGTTATTTTAGCGGACGCACATTTGGTGGGCCTAAACTCGCACCCAAATTTTCTCCTAATAAGACATGGTCAGGAGCAATTGGTGGTACGCTTGTTGGATTGTCTGGCGGTATATTGGTTGTTTTTCGTTTTTTTGAGGTAAATTTAACGAGCTTTTTTGTACCATTCCTTGTCCTTATTTTATCCATTTTTTCGCAATTGAGTGATTTAGGGCAATCATGGCTCAAAAGACACTTTTCTGTTAAAGATTCCAGTTCATTATTACCAGGGCATGGTGGGTTTATGGACCGTATGGATGGCTTGGTAGGGGCTGCTGTTCTTCTTTATTTAGTTGGTTCGTTTATGTCTAATATGGATACACCCTTTAATCTCTTTTGTATGATTTAATGAGGAGGAGAGATTTTGGAATTTTTAAATCATATGTTCACCGTGGGTGACTTGTTTTTAAGAAGTTTGAGTATTTTTTTTATTATTATGATGATCATTTTGGTGCATGAAATGGGGCATTATCTTATTGGTCGGTGGTGTGGTATTAAGGCGTCTGCTTTTTCGCTTGGGTTTGGTCCCCAAATATTAGGCTATACAGACAAGCGTGGTACACGATGGCGTTTGGCGCTTATACCCTTAGGAGGCTATGTGAAATTTGTTGGGGATGGAGATGATGTGTCATCATTCCAGTCCTCTCCAACTGTCGAGGGTTCATTGGCTAATGCGCATGCTTGGAAAAGAGCGCTCACTATTTTTGCTGGTCCCTTATTCAATTTCTTTTTCGCCATTGTGATTTTAACGTTTTTTTTCTTTATTCATGGTCGTGTCGCCATTGAGCCCGTTGTTGGATCTTTGGTAAAAGATTCTCCTGCTTTTCAGGCAGATTTGAAATTAGGCGATCGTTTTATTGAAATGGATGGTCGCAAAGTTGAAAGTTTTGAAGATTTGATCACTTATGTGACTTTGCATAGTAAAGATCCTATAGAATTTAAAATAGAACGCATGGGTCGTGTGTTTACGACGGTGATTACACCAAAAGTCATTGAACAAAATGATGGATTTGGTAACAGAACTCAAGGTAGCATCATAGGTATAGGCGCTCCCGTTGATCCTGATAATCCTACACGTTTAGATCCAGCTTACATAAAGCATATTCGTTATGGTTTTGTAAAAGCTGTAGGAAAATCGATAGAACGTACCACATTTATTGTTACCCAAACAATTTTTTTTATAAGTCGTTTAATAGGAGGAAAAGAAGATCACTGTGGTATAAGTGGGCCTTCACGTATTGCTAAAATTGCTTGGAAAGTAAGTGAAACAGGTTTTGTCTCTTTGTTGAATTTTATGGCTTTTCTCTCAATAAGTATTGGACTTATTAATCTTTTTCCACTTCCGCCACTTGATGGTGGGCATTTGGTATTTCAGGTATTTGAGGTCATTACAGGAAGATCAGTACCTATTAAAATTCAAGAGATTATTTTTCGCTTAGGTTGTTTTGTTCTCCTCCTCTTTATGACTTTTGCGATCTTTAATGATTATTTTTGTTGGTTTAGCTAATTAAATTATGGAAAACATTTCATAAATTGGGTAATAATGGAGAAAATAAATTAAAGGTCGTTTACCATGTCCGCAAAATATTGTGGCATCGTTTGCTATAATCAGTAATTAAGGGATAATAAAGTCTCGCTGTGAAGAAAGAGTTATTATGGCGGTTCGCTTTTTGAGGCATCATGTCCAAGGAATAAGAGTAAGGTAAAAAAAGCCAATGAGTACGAATTCGAAGTTTTTAAATGCAGCATCTGTATTGGTATTAGGTATGAGAGTGATCGCTCCAGCAGCAGCCTTTATGTCAATTGCGATGATTGGAGAAGTACAGGCATCTGTGGTCCGTTCCGTTGAGGTTCGTGGGAATAAATTTGTAAGCGCACAGGCCGTTCGAGACAATATAGGCATTAAAGCTGGACAGAGTTTTTCTAGTGGCGATGTCGATGCTGCGGTAAAGCGTCTTTTTGGACTAGGCCTATTTTATGATGTGAAAATAAACCAAGTTGGCGATAAACTTGTGGTGTTTGTCAAGGAATATGAAATAGTTAATCAGGTGTTATTTCAGGGAAATAAATCTCTTAAAGATGCTGACCTTAAACGATTTATTTCTTTAAAACCTAATGAACCTTTCAGTTCTGCTAAGCTTTCAACGGATGTTAATACGATTCGTGAAGCTTATAAAACTGTTGGTCGTAATAGTGTCGCTGTTACAGTTCAAACCATTAACTTGGGGAAAGGACGTGTAAATGTGGTATTTAATGTCGTTGAAGGACGAAAAACAAAGATTGGAGACATTATTTTTAAAGGAAATCTTGCTTTTGCAAGTCGCCGTTTGCGTGATGTGATTTCAACAAAGTCTTCAGGAATGTTCTCAATGCTCTTGGGAGGGGATGTTTATAGTGAAGAACGTTTAGCTGCTGATGAAGAAGCACTCCGTCGCTTTTATTATAATCGTGGCTATGCTGATTTTCGTGTGATTTCTTCTCAAGCAACTTTTGATCAAGCAAGTAATACATATAAAATTTATTTTGTTCTTGATGAAGGTGTGCGCTATAAAATTAGTGATATTCAAATTGAAAGCGATATTGATGGGATTGATATTCAAGCTGTAAAGGGACTTCTTAAAACTCGGTCGGGTGATATTTATAGTGCAGAGGACATTGAACAGTCCGTTGCAATTATCAATAATAGAGCTGCTGATTCGGGGTATGCTTTTGCTAAAGTTGAGCCACGGGGAAATCGTAATTTGGCAAATCATACAATTTCGATCTCGTATAACATTGAACAGGGACAACGCGCTTATATTCAACGTATTGAAATACGTGGTAATGACAAGACGCGCGACTATGTCATTCGCCGTGAGATTGATTTGAATGAGGGGGATGCTTACAATCAAACTTTAGTACAGCGGGCAAGGCGTCGTTTAGAAAATTTAGGATTTTTTAAAGCTGTTAATATTTCAATGGTTCCTACAGACCAGCCTGATCAGGTTACCTTAGTGATAGATGTTGTTGAGGCTCCAACAGGAGATCTTTCTTTATCTGGTGGATACACAACGGGTGGTACAAGCCCTGGTATGTCTCTTGAAGCGTCTGTTACTGAACGCAATCTTGGAGGACGAGGTCAGTATGTTCGTTTAGGATTAGGTGCTGGGCAAGAAAAATCCCGTAATTACAATTTGTCGTTTGTTGATCCTTATTTCTTGGGATATCGTTTGTCTGCAGGTGTTGATATTTTCCGTAGTACTTATCGTGCTGATAAAGCATATGATGTACGTCAAACCGGTGGATCACTGCGATTCTCCATCCCCATTAATGATCAATTATCTGCTAATTTGGCTTATTCTTATGTTCAGGAAGAATATGATTTTGGTAAAGAGTATGACTTAAATAAAGAATCAGACATAAGAGAATTATATGGGAAGTATTCTGGGGCGATTGTTCAAGCAGCAAAACAAAGCCCTTGGAAGCGCTCATCAATTAGTTATGGTTTTACTTATAATACTATTGACGATATGAAAAATCCTCATGATGGATGGTACGCGCGTGTTATTCAAGAGTATGCGGGACTTGGCGGAAGTGCAAAATTCCTAAAGACAACTGGTAAAGCAATGATGTATAAGACATTGTCTGAACAGATGGATCTTGTCGGTTTATTTTCTTTTGGCGGGGGTTATATCCACGAAATAGGCAAAGATGGTGTTCGTATCTTTGATATGTTTAAAATAAATTCTGATATGATTCGAGGATTTAAATACAATGGGATAGGTCCACGTCAGGTTTCCAGTAAGGGTGAGGTTTATTTCTTAGGTGGGACGACATATATGAATGCAACTGCTGAAGTGCAGTTCCCTATACCTGTTGTTCCTGAAGGGTTAAGATTACGCGGCGCTTTATTTGCAGATGTTGCAACGCTCTATGGAAATAATTATCGACCTGTTATTGAAGGCGAGCCCCCCGTTACACATACAAGAAGTGCTTGGCGTTCGTCTGCTGGGGTGAGTTTAATGTGGGATTCACCGTTTGGTCCTTTGCGTTTTGATTATGCTTGGCCGATAAAGAAACAGGAAGGTGATCGTTTGCAAAAATTGAATTTTGGTATTTCTACAAAATTCTGATTTGAATTTTCTTTAGAGGAAAAATTGGAGAAAATGGATTAGGCTGGGAGAGAAAGTGTTTTGATGGCGGATACATTTTTTTTTACGCCGTCCCGGCGATTGACGGTTGCTAATGTTGCGGAATTAACAGGGGCAAAACTTCTTAATCCAGAGTTTTCTAATACAGTGATCAATACTCTTTCTTCACTTGAAAGTGCGGTGGAGGGTTCTCTTGTGTTTGTAGAGAATCGAAAGTTTTCTGATGCTCTCATAGGAAGTTCTGCTGTAGCCGTTTTTTGTACGAATGAAATTGTTTTTAAAGTTCCTGAAACTATGGCCATTTTGGTTACCTCTACACCACAGCGTGATTTTGCTCAGATTGGGCGTATTTTATTTCCGGATTCTGTCAAGCCAATGCCTTGGTTTGGACAGAGAGAAATTTCACCGCATGCGCATATTCACCCAACTGCTAAATTTGCGCATGATGTGTGTATTGAAGCGGGAGCTGTTATCGGTCGAAATGTGGAGATTGGTGCTGGAACTCTTATTTCATCTACAGCTGTTATCGGTGAAAATTGTCGTATTGGGCGTGACTGTTATATCGGTCCAAAGGTAACAATTCAGTATTCTTTAATAGGTGATAGAGTTCAGCTTTACCCTGGCGTTTGCATTGGACAAGATGGTTTTGGTTATGTTGGGAGTGTTTCTGGAATTGAAAAAGTTCCACAACTTGGTCGTGTGATTATCGAAGATGGTGTAGAAATCGGTGCGAACACGACGATTGATCGTGGGACATTTGAAGATACCATTATTGGTGAAGGAAGCAAAATTGATAATCTTGTCCAGATTGCACACAATGTAAAGATTGGTCGCTATTGCCTTATTGCTGCGCAATGCGGGGTTGCTGGAAGTACATCAATAGGTGATATGTCTCAACTTGGTGGAAGTGTTGGAGTCGCAGATCATATTGCAATCGGTAAATGTGTTCAAATTGCTGCTGGTAGTGGTGTTATGAATGACATTCCGGATGGAGAAAAATGGGGAGGTAGTCCAGCGCGGCCATTTAAACAGTGGTTTAGAGAAGTAGCGGCATTGCGTAATATTGGCAAAGTGAGAAAGGAGAAACGCTAATATGGTCAACAGCGGAGAGATGAGAAATTTGGAGGCTGTAGATATTGAAAAATTGCTCTCAATATTACCGCATCGTTATCCGTTTTTATTGATTGATCGTATTGTTGATATTGATGGAGAACAACAGGCTATTGGTATTAAAAATGTAACTATTAATGAGCCACATTTTACAGGACATTTTCCTGCAAAGCCTGTCATGCCTGGAGTATTGATTTTAGAGGCTATGGCGCAAACAGCGGGAGCTATTTCACTTTTACAATTAGGGAATACGCAAACAAATTTGGTTTATCTTATGACTGTCGATAATGCGAAATTTCGTAAGCCTGTTGTGCCTGGTGATCAGCTCAAGATTCATGTTCAACTTTTAAAAAAGAGAGCTGGTATGAGGCGTTTTTCGTGTGTTGCAAAAGTAGAAGATGTTCGCGTCGCTGAAGCGGAAATTGCTGCGATGATTATCGAAGAAAAGTAAACAAGATTAATAGGAATTTAACAATGTCCGGTACAAAAATCCATCCAACGGCTCTTGTGGAAAAGGGAGCGCAGCTTGGTGAGAATGTACAAGTTGGGCCATTTTGTCATATTAGTTCAGAGGCTGTTATTGGTGATGGATGCAGTTTGATGAGTCATGTTGTGATAATGGGTGACACAACATTAGGTGCTAATAGTAAAGTATTTTCACATGCAGTTTTGGGAGCAGAACCGCAAAATAGTAAACATAAGGGAGGTCATACAACCCTTTCTATTGGTAAAAATTGTACGATTCGTGAAGGCGTGACAATGCATAGGGGCTCGGATTCGAGCGTCGGAATGACTATTGTGGGTGATTATTGTCAGTTTTTTTGTTATGCGCATATTGCTCATGATTGTCATGTAGGAAATCATGTAACATTTGCCAATAATGTGATGATCGCTGGTCATGTTACTGTTGGCGATTATGTTATTATTGGTGGTGGTGCTGCTGTTCACCAATTTGTTCGTGTTGGGCATCATGCATTTATTGGCGGTGTATCTGCATTGGTGGGCGATCTCATTCCCTACGGAACAGCTGTTGGTGTGCAGGCAAAATTAGCAGGATTAAATATCATTGGTATGAAACGCGCAGGCTTTGAACGTAAAGATATTCATGCATTACGTCACGCTGTTACTATGCTTTTTGATCATAGTAAGCCGTTTAAAGAGCGTGTGAGCGATATTTCTACTGTCTATTCTACTTCTCAATCTGTTGTTGATGTCGTTAATTTTATTAAAGAAGAAGGAAAACGTTTTTATTGTACACCCAAATTTGAAGGTGATAGAATAAAAGAAAATAAGGATTAAAAATGCCTGTCTCTTGTGCCAGAAGTTTTCTTTCCGGCCGTACCGCTATTATAGCAGGAAATGGTGTTTTACCTATCACTATTGCCGAAGCACTTGAAAAGCACGGACAAAGTCCTTTTCTTGTGCTGTTGCGTAATGAGGCGGACTCTGTGCTTTGTCGCTATGAGCATTGCGAGTTGTCCATTGTAGAGTTAGCAAGACTCATTAAAATCTTAAAAGCAGCTGAAATTTGTAATATTGTGTTGGCAGGTGGTGTGAAAAGGCGACCACTTCTTACGGAATTGCGACTCGATTGGACAACATTTTTAGCTCTCCCTAAGTTAATCGGTGCTTTGAGAGGTGGGGATGATGCATTATTAAAAGCTTTTATACGCATTGTTGAAGCATATGGTTTTTGTGTGATTGGTGCTCATGAAATTGTACCAGATCTTTTAGCATCAGCAGAATTTAATTTAACATTACGGCGGGCTACGAAAAAAGAAAAAAAAGATATTTTCTTAGCAGTAAAAGCCGCAAAGCTTTTAGGTCAATTAGATATTGGGCAAGCCGCAGTAGTCGTTAATGGAAGGGTGGTTGCGCTAGAGGGAGCAGAGGGAACCGATAATATGCTGCGGCGGGTTTATGAAATGCGAAAAAGAGAGCAAATTCCTCCTAAAGGTGGTGTTCTTGTTAAATGTGCAAAACCACAACAAGATCATCGTGTTGACTTACCATCAATTGGACCAGCAACAATAATAAATATTGCAAAAAGTGGATTATCTGGCATTGCGGTGGAGGCCAATAAAAGTCTTATATTATCAGTGAAAACAACAATAGAAAAAGCAAACAAATATTCCTTGTTTATAGAAACATTTGAAAGGTTTAATCATGAATAATTGTTTCTTTAAAATTGCTGTTATTGCAGGCGAGGAATCTGCAGATTTCCTTGGAGCAGATTTGATTTCTTGTTTAGTACAACAAACAGGAAGCAACATTCATTTGATTGGTGTTGGTGGGAGGAATTTAAAGGCATTAGGCCTACAAAGTTTTTTTGATTCTCAAGATATTTCGTTAATCGGTTTAGGGACAGTATTAAAAAAACTGCCACTATTGTTACGCCATATTCGCAATTTATCTCAATTTATCGCGCGAGAAAAGCCTGATTGTTTAATTATTATTGACAGTCCAGATTTTACCCATCGTGTTGCAAAAAAGGTGCGTGCTTTAGCTCCCTCTATTCCTATTGTTAAATATGTTGCACCAACTGTTTGGGCATGGCGTCCAAAGCGCGCTAAGGGTATGCGCAAATTTGTTGATCATATTTTAGCGATTTTTCCTTTTGAAGAAAAGGTTATGCAAGACTTGGAAGGTCCTCCTACAACCTATGTTGGTCATTCTCTTTCGACACATCCTCCACTTTTGGCTGTTCAAGAAGAAAGAAAACATCAAGCAGAAAAAAAACACTTGCGTGATGAAAAAACATCATCGTTCACATTGGTTCTTTTGCCAGGATCACGCAATTTCGAAATTCGCTCTTTAATGCCGATTTTTCGAGAAGCCGTAGAAATTCTTACTCAACGTATTCCTCATTTACGTATTATTCTACCAACTTTACCATATTTGCAGGATGCGATTCGTGATTCTGTACAGAGGTGGAAAAGCACTGTAGAAGTTGTTGTTGGTGAAGATGAAAAATGGCATGCTTTTGCACAAGCAGATGTTGCACTTGCTGCACATGGAACAGTTTCACTGGAATTGGCTTTAGCAAAAATTCCCATGGTTCATTGCTATAAACTTGATTTTTTTTCTAAATTATTTCTTTTTCCTAAAATAACAATATGGACTGCTGCTCTTCCAAATATTATTGCTGATAAGCCTATTATGCCAGAATACTTTAACGAATTCATACGCCCTGGCATGTTAGCAAGGCAGATAGAACAGCTTTTATATAATCCTTTATTACGACAGGCACAACTTGATGCTTTTGAGATAGTGGAACAAAAAATGAAAACTGAAATCCCATCGGGAGTTATTGGGGCCCAAACAATTCTTCGCCTTCTCAAGAAAACAAGGCACTTAGAATTGTGCTGGTAAAACAATCTTGATGGTTAATGTTTAATTTTAGCGAGAAACGCGCGGGCACGTTGGCTTTGAGGATTGGTAAAAAATTCGTCAGAGGCTGTGTCTTCAATAATTTTCCCATTTTCCAGAAAGAGGATTCTTTCTGAGACTTCACGCGCAAAACCCATTTCGTGTGTTACGCAAAGCATTGTTATACCTGTATCTGCTAATTTGGCCATAACTTCTAAAACTTCACCAACACTTTCTGGATCAAGAGCTGAGGTTGGTTCATCAAAAAGCATGACTTCAGGTTCCATACAAAGTGCACGAGCAATTGCAACACGCTGTTGTTGACCACCAGAGAGTTGTAAAGGATATTTATGACAATGTTTTTCAATGCCAACATTTGTCAGATAATGCATTGCTCGTTCTTGTGCTTGTTGTTTAGAAAGGCCTTGAACCGTCATAGGTGCTAAAATACAGTTTTGCATAACGCTCATATGAGGAAATAAATTAAAGTTCTGAAAGACCATTCCTATTTTACGGAGAACCTTTTTTTGCTGGTATAAGGGAGCCGCATGAATATCAATATTGTGGATGCAAATTGAACCTTCTTGAGCTTTTTCTAATTGATTAATACACCGGATCAAGGTTGATTTCCCTGATCCAGAAGGGCCACACAGCACTATACGCTCACCGGTTTTAACATCAAAATTAATATTATAGAGTACCTGAAAATATCCGTACCATTTATTTAAATTGCGAATGGAAATCACGGGTGTAGTTGTATGGATAGCTTTATCATTTTCCAAATTCATCTTGTTGTATTCTTTCATTGGTAAATAAATTTTTTAATTTAACATTTTGATTTGGTAAGTTTTTTCTGACCAGTTTATTTACCGTAAATATCGGGTGAGACGATATTCGATAAAAACAACAAATCGGTGAATGAGCTCAACAATAAGAAGATAAATAAGAGCAGCCCAAATATAAACTTGAAAATCAAATGTACGTGAATACGTCATTTTGGCAATTCCCATTAAATCATAAATAGTGATGAGTGAGGCAATCGCACTGGATTTTATCATTAAAATGAATTCATTGCCTAGGGGACGTAATGCTACGACCATTGCTTGCGGTAGAATAATTTTGAAAAATGTTACAGAACGACTTAATCCTAATGCTTTTGATGCTTCACGTTGCCCAGTTGTTACAGAGAGAAAACTTCCTTTAAAGATTTCAGATTGATAGGCAGCAGAATTGAGAGCAAAAATGAAAAGACAACAATACCATGCGTTTTGAAAAAACCACCATAGGCCAATCTGTTGCCAGAAGTTGTTCATTGAACCAAGCCCGTAGTAAAAAAGAAAAAGTTGAGCAAGTAAAGGAGAACCGCGAAAAAAGTAGACATAAGCCTGTGCAACATATTTTAATAACTTATTCTTTGACAAACGTGCAAATGCGATAAGCATACCAAGAACAAAACCAATAGAACAAGCTATCGAAACAAGCTCAATAGTAACAATAAAGCCCTCAATAAATTTGGGGCCATAACGGTTCAAAAGAGCAGGATTAAAAAGAAAATAGAGCCACTCAGGTATCATCATCCTAATACCTTTCTATATCCTGCTTGAGTATATCTTTCCAGATAATGAAGGATGACAGAAAAAAACGCTGAAAATAACAAATAGAGTAAACATGCAACAAGATAAAACAGCATTGGTTTATCGGTAGCTGCAACCGCTAGATTCGTTTGTCGCATCAGGTCAACAAGTGAAATGGTTGACACGAGGGATGTATCTTTAAGTAACGTCAGCCAATTATTAGAAAGTCCTGGTAGAGCATTTTGAATAAGCTGAGGAAAAACTATACGAAAAAACGTTGTTGAGCGTGAAAGTCCTAAAGTTTTAGCTGCCTCATATTGACCTTTATCAAAGATATTGAATGCTCCAAGCCAAACTTCACAAGAAAAGGCTGCAAGAACCATACTAAGTGCTAAAACACCAGCAACAAAGGCATTGATGCTGAACATTATTTCAATATTAAAATAATCAAGAACAATTTGAATAATATTTTGTAAGCCATAGTAAACTAAAAACAGAGTTAACAGCTCTGGTAACCCACGGAACACCGATGAAAAGAGGGTAGCTATAGTTTTTGCTATCTTAATATTAGAGCGAATCATCACGGCAGCGAGAAGACCTAAAGGAAGTCCTAAGAGCCCACAGCACAAAGCCAATGATAATGTTACTCCTGCACTAGAAAGTATAACCATGCCCCACCCACCATTGCTAAATGATAGCAATGCTAAATTTTCAATCATTCTTGTGTTCCTTATAAAGAGTTAGATAATATTTTTAGTAATAAACAGTTTGTCGAATTTTAGTTCGGATTGATATTTAATAAACATCAGATGTAAAATATTTTTTTATAATTTTATCATACGTTCCGTCCAAACGAATATCCTTTAGTGCCTTATTAAACTGACTTTTAAGATCATTATTATTTTGACGTATGGCAATTGCAATAGGAAATTTTGTTTCTTCCAGAGTTCCCAAAAGTTTGCAGCAATCTTTTCCTTCATTTTTGAGCCAATTTAATGCTTGTAGTTTATCAACGATAATCCCTTCAACACGACGGTTTAAAAGATCACGATTAACTTCTATTGTTGTAGGATAAAGCTTAATATTTATTCCTTCAGAGGCATAATGATCTTCTGCATAGGCAGCTTGTGTTGTATTTGATTGTACGCCAAGATTTTTTCCCTTAAAAGACTCTGCTGATATCTCTTTAATTTCCGAATCTTTTGTAACAATTACAGCGAGTTCTGTGTTATAATAAGGGTCTGTGAAATCAATCTTTTGTAAACGCTCTTCTGTGAGAGCAAGAGAAGCAATAATCACATCATATTTCTTTGCAAGAAGACCTGGGATCATTCCCTCAAAGTCTTGCGTAACAATGCTACATTCAATCTTCATCTTTTTACAAAGTGCATAAGATATATCAACGTCAAAACCTTGCACTTTATTGTTTGAGTCCATGTAGCTAAATGGAGGGTAGGAACCTTCAATTGCAATTTTTAGTGTTTGAGTATGAGCCGATTGGGTGAACAGTGTTGCAGTTATTATAAGAGCGACTGCTAATAATTTCATTATGTTCTCCTGTTGTGGATAAGCGAAGAAATATAAGATAGTCATATATTCTATAATCTGCAAACTCTTCTAGGAGCAATGCAAAAATTTATTGCTGTTCGTTTTTCGATCATGATGATGAAGAGCATTATCAAAAAAATATTTATTTTATCAAGTATGGGGCTACTCATACAGAAAAGAAATAATTATCTCATGATTATATTGCCTAGTTATTTTATCTCTCATGAGAGTTTCTTTTGTCATTTTTTTCAAAAAGTATAGAATTTGGCTTTGAAAAAAGATTATTAAATTTAAGCATGCAAAAATTAATTCTCAGACATATAAAATATCACTCTTATTATATCCTAGATATCGAGAAATCTATAAAGAGTTATGATAATATTTTTTAAGAAATAGACCGTCTATTAAATTCCCGTTTTTATTGATTTTAGTATATATCGAATGCAAAATATTTCTTCATAATTTTATTATAAGTTCCATCTAAACGGATTGCTTTTATCGCTTCGTTGAACTTATTTTTCAGATCATGATTGTTTTGACGTATTGCAATTGCAATGGGAAATTTTGTTTCTTCCAAAGTTCCTAGCAGTTGGCAGCAGTCTTTTCCTTCATTTTTAAGCCAGTTTAAAGCGTGTATTTTATCAACGATAATCCCTTCAACACGACGACTTAAAAGGTCACGAGTAACCTCTATGACTGTAGGATAGAGTTTAATGTTTACTCCTTTAGAGACATAATGATCTTCTGCATAGGCTGCTTGTGTTGAATTTGATTGTGCACCCAAATTTTTTCCCTTAAACGCTTCTGCCGAGATCTCTTTAATATCTGAATCTTTTCTAACAATGATAGCGAGTACCGTATTATAGTAAGGGTCTGTGAAGTCAATTTTTTGTAAGCGCTCTTGTGTTGGTGCAAGAGAAGAAACAATAGCATCATATTTTTTTGCAAGAAGACCAGGGATCATTCCCTCAAAATCTTGCGTAACGATGACACATTCAACATTCATTTTTTTACAAAGTGCATAAGATATCTCAATATCAAATCCTTTGAGTTCGTTATTTGAGTCAATGTAACTAAATGGGGGATAGGAAGCATCACTCGCAATTTTGAGCGTTTGAGCATGGGCAAATTGGGGAAACAATGTCGCACTTATTATAAGAACGACTGCTAATAGTTTCATTATGTTCTCCTATCGGATAAGCAGGGAAATATAAGATCGTCATGTATTTTATAATCTGTAAGCTTGTCGTGAGCAATCAAAAATTTATTATTGTTTATTTTGCTATTATGACAATGGATATTCTCTTATCACATAGAGATACTCGATAGAGAGAGAAATAAATATCTCATTGATTATATTGTATAAATTATTTATTCTAAGATGATTTCTCATCATTTTTCTTTAGAAGATAAGATTTAGCTTTAAAAAAAGATTATTCAATTTAAGCAAAAAGATTTTAGCTTTCAGAAAAGCGAAAAAATAGCATTCGCGTTATGGTATTGTAAGTTGCTGAGATATTTAAAAAATATTTTTTTCCATAAATAGGAACTTTTTCTGATACAAAAGCGCTTAAAAATAGAGAATTGGAATATTTGATGAGGAGGGTGTCATCACAAAATAGATTTTTCTATAGCACCTTATTGATAACATATTATTTTACGTCGGCAAATTTTAAGAGTTCGTTTTATTTCATTTTTCATCTTCTAAAGAAAAATAGCAATTATTAGGATATATCTATAAAGAGTCATTTATTTTTCTCATTCTTTAGAATCGGAAGACAGAGTTATACTGCTGCTTTTGAGTATGACTGTATGATAATATTTCTAAGCCTGTATATTGAATAATACAAGACTGCTTTATTGAATAGAATGAGGATGTTAAGTTAGATTTTTATTTTAGAAAAAATCTTTGTCTTATTTAGAAATAAGCATTGTGGATTTTCTTCATTTATTCTGTAAAAGCCACCAGAAATTTTTTCTTCATCATTTCTATAGTAATATTATAGCTATCAAGAAGAGCTTCAAAATTAAGGTTTACAAAAACCCATCTTAATGCTGTTAGTTCTATTCACAATACAGCCTCACTCAATTGAGGCTGTATTGATTGGTATTTTATGTTTTTAATTGACTCGTTCATCAATAGGAACATATTCACGCATGGTATAACCTGTATAGAGTTGGCGAGGACGACCGATCTTTTGAGCAGGATCTTCAATCATTTCTTTCCACTGTGCAACCCAACCAACACTGCGTGCTAATGCAAAAAGAACAGTAAACATTTCGGTTGGAAAACCTAAAGCTTTTAGCGTGATACCAGAATAGAAATCGACATTGGGATATAATTTTTTCTCTACAAAATATTCATCACTCAGAGCAATTTTTTCAAGTTCTATAGCGATATCAAGAAGTGGATCATCTTGAATGTTCAGTTCTTTTAAAACTTCATGACAGGTTTTTTGCATGATTTTTGCACGTGGATCATAATTTTTATAGACTCGGTGACCAAAACCCATAAGGCGGAAAGGGTCTTTTTTATCTTTTGCACGTGCAATGAATTCAGGAATTCTCTCAACGGAACCTATTTCTTGTAGCATCTTCAAGCATGCTTCATTGGCTCCGCCATGCGCTGGTCCCCAAAGGCATGCGACACCTGCTGCTATACATGCAAATGGATTTGCTCCTGATGACCCTGCAAGACGTACTGTGGATGTAGAAGCATTTTGTTCATGATCAGCATGAAGAATAAAGATTCGATCCATTGCTCTAGTCAGAACAGGGTTGGTTTTATATTCTTCACAAGGAACAGAAAAGCACATACGAAGAAAATTGGCAGCGTAACTAAGATCATTTTTGGGATAAACAAATGCTTGCCCGATACTGTATTTATAGGCCATAGCAGCAAGAGTTGGAACCTTTGAGATAAGACGAACAGAAGCAATCATTCTCTGTTGAGGGTCTGTAATATCAATAGAGTCATGATAAAATGCAGACATAGCTCCAAGACATGCGACCATGACGGCCATAGGATGCGAGTCACGACGAAATCCATGAAAAAAACGTGCGAACTGTTCGTGAACCATCGTGTGCTGCATAATACAACGGTCAAAGTCGTTTTTCTCTTGTTTTGTTGGGAGTTCACCATAGAGTAAAAGATAGCAACTTTCGAGAAAGTCTCCTTTTTCAGCCAGTTGATCTATAGGATAACCACGATAAAGCAAGAGCCCTTCATTTCCATCAATATAAGTGATTTTTGATTCACAAGAAGCAGTTGAGGTAAAACCAGGATCGTAAGTAAAAATATCTGTTTCTTTATAGAGAGAAGCAATTTCAATGACAGCAGGCCCACTTGTACCTTTACGCAGAGGAAGTTCTATTTTTTTATTATTTACTATAATATGTGCTTTATTCTCAGACATTAGATATTCCTTTCAGATACTTTCCCCTAAAAATCAAAATGCTGCTTCATCAGAGTGTGAGATCTATGATTGAAGCCTCTTCTCTACCTATTTAAAGGTAGATTTACCCTAAAAGTGAGCGCATGCAATCTAAAAAATATTTTATTTGCAATTTTACCAAATGTATATTTCCACGACTGAAAAAAGAAGTTAGTTTTCCGTTTGTGTAGAAACATTGGTACGTGAATGCTTATCGGATTAATAGGCTATGTACATATCGCTAACATGTGGTGGTGAGAAGTTGATCATTGATACGATTGAGTGATTCATCTCGTCCCAGTAACATGAGAACATCAAAGACTCCAGGAGAAGTTGGACGTCCTGTAAGAGCTGCTCGAAGTGGTTGTGCAATGGAGCCAAATTTGAGATCTTGTGTACACGCATAAGATCGAAGCTTTTCATCGAGCGTTTTTGTATCCCAAGAGTGGACTTCTTTCAGAGCAAGATAAACATCGTTTAAAATGGCTTGTCCATTTTTATCTAGGAGTGTTTGTGCTTTTTCGTCAAGTTGTAATGGTCGTTGTGTAAAAATGAAAGAAGCATTGTCAATGAGTTCGCACAATGTTTTTGAACGTTCTTTCAAATGTGGTATAGCTTTTAGAAATTGAACACGACGTTGTTCATCAAGTCTTTCTGAGATTTGTAAGCCACCTTCAATTTCTGGTAAAATACTAAGAGCAGATTCAAAAAGATCTTGATCATTGCTCATGCGTATATAATGCCCATTGATAGCATCGAGTTTTTTGAGATCAAAACGTGCTGCACCTTTATTAATATCATCAATATCAAACCAAGAAATCATATCTTCCATTGACATCAGTTCGTCATCACCATGACTCCAGCCCAGACGAACGAGGTAATTTCGCAAAGCAGCAGGAAGATAACCCATTGTCCGGTAAGCATCTACACCGAGGGCACCATGTCGCTTTGATAATTTTGCACCATTTTCACCATGTATCAGTGGAATATGTGCCATAACAGGAATATCCCATCCCATTGCCTTGAAAATAATTGTTTGGCGAGCTGCATTTGTGAGATGGTCATCACCACGTATAATGTGAGTGACTCCCATATCATGATCGTCAACAACTACAGCATGCATATAAGTAGGTGAGCCATCAGAACGCAAAATAATAAAGTCATCGAGATCTTTATTAGGAAAGCGAACGTCACCTTGAACACGGTCGTGCACAATTGTTTCCCCATCTTGTGGTGCTTTAATGCGAATAACAGGTTTGATGTCTTTAGGCGTTTTAGAAATATCACGATCACGCCAACGTCCATCATAACGCGGTGGGCGACCTTCTGCACGGGCATTTTCACGCATTTCAGCCAGCTCTTCAGGAGAAGCATAACAATAATAAGCTTTGCCATCTTTTACCAATTGTTCTGCAACTTGACGATGACGTTGTGCGCGTTCGAATTGTGAAATAGGAGCTCCATCATAACTAAGTCCCATCCAGTGCAAACCGTCTATAATGGCTTTTACAGCTGCTTCTGTTGAACGTTCTCTGTCTGTATCTTCAATTCGTAACAGCATTTTACCACCGGTATGTTTGGCATAAAGCCAATTAAAGAGGGCTGTACGAGCACCTCCGATATGAAGGAAGCCTGTTGGTGATGGGGCAAAGCGGGTAATAACGGACACGGATCTCTTCCTTTAAAAATAAGATGTTATTTATAGGACTTTATAGAAGGATTATGTTAGCATAGCTGATGGAGGGTGCAATAGCCGCATTGCAAGTAAAGTGGGGATTTGCAGATGTTTGATAAAAATAAAGTTAAGGATGGTTTATCCATAAATGATGTTTCAGAAAGAAAAACATCGAGTCTGATATGGCAGAAAGCTTTTTCTCCCCGTTCTGATGCAAATAACGATACTTGTAAGAAACGAAAGATTTTTATCTTTGCACCTTTAAAAGATACAATAATTTTTTTCTGGGAATGGTTGGTCGATTGCATCGACAAAGAAATCTCTTGGGGAATTCTTTTCTCCTTAATTTTGGTCTTTTTTTCCATAGGTATCATTTTTTATTTTAGGTTAGAGCAGGAGCCCAATTGGGGGCAATTTGCCATGTTGATTAGTCTCTGCATTGCAATGTTGTATATTTTACGGTTCTATCGGAGAATTTGGATTCTGACAGGATTTCTGTTTTGTATTGTATTGGGTGCTTTGGCTGCAAAAATAGAAACATACCGGATAGCTACACCAATGCTGAGCAGCGACGTTATTACCACGCTAACAGGAAGAATTGTTTCTATTGAGTCAGGAAAAGGGGGAGAGTTTCGTTTAGTCCTAGATGTTTTGAGGACAGCAAAGCCTGTATTACGTCATAGCCTTCATCGTATTCGTTTATCGGCAAAACGCTTACCACATAGATCGGCAATTGGTGATGGGCTACAGGGAAAAGTCAAGATCCGTGCATTATCTGGGCCAGTGTATCCGGGAGGTTATGATTTTAGTTTCCATAATTATTTTAAAGGAATTGGTGCTCAGGGAGTTTATTTAGGAGAACCAATTAAAATATCCGTTTCACAGTCCAATAAAATATTTAATAGAGTTTTACAGAAAATTGAAAATTTACGAAACAATATAACCCAACGAATCCATAAGGCAATGGACGGAGAAAAGGGGAATGTTGCTGCCGCTCTTATAACGGGACAGCGAGCTGGTATTTCAAATGAGACAAATGAAGCATTGCGTGCGGCTGGATTAGCCCATATTTTATCAATATCAGGTTTACATATGGCTTTGTTGAGCAGCATAGTTCTTGTGAGTATCCGTGGTTTTTTGGCACTTTTTCCGGTTTTTTCATCCTATTATTCTACTAAAAAATTTGCTGCTATTGCTGCCTTAATGATAACAGCGTTTTATATGCTCTTGTCTGGTGTTGCTGTATCAGCACAGAGAAGTTTTGTGATGATTGCTGTTATGTTGGTTGCTGTTTTGTGTAATCGTTCTGCTGCAACAATGCGTAATTTCTCTATTGCAGGTTTGATAACTTTGGCTATTGCACCGCATGAAATATTAGGACCTAGCTTTCAAATGTCCTTTTCTGCTACTGCTGCTTTGATTGCTTTTTTTGATTGGTGGGGCAGGCAGTCATCTTATCGCATAAGAAAAACAACACCCTCTTATATTGGAGCTGGAGTCATTCATTTTGCTCTCTTATCAATACTTTCCATATGTGCCTCTTCGTTTGTAGCGGGGACTGCCAGTGGAATTTATGCTGCTTATCATTTTTCTAATATTGCATTCTTGAGTATCATCAGCAATGCTTTAGCTTTACCTATAGTATCAATCTTCGTCATACCTTTTGGATTAATCGCAGTCCTTTCAATGTTTTGGGGCTTTGAATGGCTACCACTTCAAATTATGGGTTTTGGTATTGGTCTTGTGATAAAAATTGCTCATGCTATAAAATCTATTTCTCCTGTTTTAAATCCTGGATTTATGCCGTTATCTGCATTGGTCTTATTAAGTATAGGTTTAGTTGGACTGACTTTTTGTAAAACACCCATTAGGTTCTTTTTTAGTTTTTTTATTTTGTCTGGTCTTTTTGTTTGCTTTGTGCGTTCACCGATACAACTCATTATAGCAGATAATATGAAGCTCGTGGGTGTTATCGATGAAAAGAAATTATATATTGATCGTCATCATATTTCTAAATTCACGACATCAATATGGGAAAAATTATTTCGTGTAAATGGGATGATCAAGCCAACAAAATATGGTCCGTCATTTCATGGACAGTTCATATGTGATCATAATGTATGCGCATCCTTATTAGCAAATGGATTAAAAGTAATTGTGTTGCATAGAGAAACAGATCAATGTTTAGAGGCAGATATTGTCATTAAGACATTTGCAGTGGATAATCAAACATGTCCTAAAAAGGCAAAAATAATATTTACTCTCCGACAATTGTTATCACGAGGGAGTGTTATGATTACTAAAAGTGGAGATATTATTTGGTCTTCGATGGGGTTTCGTAGACCGTGGAATATGCACAGGCAATATTCACAAAAATTGCATAGCCTGTAGTATTTTCCATCCTTTTTTGTGTTCACACAGCAAGAGAAAAATAATAGGTAGTTTTTTTGATTATGCTTTTTTGCCGTGCGTTTCTCAATATTATGAAAATTGAGAAACTGCTTCCAATTTTCTTACGGCAGCAATGTTTTTATATCTAAACACTTTGATAAGTTTGTAGCAAACTTTTTATGTGTGACCTCATCGAGGTGAGCAGAATAAAATGAAAATATCAATAAATTTTTTAAAGAGATAAAATTGTTAATTATTCTATTTTACTCTTATCATCTGTTTTTATAATTTATAATAATTAAAATCTCTTCTCAATCAAAAAGTGACAAATAAATTGATAACAGGTTGAAGTAATAGGCTACTTCATTATTATCGCATTGTGATAACTGACGCTGATGGGACAAAAGGTAAAGTAATTCATGAATGTTCAGCAGTTAAAAGAAATGGCGGCTTTAAAGGCACTTGAATTTGTTGAAGATGATATGCGGCTTGGTATCGGATCTGGTTCGACAGTAAATGAGTTTATTCGCCTTCTTGGTGAGCGTGTTACAAAGGGGTTACGGGTGACTGGTGTTGCTACCTCGCTCTATTCTGAACAACTCTGTCGTAAATTCGGAATACCTATCAGTACATTAGAGAAAACACCTGAACTAGATCTTGATATTGATGGAGCGGATGAAATTGGTCCAGGGATGTCTCTTATTAAAGGGGGAGGTGGGGCATTGTTACATGAGAAAATTGTCGCATCGGCATCTCGTGCGATGCTTATCATTGCGGATGAAACAAAGGTGGTAAGAGAACTTGGCGCTTTTCCATTGCCCATTGAAGTCAATCCATTCGGTCTTCATACTACACGCAAAGCCATAGAAAAAGTAGCGGGTGGTTTAGGGCTTTCTGGAGAAGTTGTCTTGCGAATGAATGGAGAAACGCCTTTTAGAACAGATGGCGGTCACTTTATTTTTGACGCATTTTGGGGATGTATTTTACAGCCAAAATCATTATCAGATGCACTTCTTGCAATTCCTGGTGTTGTCGAGCATGGTCTTTTTTTAGGATTAGCTTCACGTGCAATTGTTGCTATGGCTGATGGAGAAATAAAAATTTTAGAGCCATTTGATTTTAGAGAAGACAGTTTACATCAAGATATGTTAACACAGTAAAATATGAAAGATTTTAGATAAAATAACGAATTTGAATTATAAATCGGGGTAATCATTAATGAAAAAAGTATTTTCTTGTCAGCGTATTGTCGTATATTTTGGTGCAATTGCCGTTTTGGTTATGAATATAGGAATGTCTCATGCACAAGGTGTGAGTGAGCAGCATTTAATTTCAGCCAGAAAAGCTATTCGTGCTATTCGTGCAACGGATCAATTTGATAGCTTTCTCCCAAATGCGGCACGTGATCTCAAAGATGAACTCATGGGTGATGATCCCAATTTGGCAACTGCTATTTCTGATATTGTTGATAAGCAGGCACTTGCTTTGGCTAAGCGACGCGCTGATTTAGAAAAAGAGATTGCTCATGTGTATGCAAAGTATTTTACTCAGCAAGAACTTGATGCCATCACAGCATTTTATAATTCTGATACCGGTAAGAAATTTTTGACAGAAGTTCCAAATCTTGCGCGAGATGCCTACTCTACGTTTGATACATGGCGTTCTACTCTGATGCAGGATCTTGTAAAAAATGTAAAAAAGGAGATGTCCGAAACACTTAATTTGGATAACTCTCTTACGCCTGAAAAATCGAGCCCTTCAGAAAAGAAAAAATAGTTTGATTGATATCATTACAATTATATATGTTACCTAGTTTGTAAAAAAGACGGTGGGTTTCCCACCGTTTTTAATAAAATGGTCTCTTAAAAGACATTGCTTTATAGAAAAAGTGATATTTGAAAATAAATGAAGACTTTCATTTGATAATGGATGATCATAACCTATTGTTGTAAACATATAAGAAGGGATAGTTCGTGGGATCTTTTGACTTTGATTTATTCGTTATTGGAAGTGGTTCTGGTGGAGTACGTGCAGCGCGCCTTGCTGGAGCACTTGGCAAGCGTGTGGCTATAGCAGAAGAATATCGTATCGGGGGAACTTGTGTTATTCGCGGTTGTGTTCCCAAGAAATTGTATGTTTACGCCTCACAATATGCAAAAGAGTTTCGTAAAAGCGTTGGTTTTGGATGGAAATATGCGGATCCAATTTTTAGCTGGGAAAAATTAGTTGCGGCTAAAAATGAAGAAATATCAAGATTAGAAGATCTCTATCGCAAGGGACTACAAAATAACAATGTTCATATTTATGAAAGCCGTGCTGTTTTTGTGGATGATCACACATTAGAGCTTTCTCTAACAGATGAGCGGGTAAGCGCAGAAAAAATTCTCATAGCGACGGGGGCAAAAGTTGCACCAAGTACTGCCATAAGAGGTAGTGATTTGTGCCTTACTTCCAATGAAATTTTTGATCTTGAAAAACTTCCAAAATCAATAGTTATTGTTGGTGGTGGGTATATAGGCGTTGAATTTGCCAATATTTTTCATGAATTAGGTGTAAAAACAACGCTAGTCCATCGTGGTGATTTAATTCTTCGTAAATTTGATCATGATTTACGGCAATTTCTTCATGATGCAATGATTGAAAAGGGGATTTCTATTCTTTATGGGGTGACAGTCTTTCAAGTACAAGCGACAGGTGGTTGTTATGATGTCACTTTATCAAATGGACAAACGATCAATACCGATCAGATTATGTTGGCTACCGGTCGTGTACCAAATACAATGGGATTAGGGCTTGAGAGGACTGGTATAGAAGTAAATGAATTGGGTGCAATTGTTGTTGATGAAAAAATGACAACGAATGTACCTCATATTTGGGCAGTCGGTGATGTGACAGGTCATATGCAATTAACACCTGTTGCGATTTATGATGCAATGTGTTTTGTGAAGACTGCATTTGAGAACGTACCAACTATACCGGATCATGACTTAATTGCGACAGCGGTTTTTTCACAGCCTGAGATTGGAACGGTTGGTCTTTCAGAAGAGGATGCGATACAGCGTTATAAGCATGTTGAGATTTATCGTACAATTTTTCGTCCTATGCGCAATGTTCTTTCCGGAAGTTTGGAAAAAATGCTTATGAAACTTATCGTTGATGGTGAAAGCCGTATTGTTGTTGGTGCACATATTTTAGGAGAAAATGCTGCTGAGATGGCACAACTTGTTGGTATAGCTCTTAAAGGGAAACTGACGAAAGATGTGTTTGATGAGACTATGGCATTGCATCCAACGATGGCAGAAGAATTGGTAACGATGTATAAACCAAGTTATGTATATGAAAATGGAAAGAAAATAGAAAATTAAGAGCACAGATTATAGTAAGCAGCAAAGTTTTTAATATGGTGAAGCTTATGTGCTGAAGCTCTGGAGAGAGTAGAAATGATAAAAGAATGGATGCCAAGCTCGTGGAGAAAAAAGCCAATTAAACAAGTTCCAACTTATCCGGATCAAACTGTATTAGCAGATGTTGAACGAAAGCTACGGAGTTATCCTCCTTTGGTGTTTGCGGGTGAGGCACGTGATTTGAAAAATGAATTGGCCTCTGTGACACAAGGTCAAGCTTTTTTATTACAAGGTGGAGATTGTGCAGAAAGCTTTGCAGAACATGAAGCTGATAATATTCGTGATTTTTTTCGGGTCTTTTTACAAATGGCGATCGTTTTAACTTTTGGCAGCTTTAAGCCTGTTGTTAAAGTCGGTCGCATTGCTGGTCAGTTTGCAAAACCACGCTCTTCAGACATGGAAAATAAAGGAGGAGTTGAGCTTCCCTCTTATCGAGGGGACATTATTAATGGCATTGAATTTAAGCCAGATTCCCGTATTCCTGATCCACAACGAATGTCTATGGCTTACCGCCAATCTGCAGCAACACTCAATCTACTGCGTGCTTTTTCACAAGGAGGGTATGCCAATTTAGAAAATGTTCATGCATGGATGTTGGGTTTTGTTTCTAAAAGCCCTCAGGGAGAGCGTTATGAATTGTTGGCAGAGCGTATTTCTGAAGCGATTGATTTTATGCGTTCTATAGGGATTACCTCTAAAACAAATTTTTCATTACGTGAAACATCTTTTTATACCAGTCATGAAGCTCTTTTGCTTGGTTATGAGGAGGCTTTAACGCGCATCGATTCAACCTCTGGAGATTGGTATGCCACATCTGGCCATATGTTATGGATTGGTGATCGTACACGTCAGATTGATCATGCTCACGTTGAATATTGCCGTGGTATTAAAAATCCATTGGGATTGAAGTGTGGTCCTTCACTTGAGCCTGATGAGCTTTTGAGATTGATTGATATTTTAAACCCTGAGAACGAGCTGGGACGGTTAACGCTCATTACACGCTTTGGTTATGATAAGGTAGAGCATTATCTGCCTAAATTGATCCGTGCAGTTGAAAGCGAGAAGCGTGCGGTGATATGGTCATGTGATCCCATGCACGGGAATACAGTGACTGTAAATGGCTATAAAACACGCCCCTTTGATTATGTTTTAAAGGAAGTAGAGAATTTTTTTGCAGTGCATTATGGGGAGGGAACTTATCCAGGGGGCATTCACATTGAAATGACAGGTCGCGATGTAACAGAATGTACAGGTGGAGCACATGCTATTTCTGTTGAAGATTTATCTGACCGCTATCATACACAATGTGATCCGCGATTAAATGCAGATCAAGCATTAGAATTGGCTTTTCTTGTTGCTGAACTTCTTAAAAAAAATCGCCGTACTGATTCAGTGGCTCTTGCTGCAAATGGTTAGACAAAAAGGGTATAGTATTTTTTTTTACGACTTATAGGAAAATAGATTCTTTGGAAAAAGAAATGTTTCTGATAATTACAACAGAGTTGTAGTCACCAAACAGATGAAATGATACAAAGGCTTATGAAAAATGATTTTCGGGTAGCAATTGCCCAATTAAATCCTGTTGTCGGTGATATTGAGGGAAATCTTTCTCTTGCTGTAATGGCGCATCAGCAGGCGAAGGAAGAGGGTGCTGATCTTGTTTTATTCACGGAGCTTTTTATAAGTGCTTATCCACCGGAAGATCTTGTTCTTAAACCCGCTTTTATCAAAAAATGTGAAGAAGCTGTTAAAAAATTAGCAAAGAGAACAAAAGAGGGGCCAGGAATTATCATTGGTCTTCCGCTAGAGCGTAATAACAAAAATTACAATGGTGTCGTTCTTCTTGATGAAGGACAAATTGTTTTTGAAAGCTTGAAGTTTGATTTACCTAATTATGCTGAATTTGACGAAAAGAGGCTATTTTCTCCAGGTCCTCGTCCTGAGCCTATCGTCTATCACGGGCTAAAACTCGGTGTCGTGATTTGTGAAGATATTTGGAATGATTTTTCTCTTTGTGCAGAACTTGCTAATAAAGGAGCTGAGGTTATTCTCGCCCTTAATGGGTCTCCCTATCAACGTGATAAAACACTAAAACGAATAGAAGTTGTACGTAAGCAAGTTCTTCAATCCGGCATACCGGTTATTTATGCTAATCAAATAGGTGGTCAGGATGAGCTGGTTTTTGATGGGGGATCTTTTGCGTTGAATGGGCAAGGCAAAATCGTTTTTCAAATGAAACATTTTGAAAGCCATGTTGCTATAAACCATTGGCAACGAAAAGAACGAGGATGGCAGTGTATTTCTGGTCCAAATGATTTTTTTTTCAATGGGTTAGCTGCTGATTACCAAGCTTGTGTTTTGGGGTTGAAAGACTACGTCAATAAAAATCGCTTTAAGGATGTTGTTCTTGGTCTTTCAGGAGGAATTGATTCAGCTCTTTGTGCGGTAATGGCGGTAGATGCCCTTGGTGCTGAAAGGGTTCGCACCGTAATGATGCCTTATCATTATACTTCACAAAAATCATTGCAAGATGCCAAAGAATGTGCAGATCTTTTAGGGTGTCGTTATGAAGTGATACCGATTGTGCAACCTGTTGAGGCTTTTTTGAATATAATGACGCCTGTTTTTTTAGGCTTACCATCTGATGTGACAGAAGAAAATCTTCAAAGTCGTATACGCGGCATTGTTTTGATGGCGCTTTCAAATAAATTTGGTTCAATGTTGGTAACGACAGGTAATAAATCGGAAATGGCTGTGGGATATGCGACGCTTTATGGTGATATGAATGGAGGTTTTAATCCTCTTAAAGACATTTATAAAACACAGGTCTATGCATTGGCACAGTGGCGCAATAAAAACCACTTGCAAAATTTAAAGGGACCAGAGGGAATTGTAATTCCTTCTCGTATTATAGAAAAGGCACCTTCCGCAGAGCTTCGTGAAAATCAAAAAGATGAAGATTCTCTTCCTCCTTATTCTGTCTTAGATGATATCTTGCAATCTCTTGTGGAAGATGACATGAGTGTTTATGATATTGTTAAACGTGGGTATTCACGCGAAACGGTTGAGAAAATTGAAGATCTTCTCTATAGTGCAGAGTACAAAAGGCGACAATCAGCACCTGGTGTAAAGATCAGTTACAAGAACTTTGGACGTGATCGTCGTTATCCTATTGTTAATCGTTTTCGCGATAAGAATTGAGTGTTGTTTTTATGGTAAGAGTTCGTTTTGCACCTTCTCCAACAGGTTATATTCACATTGGCAATATCCGTAGTGCCCTCTTCAACTGGCTTTATGCACAAGCGCAGAATGGAACATTTATTTTGCGCTATGATGATACAGATGTTGAACGTTCTAGACAGGAATATATTGATGCTATCGCCGTTGATCTTGAGTGGCTTAATATTCAACCGGATGAGGTTTATTATCAATCTAAACGGTTTCCTCGATATGATGAAGTTGCAAAAACTCTCAAACAAAGTGGTCTTCTTTATCCCTGTTATGAGACCGCTGAAGAATTAGAGCGGCGTCGTAAAATCCAACTTTCTCGTAAATTGCCTCCTATTTATGATCGTTCTGCATTGAAATTAACAGCAGAGGATAAAAAATTATTTGAATCGCAAGGTCGTAAACCTCATTGGCGTTTTCTTCTTCCCAATTTTGAAAATAATCCTTTACAAACAAAGCGAACAGAAATTTGCTGGGATGATGCGGTAAAAGGAAAACAGACAATTGATTTGGCATCTCTTTCAGATCCTGTTCTCATTCGTGAAGATGAGAGTTACCTTTATACATTGCCCTCTGTCGTTGATGATATAGACATGGCCATTACACACATTATTCGTGGCGATGATCACATTACCAATACGGGTGTTCAGATTGCTCTTTTTAAAGCTCTTGGTGCAGAATTACCAATCTTTGGCCATTTCAATTTATTGACAACAGTTTTAGGAAAAGGACTATCCAAGCGGAACAATGATCTTTCTATTCGCTCTTTACGAGCGGAAGGATTTGAATCTATAGTTATTCAATGTTTTGCGGTTTTGATTGGAACATCGCAAAATGTGCATCCCTATCCTCATCAAACAGCGCTTTTAAAACATTTTAACCTACAGGACACATCAAGATCCGTTGCAAAATTTGATACTGCTGATCTTGTTGCTTTAAATCGTCATCTTGTCCATGAATTAACTTATGCAGAAGTTAAAACACGCCTTGAAAGTCTTTCTATTAAGGGAGAAAAGGCGGAATATTTTTGGAATGCGATAAGAAGCAATATTGATAAAGTGAATGATGCTGTCTTATGGTGGGAAATTATTCATGATGATAAGCATTTTGATACAGTGCCGGTTGAGGATCGTGCATTCGTCCGTCAATCACTGGATTTCTTGCCTGAGGGTGTGCTGAATGATGAAAGCTGGAAAGTTTGGACAAAAGCTTTAAAAGAAAAAACAGGTCGTAGTGGGAAAGCGTTGTTTATGCCCTTACGTCAGGCTCTTACTCGAATGGATCATGGTCCTGAAATGGGGAAACTTTTACCGCTTTTAGGGCGCGAGAAGATCATTAAAAGGCTGACACTTCAAAGCGCGTAAGAGCAGCTTTTTAAAAACATTTTATTCTTTTTTGTCTTTTCCAAGAAAAGAATTTTTCCGTTTAATTGCGGATTTTTATGAGCATAAATGCTGGGATATCATCCCCAAATCCAGAGGGAGAAGACACCTTGTTTTTTCGAGGATGGTGTTGTTCAGAAAACTTTGATATATTCTTTGTGGTTTGAATATAATCTGCCCTATCATCTTTTAAGTTTTTTTTAGTTTGAATGATAGTCCCTTTTGACGCGGTTTTCTTTAATGATTTTGGAGATTTTGTCTTTACAATGCCATCATTTCCTTGATCATCTGTTGTTAATGTGGAGAGATCTCCATTGAGCCATTCAATTTTTTCGTTACTCATTTCTTCAATGGCACTAATATATTTTTGATCCGCTTTTGTAACGATAGTAAAAGCTTTTCCACTACGATTCGCACGCCCTGTACGACCAATTCGATGAATATAATCTTCAGCATGTGTAGGAACGTCATAGTTGAAAACGTGGCTTACAGCTGGGATATCAAGTCCACGAGCAGCAACATCAGAAGCAACAAGAAGTTTGAGTTTATTATTTTTAAAATCTGTTAGTGTGTTGGTGCGCGAATATTGGTCCATATCTCCATGAAGTGCGCCTACACTAAAATTATATCTTACGAGTGATCTAAAAAGTTCAGAAATATCTCTCTTTCTATTACAGAAAATAATAGCATTTTTAAGTTCATCGCCTTCATTATGAATAAGTTCTCGTAAAACTGCTCTTTTATCCCATGCCTTATTTCCAGATTTGACGAGCCGTTGTGTAATTGTGCTTGCTGTTGAGGAAGCTTTTGTAACTTCAATAGATACAGGAGCATGTAAAAATTGCTGTGTCAGTTTACTGATTTCTGGTGCCATTGTTGCAGAAAAGAACAAAGTTTGACGTGTAAAAGGCGTTATTTTACAGATGCGTTCAATATCAGGAATAAATCCCATGTCCAACATGCGATCAGCTTCATCGATAACAAGAATTTCAACTCCCATAAGGAGCAATTTACCGCGTTCAAAATGATCAAGAAGGCGTCCTGGTGTTGCTATAAGTACATCAGCCCCCCGTTCAAGTTTACGATCTTGCTGTTCAAAAGAAACGCCACCAATCAATAATGCAACATTTAAACGATGATTTATTCCATATTTATCAAAATTTTCTTCAACTTGGGCTGCAAGCTCCCTAGTTGGTTCTAGTATGAGAGTACGAGGCATTCGTGCTCTTGCACGACCTTTTTCAAGCAATGTGAGCATAGGCAAAACAAAAGAAGCAGTTTTTCCCGTTCCTGTTTGAGCAATTCCTAAAACATCTTTTCTTTGAAGGACATGGGGGATCGTCTCACTCTGAATAGGTGTTGGAACCGTATATCCCACTGATTTTATGGCTTTAATAACCTTTGTGGAAAGACCCAAATCATCAAAACTGTTTAAAGGTTCTATCATTTTTTTATCAATTGCTTTGCGATTTTAATTTCGCTATTGAACTATTCGTGAAATTAAATATTACACTACTCTAGAGGGGTTAAGGCGACTTCACAAAAAGTCAACTATAACAGCCATATACACATAGAGAACATAATACAATATTTAATAGCGAAATTGTTCTGATAAAATACGCTCATCCCATGAATGATTAGCATCAAAAAGAATTGAAGCTGTTATTTCTGTTGCGGTTAAAATAGTGACGGAGTGAACAGATTTAACTTCAACATTATCAGCAGCTGCATTGACGGGACGTTTATCAGATTCGAGCATATCAAAACGTATTGTTGCCGTATTGGGCAGTAATGCACCATGCCAACGTCGTGGGCGAAAGGGACTAACAGGAGTGAGTGCCATCAACGGAGCCATGAGCGGTAAAATAGGGCCTTGTGCGGATAAATTATATGCTGTAGATCCTGCTGGGGTGGCAACAAGAATACCATCACAAATTAGTTGTTCCATACGTATATTGCCGTCAATGCTAATGCGAATTTTTGCTGCTTGATAGGATTGACGAAAAAGAGAAACTTCATTGATTGCTAATGCTTCAATGGTTCCTTGACATTCAGCTTCTGCAATCATGCGTAAGGGATGAATTTCCTTTTTATGCGCGGCAGCAATACGATTTGGCAATTTCTTTTCATGAAATTCATTCATAAGAAATCCTACAGAACCTTGATTCATACCATAAATAGGTTTTCCTGTGTTCATAATCTCCCGTACTGTTTGTAACATCGTTCCATCACCACCGATTGCAATCACAACGTCAGCTTCTTTTAAAGAAGAATGACCGTAAGCAGAAATTAATTTATCAGTAGCTTTGATAGCTTCTTCCGTTTCGGCAGAAATGAAATGAAAGCGATTTGGTAATGTCATCATTAAGAATTATCCTGATATTCACAGTTTATTTTTTAGCCTATTGAGGGGAAGTTTTAAAACTGTATCATAAAAAAACGTTTTTGTAAGAAAAAGCATTATGTCTGAAAATTGATTTGTTTCAGGTAATCTATCATACAGAAGAGAATAAAAAAATTGTATCGTGATATAAACCCATGAACATCTATTTTAAAAAGAATAAGAATTCATTATTGCAGCTGCGAGTATGATCAGTTAAAAGACTACTGTTCAATTATAAGCACCCGTAGCTCAGTTGGATAGAGCGCTGCCCTCCGAAGGCAGAGGTCACAGATTCGAATTCTGTCGGGTGCACCACTCTTTTGTTCTATCTCATATTATTTTGGTGAGCATATGGTCTGAGAAGAAATAAAGCTGTCTTTATTAAAAAAATTGTGAGAATTTTCTGTTAAGTTATATACGAAAAAATAATTTTAGAAGAATATATTGTGTTTTCTATATAACCTTTTCTGTCAATTATGTTGAATATTGAATTAAAGGAGAGGGAGGTATTATGAAAGAGTTCATTATGTCAAACCATTTTCCTTTGTTATTCGCTTAAAAAATATTGTACAAAACTCATGGGTAAAATGGTGCCGCTTTATAGTTATCTTGTTCAAATGCGTAATTGCATTGTATAATTATTTTTTCTTTTTTGACTGTGAAAAAAATATTCTTTTTATTATCTGAGTATTTTTATCACCTTGTCATAAATTTGCAAAGTGTGCTCTAAAAGTAAATATTATTATCATAATGATTTAAATATAAAATGTCTTTTATGTTAATAACATCTATATAAATATTAAAATACATCTTATTAAAGACAGCTTTATAGGATTAGTTTTTATATTCTATAATTTATTTTAACTTATATTTAATGATAATAAATGTATTGTTTGTATTATAAGTGAGTATAGTTATTTTTTATTGATATTTTAAAATATCAAAATTTACTGGATTTTTATTATTTATGGGGGGATTCATGCGCAGAAAATATAAGCAAATTCTTCAAATAACAAAAAAGCAGATTTTGGTTTAGGGCTGTTGAAAAGACATGTATCATGGGTTTCTTTAAGAAAATAAAGAAAACTGATTTGTTTTGCTCTTTATAAATTAAAGAACAATGAACAGAATTTATTATCTGATTGGTTTGAATTCTTCTCACAGAGTTTCCATAGCTTTTTATATTTTTATAGAAAAGCCTAGTGATATTAAGTATCATATTCAATAAACAAGAAAGAAAATTATGGCGATCATATTAAAACCTACTGAGGTAACACTTCGTGAACTTGAAGCTGTTTATTTCAATGGTGAAGTAAGTAAACTTCACAGCGATACACATTTATCGATTGTAAAGGGAGCAGAGCGTATTGCTGAAATTTCTGCGGGTAGTGAGCCAGTTTATGGTATCAATACTGGTTTTGGTAAATTAGCTTCGATTAAAATTGATGCAAGCGAAGTCGCCATTTTACAAAGAAATCTTATTTTATCACATTGTTGTGGGGTGGGAGAACCGTTAACTGAAAATATTGTCCGTTTGATAATGACTTTAAAGCTTCTTTCTTTGGGAAGAGGTGCTTCTGGTGTTCGTTTAGAGTTGATACATTTACTAGAAAATATGCTTGCAAAAGGTGTTATTCCTGTCATCCCTGAAAAGGGATCTGTTGGTGCATCAGGTGATCTTGCCCCACTTGCTCACATGGCTGCTGTTATGATGGGAGAGGGAGAAGCATTTTTTCAAAATACGCGCATGAGTGGAGCTGCAGCTTTAGAAAAAGCAGGATTATCTCCTATTGTTTTAGAGGCAAAAGAAGGTTTGGCTCTTATAAATGGTACCCAAACATCGACAGCACTTGCTCTTGCAGGTCTTTTCCGTAGTCATCGTGCATTGTGCGGTGGACTTCTTGCGGGGGCTTTGACAACAGACGCTATTATGGGATCAACAGCACCATTTCATCCCGATATTCATATTTTACGAGGCCATTATGGGCAGATTGCTGTATCACAAACATTAGAAAAGCTTTTAAAGGATTCAGAAATTCGAGCTACACATTTACGTGACGATGATCGTGTACAAGACCCTTACTGTATACGTTGCCAACCACAAGTTATGGGAGCATGTTTTGATGTTCTTATTGCCGCAGCAAAAACACTTATTATTGAAGCAAATGCAGTTACAGATAATCCCTTGATTTTAAGTGATGGAGCAGTAATATCGGGAGGAAATTTTCATGCTGAACCTGTAGCATTTGCTGCTGATCAAATCGCTCTTGCTTTATGTGAAATAGGCTCTATTTGCCAAAGGCGTATCGCTCTTATGGTTGATCCAGCAGTTTCTTATGGGCTTCCAGCTTTTTTAGCGCAAAATGCCGGTCTTCATTCAGGTTTTATGATTGCTGAAGTAACTTCTGCTGCTTTAATGTCTGAAAATAAACAAATGGCACATCCTGCTTCTGTAGATTCAACGCCGACATCCGCAAATCAGGAAGATCACGTTTCAATGGCCTGCCATGGTGCTCGCCGGTTATTGGCAATGAGTGAAAACCTTTTTACCATTATTGGCATTGAAACGCTTGTTGCAGCACAAGGAATTGAATATCGTACACCTTTGAAAACAAGTTTTTTCCTACAGACTGTTATGGAGCATCTACGCAAAAATATTGACACTCTTAAGGAAGATCGCTACATGGCTCCAGATCTTCATAAAGCACATATACTTGTGCGTGAAGGGTACTTATTATCCATTTTACCCGAAACAATTTTTCCTCCATTGTATCCCCAATAATATTTGTTTTTAAAGTTTATAAAGAAAGCCATTTAACTATTGGCTTTCTCATACAACGTTTGTGGCTTCATAATGAGACTTTGCACAACTAAACAAATCTGTGCTCATTTATTTGCTGATATATTGAAAAGGTGTTTTCAGTTATATTGCCAACATTATCTTTTCGGTGATGTGATTTACAAACACAAATTTATAAGAGCAGTATTTTTAATATTTTTCCAATAGTCCTGTCATGTTATTTTTCTCTTAAATTGTCGAACTCATAAAATTGTATTATACTTATTGTTAACAATTAAAGTTAATATTTTTATTAGCTATATTTCTATTTTTAGATCCTTATGCGTTTAATACTTACTTATTTGTATTTTAAAATAAACACAAAGGAAAAAGAAATGTTAGCAAAAAATAAATTATCTATTCTAACATCTATCATTTTGTATTTTTTATCAGTCGTAGAGGGGAATGCAAAAATTTGGTGGGAGAGATCTCAAGAGAATATTTTCATTACCGTAGGACCACAAAGGAAAGATATTTTCTTTCAAAAAACAAATGGAGCGTTCATTATTATTTCAGGTCAAAGTGCTGGAGAAAATGGTCAATCTATTACTGAGAAAAAAGGTGAAAAGGTTATTTTTACCGCAATAGCTGTTTTTCTTGGAGGAATTGCATTGAAGACAGTCGCAGTCCTTAAGAGATGGGTAAGTGCTAGATTTTCGCAAGCTTTTTATAATTGGCGAGATTCACTCTATCACTGATGAAGTTATTGCGTTCCATATTAGCAAGTTGTTTTATAGGCTACTATGATAGTTTTTTATTGTTATGAGCTACAAAGTAAGAGAATTTGCGAAAAAACAAAAAAATAACATACTTACGCCCAACTGCTATGGTAGAAGTTTTTAAGCTTCTATTTTAATGTGCTGAAAAGAAAGTAAGGGAATTCGTATTATAATAAATTTTATTTTTCTGTAAAAAATAGAAAATACGAAACGAATTAAATGACAATTGTAAAAAAATTCATTATCACGTTATCTCAATGAAATGATGTGCGATTGTAGGCTATAAAAAGCTTGGATCATTCGCAATAAAAGTATTTTCCACTGCCTAAGACAAAATGTCTGGTAAGCCAGTGTTTTATACTTTTTAAAATATATTTTTGAGAGAAATATGAGGTTTTATTTATCATAGAGTTAGTGCTGTAGTAAACGTTTTATCAAAATTCAATGAAGAAGGAAAAAAATGGCAACAAATGAACTGAAACGGGGCATGAACAAGCGTCAAGTTATTTTTTTAGCTCTTGGCTCTGCTATTGGTACAGGTCTGTTTTATGGATCAGCACAAGCGATTAAGCTTGCTGGTCCAAGTGTTTTGATTGCCTATTGTATTGCTGGTTTAGCTATTTTTATGGTTATGCGAGCACTTGGTGAGATGATTATTTATAATCCAATGCCCGGTTCTTTTGCCCGTTATGCTGCAAATTATATATCACCGTTGGCTGGTTTTTTAACGGGATGGACATATGTATTTGAAATGATTCTTGTTGGTTTAGCTGACATTACAGCTTTTGCAACTTATATGGGCTTTTGGTACCCTCAGGTTGCACCTTGGATATGGGCACTTAGCATTACACTGATCATTACAGGGATTAATTTAGCTGCAGTAGAAGTATATGGCGAACTAGAGTTTTGGCTGTCATCCATTAAAATTATTGCTATTATTGCAATGATTATTTTGGGTATAGCAATAATTTTATTTGGTTGGGATACAAATACGAATTCTTCTACTATCGGTGTTCACAACTTATGGGAAAATGGTGGTATTTTTCCCAATGGCTGGTTTGGTTTTTTGGCTTGTTTTAGTGTTGTTGTCTTTGCTTTTGGTGGGATAGAAATCATTGGGATGGCAGTGATGGAAGTACAAAATCCTCATCAAACAATCTCAAAGGCAATTAATTCTACTCCAATTCGTGTTTTGCTTTTTTATATCATGACGTTAGCTATTTTAATGTCCCTTTATCCTTGGAATAAAATTGGTCTTATGGATAGTCCTTTTGTGTCAATTTTTGAAAATCTTGGAATTTCATATGCGGCGAATATTTTGAACATTGTTATTGTTACAGCAGCTATTTCAGCGATGAATAGTGGAATGTATGGTGCCTGTCGTATGATACATGGCTTATCGCAAGAAGGTTATGCTTTAAAAAAATTTCAACATTTATCAAAAAACGGTATACCAATTCTTGTGATTGTTTTGATCTTTATCATCTTCCTTCTTGGCGTTGTGCTTAATTATTTTTATCATGAAGGTCTCTTTTTTCTTATTGCAGCAATGGCAACATTTGCAACAGTTTTTGTCTGGATGATGATTTTACTTTCGCAAATTTTTATGCGGCTTAAAATGTCTAAAGAAGTACAATGTAGTTTAAAATTTCCAATTCCATTGTGGCCGATAGGATCATTTTTTTCTGTTTTATTTATGATTTTCATCTTTATTCTATTATGGTTTTTCGATGATACGCGGCCAGTTTTGATCGTGGGCATTAGCTGGATTACTTGGCTTGTTATTTGTTTCTATATCCTTAAAATTTACAATCTAAAGAAAAATCAAAATAAATTAAAATACCAGCAAAGGTTAAATTAAAAAGTGAATTGAAATTTTAGCTAAAAAATGTTTTCTCGTTGTCCTTCAGGATTAAAAAGAGTTTTTTGAATTTTTTTATCATATTAAATGGTTGCTAATAATATAAATAAAAAAATAGTAATAAAATTGAATGACGATTATAAATTAATAATTAAAGATAGCTAATAATCAGTTAACAAAGCGCGTACTTTAATCATATTTTATAATTATATTTATATATAAATATCGTTTTATATTATAAATATTACATATTTGCAATTAATGTTTTTAAAAGTAATAATAGAATCTTAAGTATTGCTAATGATTATAAATAATAACCTCTTTATTTTTCTTTTCCATGCATGTACAATATTGTTCTCTATTTAATGGCTAAAGGGAAAAAACATTAAACAAACAAGTGCTAATGGCAATGTTCGTATATTCTATATTGACATTTTATCCCACCAGATAACGTTGCTCGTTACGCCGTTCAACATGCAGATAATCAAAATGAATGACTTTCATTTTGTTATATTTTCATACACTGATACCGTTATATGAGAATGCAAATAATATTAGAATATCTGAAATTTTCGGAGAATAACTTCTCTTAGCAACTCAACACAAGAATCACAAGACTTGTTGAAGAGAAATGGCAATATAAAATTGAAAATTTATGCCTATAGTCGCAGTGGACGGATAGGGCATAATACGCAAAGTTCTTTAGAATAAAAAAATGTTCAAGAGGTATAGCAAGCAAAACAAGTGATAATCTTTATAGAGTGGGATCGCATGTTCTGTGGCTAGAGCAGGTAAGTTAGACTCGCTGAGTGAGAAAAATACACCCCTGTTCGTTTTGATGACATAAAGATGATTTTAGCTTAGATAGATCAGAAATAATAGTTTTACCTACAAAACAGTTTCAGCAAATGGCAATTAGTAGAAAGAAGCATTCAAAAATGTTGCAGGTCCCAACAGTATCCATGCTTGTTTTGGAGATGAATACGATATTCTAAAGACTTTATGGGGGTTTTCCATCGTGGATAAATTTATTTGGAAAGAAAAATGAAATAAATTTTAAAACTATTAAAAGCTGTACCTTTGTTATTTATGGCAAGATATTATTTAGAAGAAACTCCGACGTTTATGTGAGAAGTTTTGTAGAGATTTTACTGAAATAGCAAAAGCACTTTTGAAATGTAGTATGCCCTCTATAGTATTGATCAAGAAAATCAAAACTAAGGATTCATGTATATTCGTTCTATTGAATTTTGCATGCTTCAAGCCGGATTTCATGATAAATTTGGAGAGTAGAGTGGGGAGGACACATTTAAAGAAGACGACCTCTCCATTTGTCTTTTTATTATTGTCATTCCTCAGCGAAGTACCGCGAAGTGCTTGAATAGCCTTTTCTACTATATGAAATATTCAGAACAATATAAATATTAGACTTAAGTTTTATTACTAGCGATCATCAATAATTTCTACTTTCTTTTTTATCTGTGTGGAATGTTTTTTCAATCTACTATCTCAACTCAACTCTAAACTATTTTAGAAAACTGGAATAAAAAATGAGTAGACTTAAAAGCTTTTTTGTCTTAAATAAATTCATTAAAAGAGGGGGGAAGAATGAAAAAAATCTTGAAATTATTGAGCACCATAGCTCTTTTAAGCACAGCTGGATGTATTAATCAGCCACCTCCGTCAACCTTGGCATTATGGGAAAAACCAGGTGTTGATAAAGCTACTCTTCAACAGGCTCTATCACAATGTGGCTGGAAACCAGTTTATGCTTCTCCTGAAGATACGAATTCGCGTGTGGGTGAGTTTGCATCAATTTATGAGTGTATGTCCAAAGCAGGTTATCGGTACAAATTACAGGATTCAAAGGGGATTTATTTTGTAGAAGCTCCAAGAAGTGATTCATTTTTAACCAATCTCATGATAGCAGGATATCAGCAATTTATGGATAATGAGAGCTTTGGTATGTCTAATGCAACAAAAAAAGAACGCGCTTTATTAACGCATTTTGAGAATGAAAAACGATATCAAAAAGCAAAAAAAGCTTTACAAAAGCAATCTTCAACTTCACGCACATCTTTTAAAAAGTAACTAGATCCACAAATGGGGGAGAGAATTTAAAATGCCCCCTCCACCAAAACTGAGGTAAAGTTTCATTAGGTTCAAAATCAGCAGAGCTATTATTAGCTTTATAGCAAAGGAAAAAATTACTTTGATTGCGTGAGGGATATAAAGGATTGATACTATAACAAAAAGGCGAGCATTGAAACAAGAAAACTCCTTTTTATAGGGTGTCTGCTTCTATTGTGTTACAATTGCTTTTCAATTTGAAAAAACAAAGCTCTTTTTTTGTATATCTACTGCGGTAAGAAACAAAATAGAAGAGGGCTATGTTATCAACATGGAATTCTTAGAGGGTAATATCCATGGTATTGTTTAAAAAATGAAGCATATTAGATAAAAAACTGCTTGATACAACTATTTTAAATTATTCGTGGGAACATAGTGTTAAACTTTTTTATGCTCCAGACAGTTTGTTTTATTTAGACCCACAATATCTTGTAAAACTGTATTATAGCTCTGGGAACTTGACTGTAGATAATTTTGTGACCATGACAAAGCTTCTCAAAGATATTTAAGGAAAAATTTGTTTAGAATCTGAATGATTGTAACCAACTGTGAGAGATCTTTAAAAATTTTGATTTTCTAGAAATAAGCACTTTTTGAACATCTTATACGGCAAAAAAATCCTCGAACAGAAATCCTGATTCGTAATAATTGAAGAAAATCTCAAAAAGATTTATTAGCTTCAGAAGAATGTTACTTCATTTTAACAGGACTTTTTAGATGGTTACATCCTTTGTAAAGTCTTACAAAAGCTATAATGTGTTTTAGATCATCAGAATGATTATTTTGATAGGTTTTATCTAGATAGGTTTTGTCTGTTTTAAAAACCCTCAAAACTCTTACATCCCCCCAGAAAATATATTCTATAGCTGAATTTATGCGTTGTATTGTTGATATAGATTGTTTTTTGAAAAGTTCATAAATATTAATACATTGAAATATAATAACTTTTATTTTTGACTGAAAAAATAAAATAATAATGGTAAAAAGCTCCCCCAAAAAAACTTTAAAACTAATAGTTCAAAGTTTTATAAGATCTCACGATTGCCTCTGTATGATGTCTTATGAATTTTCACTAAGAGGGGCCATTCATAACGTATGGTAGGTCGACCACCTTGAAAGTTATTGTCTCCAGAGATTTCACGGATATAGTTACAACGGCTTAAAAGATCTAAAGTTTGCTTAACGGTTTCATTATCTTTTAAACTTTTCCAATCGCGCTTATAAATATCATGTACAGTAAAGCCATCTTGTAAACAATCACAGCGTTCAACAATTAATTTTGCACGTTCTGCTGCTAATTTATCTCCCGCCACATAAAGACGTTTTGCGTGACTTATCAGATATTTTTCCCAACGCAACGCTGTTTGAAAAATTGCTTTATTGATTTCAAAACGCCCTCCATCAATAAGTTCAAAAGTCAAGGCAAGGTTGGTAGGGGTTTATTCATTTTCCAAAGATGTGCTTGTAAACTTGCAGAGAAATGCATGATAATCTGGTGTTCTGGTGAGCCAAGGAGTTTATTATAGAGAGAAAGAAACAGCCCTTCATAATCTTGCTGTATATCTTACTTGGAACACCTATCAACCTAGTCCGGCTCTTCGATTGCATCCGTCCACACTAGCATCTGGAACCGTTGGAGCAAACCATCATCATTTCTCCCATGGAGGATTTCTTTAATGAGGGGAATAATCCGTGAAAGTTGAATGTCCCCTATAATGGAAAGGGTTGCATTGGGAATAAAAATGGTTCCACGCCCGATACTGTCATAGGTAAATTAATCATCTTCATTAAAAGTTGTTAGATAAAAAGCACAGTCTGTTTGATATTTCTTTCCAGATTGGTAAAAAACAGATAATTCATCACGAACCATTAAGAGACCACGGGGGGCTTTTAACAATTTCCCAAGTTTTTCGACCGTCACATCATTGACAATAAAACGAGAGGCGGCAACATCATGGATATTATCTTTAGAGAGGCTTTCAGAAAAAAGAGCACAGGTTATTTTTAGTATCTCTTCAATTTCTTGTTTTTCTTTCTGCTTTAACCATTCTTTGGTTGATTGGTTTTAGTATTATAAAGTTTTGTAGGTTAAGATGAGATACAAAATATCGTTTACAAAATTTAAGGGCGTGGTGATCTTTACAGTGATTTAGTTCTCTTTGTTTTTCTTGAAATTATAATACGTTCATCAAAAAACTGCTCATAGTTTTCTACCTACTGTACTAAACAAATAAGATATATCACGACAAGCCTAATGAAGTAGATTTAAGGTTAGAGAAAAACTGTATATATCACAATTTATCAGGATAATGGATTGTTGCAATCGTACATTTTTTTATATATATCGCCGCTGGATATGAAAATGAACGAAGCTTTAATTTTCTTGCTGCTAACTTAATGCTAAGCGGTGTGGAGCAAGAGGAAGCAGTGTTATTATTCGTACTTCCCATCTATAGTCTCCAAAGCATTATAGGTGATGAATTTCCAAACCATTAATTTTGAGGGCTACTGTGTTAGCTACATTACCTAAAGATATACGTTCTTTAATAATACAAGCTCCTATGGCTGGTGTATCGACGCCTGAGATGGCGGCAGCCGTATCTAATTCTGGTGCGGTTGGTTCGATAGCTATTGGCGGATTAGGACCGGATGAAGCAGTTTCGTTAATTCAAAAAACGAAAGCACTAACTGATCGACCGTTTAATATTAATCTTTTCTGTCATGATCCTTTTTTGCGTGTGGATACAGCAAAAGATTCTTATTGGCGAACTAAGCTAAACGATCATTTTTTAGGTGGGGAAACGATTCTAAATACTCCTCTTAAGAATATATATGCCTCTATTAAAAATAATAAGGCTTTAGCTATCGCTGTCGCTGCACAATCCCCTGATATTATTAGCTTTCATTTTGGTGTCCCTGACGATGATATCATTGACATTTTTCGACAAACCGGTGCCAAACTTATGGCGACTGCAACTTGTCTTGAGGAGGGGAAAGAAATTGCAGTCAAGGGTTTGGATGCAATAATAGCTCAAGGCTTTGAGGCAGGAGGACACCGAGGACAATTTAATCTTTCGCAATTTGACGAAAAGTTATCAACGCACGTCTTGACACGGCTTTTAGCCCAGCACTTATCACTTCCTATAATTGCTGCAGGCGGTATAATGACTGGGGCTGATATAGCGAGCGTTATGCTCATGGGTGCTCAGGGAGTACAATTAGGGAGTGCCTTTATAGGTTGTAGCGAAAGCGGTGCGAGTCATTGTCATAAAAATCTTTTGAAGTCTGATAAATCTATACCGACCGTTTTGACGCGAGCCATTTCTGGGCGGCCTGCGCGGTCAATAATGACGTCATTTGTCCAATGGGCGATGAGTATTACTGATAAGGATATTCCGGAGTATCCTTACGGTTATGATGCCTTCAAGCAGCTGCAAAAAAGTATGCTCTTACGAGAAGATCTTGATATAGGTCCTTTTTGGGCGGGGCAAAGTGCTTTCTTGGCGCGTTTTATTCCGGCAGCACAAATTATCGCAGAGTTAGAAAACGAGTATGCTCGCTATATACACAGCTAAGCAAAAGTGAATCTAAAGCTAATATGACAATGAATAAAACGGTCAAGTGCGTATTGAGTGGATTTGCCGCATCCTTGGTTGGCATAGGTTTATCACGCTTTGCTTATACGCCTGCAACACCTTATCTTATAAGCCAAGGTTGGCTTGATGAAAATCATATTTTTTGGGTAGGTTCTGCAAACTTTTTTGGTTACTTCATCGGTGCTCTTTCATCCCCTTATATTTTACGCCTCACTTCTCCAAGATATGCATTGAGATTAGCATTCTTCATGAGTGGGCTGTCTTTTTTATGCTGTTGTTATCCATATGGAAGCTTATGGTTCATGATATGGCGTTTTATTGTTGGCTTGTCGGGCGGGATCTTAACAGCTGTGGCTGCTCCAACTTTGTTATCGGCTATAGATCCAAAAGATCGTGCTCGTTCTGGTGGTATAATGTTCTCAGGAGTGGGGTTAGGCTTGCTATTGTCTGCTTTGTTTACACCTATGATAGCAAGTATTAAAGTATCTTATTATTGGGGGATACTTTTTTTAATCACTCTTATATTTTTTATAATAACCTATCAATTTATACCCAACACGAATTTTAAGCATATTAAAAAGTCGTATAAGTCTAAGCGAATAGATTATTTCATATATATAACATATGGCATCAATGCTGCAGCGTTTATGCCATATATATTGTTTCTTGTGAATTTTGTTTTGCTTCGCACAATACCATCAACCTATTTTGCTTCTATCATTTGGCTAGTTTATGCCTTTGGTGCCTTTTTAGGAGCCATAATATTGAGCATAGCAGCCAAGAAAACATCGTATCGCTCGGTGATCTTTTTGATGAATTTTGTGCAATTATTTGCCTCATTTCTATTGCTATTGTTCCCTGATTTGAAGATCGCATTGTTACTACCGGCTCTTATTATGGGTGCCGCTACCCCTGGCATTGTGCCTTTATATCTTGGTTTAATAGGAGAATTGTCTTCATCTGATCCACAAATTCAGCAGATTATCTGGAGCAGAGCAGTGTCAGCATTCGCCGTATCACAAGCAATAGCTGCGTATATGTTTACTTGGCTTTTCTATATAATAGAGAGTTATATCCTAATATTCTCTATTTCGTCATTTCTTCTTTTTATTCTATGCGTGGGGTTTATACAGGAAAGATACTATGGCTATAAACAGAAAAAAAACCATTAATTGTGCTATCATCGGTTTTGGGGCGCGTGGCATTAGTTTTTATGAGAGGATAAATGCCTATGCTCGTCGTTATATAAGTAGTGTGCATATAAACCTGACAATATTTGATCCCAATGAACATGGTTGTGGATCTCATTCGCCAAGACAAGCAGATTATCTATTAGTCAATACAGTTGCATCGCAAATGACTATGTTCTTAGATAAAACTTGTGAAGTTTCTGGCCCATATACCAACGGACCATCATTTGCTCAATGGGCTAAAGATGCAGGTATCCGTAAAATAGGTTCTAATTTCTATCATATGGCTGAAGACTCAGATGTTGGAGCACCTATAGACGATAATGACTATCTATCACGTGCTGAATTAGGAAATTATTTACAATTCGTTGTAGATCTATTGACAGCAAACAGACCGCGTAATGTAGATGTGTCCATTATCAGATCTCATGTGATTGATATTAAGCCATTATCAGAGCGCGAATTTATTGTTGTGGTAGATGGGGATTATAAGCAGTCCTTTGAATTTATATTTATGACTACTGGGCATGGTACTAATATACTCACAGAAAATGAGCAACAAAAAACAGATTTTGTTTCTTCAAATAAGCATAAAAATCCCAACTTAGGATTTATAAGATCTCCTTATCCTTTATCCATGATAGAAAGTGTTAGCCCTGATGCTCGAGTGTTGGTGCAGGGTATGGGACTAACAGCGCATGATGTTATAGCCGAGCTAACTGTTGGAAGAGGAGGCCGATATAAAGAGAACAGAGGCCGCTTGGAATATATACCATCAGGGCGAGAGCCTGTCATCAGTCTCTTCTCCAGACAAGGACTTCCATTTTCTTCTAGAGCCATAAATGAGAAAGGAATCTCTGAGGCTTATACAGCTGAATTCTTTACATTAGATTACTTCAAATCTCTGCGACAAGAAAAAAAGAAATTTGATTTTTTTGAAGATGTTCTTCCAGTCTTGAAAAAGGAAATGTTGAGGGCATACTATCATGCCGTGGGGAAAACTGCGTGCATTGACTATGAAGATTTTAGGAAAATTGACGAAATATTATATCCCTTACAAGGTGTTGTATTCAAAAATGCTGTTGATTACAAACGCTATATCTATGAATTTTTGGAAAACGATCTCAAAAATGCTTACGCAGGAAATGTTTCTGGCAGTGTCAAAGCAGCAGCCGATGTCTTGAGAGATGTGCGTGATACCATGCGCTATTGCGTTGAATGGGGTGGTTTGACACCAGAATCGCATGCTCGTTTTGTAAGCGACTTTGTCCCTATTATGAATCGTATAGCTGTCGGTCCGCCTTTAGTGCGGAACAGGCAGTTACTCGCTTTAATTGATAGTGGTTTACTTCGCATAGATCTTGGTCCTTCACCTATTTTAGAAATTGACGAGAAAAATTCTGTTTTCCGTATTGTTAGTACTTTCTCAGAAGAAATAACGACTCAGGTTGCAGATGTTGTCATCCAAGCAAGGATAGATCCATTTGACATAAATCTTGAGCGCTCACCATTAATCAGAAACCTTTTTAATAAGGGTTTTCTCACAGAATATATAAATGGAAACTATCATACTGGTGGCTTGAATATTGATAGAAATTATAACATTATCGATCTCAATGGAGATGTGAGAAAAAATGTGTGGTCTTTGGGTAATCCGATTGAAGGTCCTTGTTTTTTTACCTTTGTTCTGCCACGACCCGGTGTGAACTCTCGCTTTCTATTGGATTCGGATAAATGTATCCAGCAGATGTTTAATGAAATAGAAGTGAATTATGTCACATCTAGGTAAATTTAATCCCTTAAAAAGTGTTTGGAGGCGCTAAGTAAATAGTTAAGCGTGGTAAGGATATTCGGCAGCGTGTTTTGGGTAACTCTCATGTGGATGATCGGTGAAAAGAAGTAAATTGTCGATAAATTTAAGAAACCGTTACAAGAATGGGTAACTGTTTGTGTTGGGGATATTCCGATGGGAGCGAAAAGGATAGAAGTTTCGCTACTGTATTTATCCTTATGGATATGGGGGCGATTCTTGAAGTAAAAACACATGTGAGAGACGCACTGAACGTTGGTTAAATTAAGGGAAATTACGTGAGGTTAATATTCAGGTAATGAATTGATTTATAATAATAAATCATCGCTATATACCTTGAATCATAATCCCGAATATTGTAATATACTCTTATGTCTCTTTATGTTGAATTAATTTTATTCGCTTGCTTGTGCACCACAAGGGGATGGTGTAGGGAGGACTAGAGAAGAGAGCTGGAAAAGTGCCTCTCATAAATCACCTTGAGGTTGTCGCAATATTTTCTAGGCAGTTATCATTATAGTAGAAAAAATAAAGCCAAAAACCATGATATTAGTTTTCAGAAGGATGTTATTGATTTTCCAGATGATGATGCGGTTCCACAGCGTATTTCTTTGATCAACTATTATTTATCTGCTTGCCTACTTAAGGATGACTTTGATGATTTTTATTTCTTTGTAAAAGCAGATGATACTAGTTTTCCCCTTCATTTAGGAAAAGAGAAATATCGTAAGATTCTTTATTCTAAATTTCTCATAAAAAAACCTCGAAAAGAAGTTCTGATTCAGAATAATTGAGAGGTACACTGAAAATCCTATTCCCTTACTTTTATTCGGGTATCCCCCACAGTAAAAAAGATATGGAAAATCAATAAGTTATTTTGGATAAAAAAGAGCATGGTGCCTCCAGAGGGCGAATCAGGCTTTATTAGCAAGAATCAGATTGTGTAAAGAAGCGCAAGGACGTATTGATGTCTGTAATTTTTTATGTTCCAATAAAAAAATTAAGAATTAAAGAAAAAATCTCAAATCAGAAATTTAAGGTGGTCTAAAAGGTGGACGGGCAATGTGTGAAAAGGTGGACGAGAAGGTAAGCTAAGTGAGAGCAATTCATCGGTTATCAGCATCATTCGTAAAGACGTCTCCGCAGGGTAAATATTGTGATGGGGCAGGGCTGTGGTTAAATGTCCGAAAAGACAATACACGCTCTTGGTTTTTTCGCTATACACACCACAATAAGCGCCGTGAAATGGGACTTGGTCCTATTACGAAACTCTCTTTAAAAGAAGCGCGTGAGCTTGCAAGATATTATAGTGATATTCTTAAAGAAGGCAATGATCCTATTGTCTTTCGAAAACAGACTATTTTAAAACAGCAAAGCAATATCTTCCAAGAAATTGCAAAAGCGGCTTTTGAAAGCAAAAAGCAGAGTTGAAAAATGAAGGCAAAAACGGCCGCTGGTTTTCTCCACTAGAGTTGCACGTTATTCCACACATTGGTAATTTACCTATAGAAAAATTAACAGCCAATATCATTCGCAATGTTCTCTCACCCCTTTGGCATGAAAAAGCAGATACAGCGCGAAAAGCACTTAACCGTATCAATATTTGCTTGAAATATGGCGCTGCTCTTGGTTTAGATGTTGATCTACAGGCTTGTATGAAGGCACGCGCACTTTTAGGAAAACCACGTGCGACATCAACAAATATTCCTGCTATGCCGTGGCAAGAAGTGCCGGATTTTTATCAAAACTTAAAAGATGATACCCTTTCAAATTTAGCACTAAAGTTACTGATTTTAACTGGAGCACGGTCATATCCATTGCGCTATTTGCGTCTTGAACAAATTGACACAAATATATGGACGATACCAAAAGACAACATGAAAGGTCTTGTAGGGAAAGTTTCAGACTTTCGCGTGCCACTGAGTGATGAAGCTTTGAGAGTTATTGAAAAAACTCTTCCCTTTGAAAAGAATGGTTTTCTCTTTTCTGGTCTTAAAGGCAATCCCATTTCTGATGCTACCATGGCAAAATATATGACAGTTTGTGGTTTGACTTATCGTCCACATGGTTTTCGTTCAAGTTTACGGGACTGGATAGCAGAGACAACGTCAACACCGTTTTTGAGATTGCAGAAACTGTTCTTGCCCATTCAGTTGGGAGTTCAGTGACGAAAGCTTATATGCGGACAGACTTTTTAGAGCAACGGCGCTCTCTCTTGGAACAGTGGGCTACATTTATAACAGGAGCGACTTGACAGGATTATAACAATGTGTCTATTGTCGAATCAGGTGCCTAAGAAACACCTTAAAATACCAAGCGGACGGATTGCCGACACAATCTTTTTCCGTACATTAAAGATTTTGACTCATTATATGTCTATAGCATATAGTGATCTTATCGGGTGTAGCTATGTCATACAATACCCTTACGGGAAAAACATAGCGACGGACTTGGTACCGTGTTTCTTAGCACCCGATACCCTTCTAGGGTGTCATTAAGAAACAATTTACTACCAAGGAGTTCATCATGAATACTCTTATAGAAATTAAAGAACAAGTTATTGATCAAGAAACTGTTCAAACGGTCAATGCACGTGAATTACACGCGTTTTTGAAAATTACATCAAAATTTGCAGACTGGATTAAAAATCGCATTAAAGAATGTAAGTTTTTGGAAAATATAAACTTTATAACGCTTTCTAAAAATTTAGAAAACGGTGGAAAGGTAAAAGAATACTACCTCACGTTAGATATGGCTAAACACCTTTCCATGATAGAGCGTAATGATAAAGGGCATGAAGCACGTCAATACTTTATCAAATGTGAAAAACTTTTGAGAAAAGTAGCAACACCACAAATAGATTACTCAACTCCTCAAGCATTACTGGGTGTCTTGAATCACTTACAAAGTCAAATCGAACAGAAAGATCATGTGATTGCAGAACTAACTCCAAAAGCACAAGCTCTGGATGGCTTAAAGCGCTCTGATGGGTTGTTCGGTCTTATTGAAGCAGCTAAGATGTTAGAAGTACGACCAAAGGATTTAACCGATTATTTGCGTAAACATGATTGGGTATATCGACGTGCTCCAGGGGCGCCTTTGTTACCTTATCAAGATAAGATAAAGAAAGGTTTTATGGATTGCCCTGCGATTACCATTCAAAGACCAGATGGAACAGAAAAGGTGCTGCCTTCAACAAAAATTACACCAAAAGGATTGGCTTGTTTGAGAGAACAAATCCATGGAGGTGTGTAATGAATACCAGTATCGACTTTTTATGTGATTTATGGATGGCATTGTTTCAATTTTCTGATCGTGATGATGTCGAAGATAAAGCTTTTAATGCTCTGATTGAGACTATGGATGCAATAGAAAAAGCTTTGATTTTAAAACTGCAAGATGAATCGCCAAATGCACTCAGAGTTCTCGCAATGATTACAAATTTTGGAACCTTAAACCTCCCCCGATTATGGAGCCTTTGTTAAAAGCTTACGAACCAGATTTAGAACATCCCATTAAAAAGGTTGCTTAACTCAAAAACACAACTCTTCTCCCCGTTTCAAAAGCGGGGAGGGGGTAAATTTTTAATTTTTTGAAAACCACTGTTTTAAATGTACAAAGACATTATTGATAGCCTCCATGAGACGAGCAAAATTAAGAAATCATTTTCTAAAGAATTTCGCGCGTCTCAGAGTATGTTTAGAGTCGGATATTTGGTTTTTGTGTAAAAATACTTACAAACGCATCCATAATACGTGAAAAATCAAGCGCTAATAAGAGTATAATGAGTACAATCCATTTCGTATAACGTGACATCACTTTTACACTTTTGTAGGTCATGATGATTTCTTGAAGGATTTCTTTTTCTGCTTCTGTAAGCTCTATATCGTCTTGTGTTTTTTTTCTAGCCATGTTTCCACCCACACACGCGTTCACCTAGATTATTATGCTTTAAGATTTCTCTTGCTAAGTTTGAACTGATGGCGTTCAGATCTTGCCGGCTTAAATAAATTGGCAACCAGCCAACACAAGAAAAAGCATATTTATTTGTCGCGCAACCAGTCAGAGAGAGCAGCACGCACATCAGCATCACTTTTTTGATTAACTTCACTTTCCACCTCCAGACGTGTTGTGGCTGCTTTTAAAGCTTTTTCTGTTTGCTTTTGCTGTTTCACTCTTCTTACCAAGGGTAAAAGCTCTTGCTAAAATCATAAAAAAAGCGGCTAAAGCCGCGCCTGTTACCATCAGATTTCTTTTCATCCATAAGATCATAGGCGGTGCTCCTGAAAGCGTTTAGCAACAAAGAAAATAGCAGCACATGCGGCTAAAATCATAATGGTGGCTAAAGCCCATTGGATTGGTCCATTGCCTGCTAACAAGCCGCCAAGTCCAGAAAACGATCCTATAATCGGTGCAAGCGCTTCTGCTTTGAAAACCCCCGTTGGTGCTTGCGTTTCTACTGTTTGATAATTGGAGGAAACATAAGCCCCTTTCGCCCATAAGCCTGTTTCTGCCGCGCGCCGGTGTGCGAGACCTTCAAGACGCTTACCGCCTGCTTTGGTCCATTTCTGTAGCTCTGCAGGGACAGCTTCATATTCACCTTGATTGAGCTTTTTTAACAGTGTCGAGTTACAAAAGGCTGTTGTTCCTACATTATAGCAAAACGACACTAACGCCGCGAATTGTTCATCCGTTAATGAAACTGTAACAGCGCGTTCAACGACATTTTCAAATTGTCTTAAGTCTTGGCAAAGAAGTTCTTCTGCTTGCTTTTCAGTGATTGTCATGCCTTCGTAAATAAAAGGTTTTCCAGCACTGTTTGTATGTCCATAACCTATTGTCCATACACCTATGGCATCTTTATAGGCGTTCAAACGCAAACCTTCCCATTATTTGATAAGTGTAAGTCCTTCTGATGATATTTTTCGCATATGATTCTCCATAAAAAAAGCCCCGCAAAAAGCAGAGCTGGATTAAAAAATTGACATCTTTCTCATTCGGAAAGATAGCTTGGTTAAGCTTCATGTCGCTTTTTCATTGGAACAAAAGAATGTATTTGACATTATCAATTTTGTAGCATATAAACTACAGATGTTTATTGTTAAAAAAACACTATATTTTACAGAGTGGTTAGACTCATTAAAAGACAAACAGGTGCAAAAGAAAATTGCTGCACGTATTTTCCGCCTTGAATATGGGCTTCTAGGAGACGTGAAATATTTCCGTGGTATTGGTGAGTTAAAAATAAATTATGGACCAGGCTATCGGGTTTATTTTGTAAAACAAGGAAAACAAATCATTTTATTGTTAAATGCTGGTGATAAATCCACACAACAAAAAGATATCGAAAAAGCCCTTCAATTAGTAAAGGAAATGAAACATGGAAATTACTAAATTTGATGTAAGTGAATATTTTAACACGCCTGAAGACTTTAAGATTTTATTAGATGATGCTTTAGAAACTAAAAATAGTGGTTATATTGCACATGTATTAGGTATTATTGCACGTAAACAAGGAATGACAGCTGTTTCTCAAGAGACAGGTTTAAATCGCGAGTCCCTCTATCGTTCTTTAAGTGATAAAGGCGACCCACGGCTTTCTACTTTTCTTAGTGTTTTGAGTGCTTTAAATTTGCAGATTAGCTTAACGCCTATCCAAAATAATTGTAAGGAACAAGCAGCTTTAGAAGAAGCATCTTGACTATCTCCCCACCTTTAAAGATGGGGAAGGGAGATACTTAAGCAACCTTTTTAATGAGGGGCTCTACATCTGGTTTATAACCTATCATGTATCCTCTTTATCCATATGGATGACGCCTTGGCCTTCGTCGCATGCGTTTGGTGGAGCGTTTGGATCAAGGGTATCCTCCTTGTCTGGTGTTGTGTTTGCAACGTTTCCAGCCGCATCTTCTTGCGCTTTATCAAAAAGTTCGCACTCTATTTTTGTGGTGTAACCACCCGTTTTATCAAGTTTGTGCTTAACACTTTTGATACGCCATTCTGCTGGAATATAGGGGCGGAAAGGGGGCTCCTGAACAAGCTTTGCTTCTGCTTGCACAAAGGGATCACCACCGATATCACATGAGAAAGAAGACTTACCGCGTGATGATTTATTGCGATAAGTAGCAATGGCTGCAACAGCCTCTGATTGGTTATGGTAGGTATATTTGAGTTCATGAAACGGCGGATTACCAACTTTGACTTCTTTTTTTTCACCACTGCGTAAATCATGATAGGTTGCGAGAACACCGCCTTTTTTCTCTTTGTCTTCTTCTTGTTCTTGCTTTTCCGATTCTTTTTCTGCTTTTTCCGATTCAGATGATGATGGTGCTCTGTCATTGTCATCCATATGGATAAAGTTTTCATCATCATCAATCTCTTCTGGTTCTCGTGCATCAGCAGCGGCTTTTTGGTCGTTCCCCACATCCGTTTCTAAGCCATTAGCTGCACCTGCTTCACCCCGTTTGGCGAGCACAAGTTTGCCATCAACGGGCTTTGCTACCGCATCATATTCTTCTGCAAGGCGTGTAGCAAAAGCCATATCGCTTTCAGCTGTTTGGTCAATGTGACGCACAACGATTTTTGCAAGAGAAGGATCACTTTTGGCGTATAACCATTACGCTGCGCTATCTCTTGAACAATACTGCCAAGGGTTTGCTGGTGATAAGATTGGCTTTTGGGGGGGCTGTAAGATGTGTTCATTGATGCAGCGCGCCCTGTCACGCTTAAGCTTTGTGGTGGGCTGCTTACAGAGATTTCATCTATCAGATAGGCTCCCATATCGCGGTTTTTCCCGCCTTCATAGCCAAGTGTTATGGAAATAACCGTCCCAATAAGAGGAATGTCTAAAAAGCCGTTATCACTGTCACGTGCGCGGTCATCAAGCTCTATGGTGATACGGTCACTCTTGTCCTCTGCTTCATCGGTAATTTCAATTGATAAAACATAATCCATGAGCGTTTTGGTGATGTTTTCTCCATTTGCCAGAACCATGCAAAAAGGTTTCTGATTTGCTACCACAAATTCTGATCACTGGTGTGGCTTTGGGATAGGGGAGGGACGGCAAGAGTATTGTGATGCCTGCTTTTAAAATGGGTCCATAGTCTGCAAGCCCAAAATTCGCCGCATAGACGCGTTCAACAGCAAGCGCTTGTTGACCTTTGGCATAGTATTTCCAGCAAATGGCATCCACCATATCGCCATCTTTGGTCCTGTAAAGATCACTCATTGGTCTTCACCATATTCTCTCAATTTTATCGTAAATTCTTGTTTTTTGGGGGTGCCATTATGATGAAAAACGCTTTGTTTTTCCTCTACAGAAAGAATGACAAACTTGCCTAAAATCTTGCCTTGACCGGTCACAAGAATGTGAGGTCCCATATGCGCTATTTGTCGTAAATATTCGAGCTGTCTGTGACCGCCTTTGAAATCTGGATAAATCACGCCTGCTAAAGAAAATTCCGCATTTGCAACAGCTGGCAATTGAAGAGCAGCCTTTCTCCCCAATCGCCCTTGCTCCACCCATGGAACCCCATAAGACATATCGAGTGTTTGATAAGCTGCTGTTTCAATCGAAAAAATAAAACCACCCAAAGCTAACATCATAGTATTTAATCCGAAAGGCTAGAGGCTATGGCTAAACGTTGCTGTTTTGCATAGCGTTCAAGTGCTTGATTGACTGCATCTCTGATTTCGTCCTTGAGACCATTTGGTACTGAAATATTGAGATTTGTAATGGTTACGCGGGCGTCTACTTCAACAGGTTTATGAACCGTAATGGGCTTTGGAGCTTTAAAGGCACCCACTTTATTTGTTGCCTGCATTTGTCCTGTTTCGACTATGCTTGTATTAAAACCACTTTTACCTTTTCCAGATGGAGCATTGGGTACAATTGCTGTATCAACCATTTTTTTGCGCGTGCATTGGTCTCATCGGTAAAGGTTTTTAAAGTTTGGGTTGAAGTTTTATTGATTGAAACATTAAAACCGAGCTTTTCTTTCACCCAATTAGGCATCCAACTGGTTAATTTGCTTATCATGCTGCTAAACCAGTTGCATAGGTCATTCCACTTGCTTTTGATGCCCTCCCAAAGCCCGTTAATCAGATTGGCTCCTGCTTCCATGAGATTGACCCCAAACAACCATTCAATCAATGCATTGATTTTTTTTGCAATCCAAGGGAGTGGTAAAAAGTTTTTAAAGAGTGTAAAGAGGTTACTGAAAATGTTACTGCACAAGTTGGCAAAAGAATTCCACAAGTTGCTTATGAAGCTTACTACCGTATCCCAATTTTTGTAGAGTAGATACCCAGCTCCAACAAGGGCAGCAATACCGCCGATGATCCAGCCTATAGGAGTGGTCATGATCGCGACACCAAGCGATATAAAAGCAGAACTAACGGCGGTTATTGCCGAAATAAGTGAACCTACAAGAGTTACAGCAAGACCGGCAATTTTAGAAGCAACTGGCGTTAAGGCTGAAAACAGCGGACCTGTAAGAGCAACAGCAAGCCTGACGCAAACTACGCTAACCACGGCTAAAGATGCAACCAACCAGCCATTGATTTTGTCCCAATTTTTATAAAGCAGATATCCAGCTCCAACAAGTGCCGTAATACCACCAAGTATCCAACCGATAGGTGTGGTCATGATTGTGATACCAAGGGAGACAAACGCTGCTCCAGCAGCGGCTAATGACGCAATGAGTGGACCAAAAATGAATGAACCAAGTGCTACAAGTCCTACCTTAAAGAGGGTTATTTCACCAATCAACGGCTCCATCCATTGAAACCAGCCTTTAATTCTCTCTGTAAGATCACTGATTCCTCTTCTCAAATCAGAGGTAGGATTAAGCAAATCATTAAAGACTTTTTTTAAGGTTTTTGCCCAGCTCGCAACGGTTGTTTGAATGAGGTCGCGGTTTTCATCAATCAGGCGAGAAAAACCGTCAATCATATCATTGATGACGGGCATGAAACGCGCGCTAATAAAGCTCGCGATACCGCCTATTTTTTTCTTAAAGGCTCCCATCTTGTCACTTAAATCTGCTGCATAGCGTGCAACATCGGCACCTATGAGCCATTTTCCTTTCCGTGCCTTTGCAAACAGCTCTTTGATTGGCGCCATGCCTTGTGCAAGCATGGCCGCCATTTCTTTACCATCACCACCAAACAACAGAGCGGCAATGTGCTGCCTTTGTGCTTGATTTTTCATCTTACTCATCTTGTCGGTAATTTCTTCCAACAAAGCCGAATTTGATTTCAGCTTTCCAGAGGCGTCTTTTACAGAAATGCCAAGCGCCTCAAAACCCATAATGCCTCTTTTTTGTCCAGCATATGCTTGTGCTGAACGCCTATTTAAAGTGGCTAAGGATTGTTGAAAGAGTTCGGCAGAATATCCTGAATTATCCGCCGCATCGCCCCATAATTGAAGCGATGCAACACTCATGCCCAAATGCCGTGATGCATGGTGAAGACTATCGCCCAGATGCATGGTTTTCATGGTAACGGCGGTCACACTTGCCACAAGACCACCACCAGCAAGTCCTAAAGCACCGGTAAAAACCGAAGCACGACTTGCCGCGGTGCCAAGAGCACTTTGAACGCCATGAAGGCTTTTTGTCATGTTTTGTAAAGCAGCAGAAAAGCGTGGAATACTCAAACTATGAGACAATTTCTTAAAATGCTCTTGTATACGTTTAAGAGGCTTGGTAAGTTGGTCTTCAAGAGACAACTTTACCTTTGCATCAGCAACTTTTTCACTCATTTTGTTTTATACCTTTCTGCTGCTTGTTTTCGCCAGAATATGAGTTCTTGTGGCTCCATTTCCATCATCTCTGAAAGGGACCAATGGAACACAATAGCAATATCGGCGATCAGTTTAGCGGCGGTTTCCCAATCGAGGTTTCCCGCCGTTTGATAAAAGATTCCAAAATCTCTCCAATGTTTGAGAGATCATTGATATCGAGTTCACTGATCGCCTCATGCGGCCATCCAGAAAGACGTGCGATCATAGCGATTGTTTGCTCTATGCCTTCTATTTTGTCGATGGCTTGCAAATCTTTTGTTTTGGGGCGGTTTAAGGTGATTTCGTTATGTTCTTTTCCTTCAAATGTAATAGGAACAAGCAATTGATGGGTAACTCTTTGTTGTATAGTCATTTTATAATCCTAAAATTTCTCTATGGTCTGCGAGTTGATTGACACCATTGAATTTTCTGATGAGATTGAGGACGTCTATCTCAACGATTTCAACGTCTTTCTGAACATATTTGAAATATTGCAATGTGAATGTAGCTGTGGATGTTGCCTTGCTTCCTGGTTGCCATTCTGCCATTTCAAAGCCTTTGCAAAGTCCTCTCATGGTAATGATAACCCCTTCTGCGGGTGTTCCTTGCGCTTGCATTGAACTGCGCAGTGAGATGTCGAGATCTGTGCGTCCCAACAGCGCCATTAATTCTGGAGAGCAGTCAGAAATGGTCATGGTGAGGATGAGGGTTTCAAGACCAAGATTAACTTCAATGGCGCTATCCATGCCACCGCCGCGATAACTTTCAACGGTCAAGTTCAAATTCGGTAGGGTGACGCTTTCACACTTTGCTTGATAGGGAATACCATCGACAAAAATGTTAAAATATTTCAGAACTCTTGGTAAAACGGGGACAGTCATTAAAAGATCTCCTCTAGGTAATCATTGATGATTTGTGAACGGAAGGTGATGTGTTCTGCGGGTGTTGTTGGTGTGAATTCCACATTGAAATAGACTCTGCCGTCTCCAATGGCACTTGCTGTGTTAAGTTCTAGATCTGGTGTACAGCGTCCACCAAGAATGGCGCCTTGTGCTTTTAAATCACGCAAATAAGCATTGACGCTTTCACTCACATCATTCAGATAAGTCTTTTTGATATTGCGGTCGATTGCCCATAGATGTCCGCGCAAAATGGCATCATTAATCATATCTGCAGTGCGTACCACCGATAAAAAGGCAAATTTTGTATCGCTTGAAAGTGTGCGATTACCCCAGAGGCGATAGCCGTTTTCACGGATGATGGTTGTGATGTTTTGTTCGTTTAGAAGATTAGCGCGGCTTGCGCGATCACCAATGGAAAAATCAATTGGGCGCGCAGTTCCTACAATTCCATTGATCACTTTATTGGAAGGAGAATGCCAAAAGCCATTGGCAAAATCCGTTTTAGCAATGACTCCAGCAACCGCTGCACTTGCTGGCTCTTCTAAGATCTTGCCATTGCGATTGACCTTTACAAATGGATCAATGAGAATAGCGCGTTTTGAATCAAAATCCTTTGCTGCACTAAGGGCTGCTTCATCTGTTGTGTTGGGGGCATCAATCACCACAATGGCGCGCAAACGCTCGGCAATGCCAATCAACTCTGCCGCAACGGGATTAGATGTTGTACTGATCTCAGTTTTGGCGCTATCACTCATTTCATTCCCTTCAATATTCACACTGGAAGGGCGTTGATGGGTAAAGCCTGGCGCAATCAGAATACGTGGTGTTTGTCCCACAACAGATTGCGCTCCAATGAAAGCATGAACACCTTTATAGGCGCCATGTTCGTTCACACCGCCTAGAATGTTGGTGAGTGTTGCGTTTTCGTTGTCACCTTCTTTCACGCGCACGACGACAACAATTGCTCCCACTTGCTTGAAAATAAGATCAAGAGCATTGGGTAAAGTACCGCGTCGTTTGCCTGTTTTGTCCAGTTTTGCAGCTTGTGAAAGAGAGCCTGCGACCAAAACGGGTGTGTTAAGAGGAAAAGCTTGTTCATCGGCATCGGGTGCTGTGCCGATAATTCCGATAACGCCAGACTGAACTGCACGAAGGGGACGGGTGCCGTCGTCAACCTCAACGACTTCAACACCGTGTAGAAAACCTGTTGCCATACTTTATGCTCCTTTAAATGATGGGTGAATGAAAATGAATGGGAAAAATGAGAGGTAAAGAGCTGTGTTTTTCAGAGCTCGTCATCCAAAAATAAAAAAATTATCGAAAGATGCTTGACATTATTTCTGTACTGTATATTTTCGAATCAGGTGCCTAACAAACACCTTAAATGCATAGCGGGTAGATTGCCGACACAATCTCTTCTCCGCACATTAAAGGCTTTGACTCATTGTGTGTTACACGCATATAATGATTCTTGTCGGGTGTAGTTACGCTATACAATACCCTTATGGGAAAAGCGTAACGACGGACTATGCACCGTGTTTGTTAGCGCCCGGCACTCTTTTTTAGAGTGTCATTAACAAACGTCTAACTGCATAGGAGTTCATCATGAACACTCTTATAGAAATTAAAGAACAAATCATTGATCAAGAGACTGTTCAAACAGTTAATGCCCGTGATTTACACGCGTTTTTAGAAATTACATCAAAGTTTGCAGACTGGATTAAAAATCGTATTAAAGAATGTAACTTTCGAGAAAATATAGACTTTATAGGTTTTTCTAAAAATTTAGAAAAAGGTGGGCGCCCAAGCATAGAATACTACCTCATCTTAGATATGGCTAAACACCTTTCCATGATAGAGCGTAATGATAGAGGACATGAAGCACGTCAATACTTTATCAAATGTGAAAAACAGTTAAAACAAGTAGCAACACAACATATAGCCGCTCTACAAGTTGAATATAGCCGCTCTACAAGTTGACTACTCCAAACCCGAAGCATTGCTTGGTGTTTTAAATCACTTACAGAGCCAAATCGAACAGAAAGATCATGTGATTGCAGAACTAACTCCAAAAGCACAAGCTCTGGATGGCTTAAAGCGTTCTGATGGGCTGTTCGGTCTTATTGAAGCAGCAAAGATGTTAGAGGTACGACCAAAGGACTTAACTGATTACTTGCGTAAACATGATTGGGTGTATCGACGGGCTCCAGGGGCACCTCTGTTGCCTTATCAAGATAAAATCAAGAAGGGTTTTATGGATTGCCCTGCTATCACCATTCAAAGACCGGATGGGACAGAAAAGGTACTGCCTTCAACAAAAATCACTTCAAGAGGTTTGGCATGTTTAAGAGAACAAATCCATGGAGGTGTACAATGAATACCAGTATTGATTTTTTATGCGATTTATGGATGGCGTTGTATCAGTTTTCTGATCGTGATGATGTTGAAGATAATGCTTTTAATACTCTCATTGAAACCATGGATGCGATAGAAAAAGCTTTAATTTTCAAGCTTCAAGATGAAACCCCAAATGCACTAAAAATTTTAGCAATGATTACACATTTTGGAACTTTAAAACCTCCTCCGATTATAGAGCCTTTATTAAAATCTTACGAGCCGAGTTTAGAAAGCTCTGTCACAAAAGCGGCTTAATTAAAAAACATAACCTCTCTTCCCTGCTTCTAAGTGGGGGAGAGTTTAGTAGATTCCCTTAAAGAAGCTTATTCCAATTACAAAAGTGTTCTCCAGTACGTTGTAAAATCTCTTTACGCAATACATATTATACGTATAATACGTATTATTTATTAAAGGGCTGTACTGATGAAAAAATATAGTTTTACAGATGTAAATCGCGGGGCAGGCGATATTTTAGATGAAGCAATGTCAAAGCCTGTTGCTTTAACGAAACGAGGGCGTGAAAAAATCATTATGCTTCCTGTTGATTTATATCATGAATTAATAAAAGCGCGCTCTCACGCACAGTCTTTTTCCTATGCAGATGCACCTCAAAATATATTAGACGATTTAGATCGTGGTTTAGATGACATTTTGAATAGCGATGACCATGTTTAAAGCAGGGGATGTCATTATTTATCTAGTATTTCAGAAAACATCGTCTCTAGAGATTGAGTCACAAAGTCAAACAGCGTGAAGTGTTGGAACTTTGCTAACATTTGTTTCGCGTTCAGCATGCCACGCATCATAATTGGCTGCATACGTAACCATATAGCAGCTCCATCACCAAACATTTTGCCAAGACAAGCCGAAATAGCAGGAGAAACAGTTTTTTTTGCGTTCAGAATATCGTAGAGATGTTGGCGTGATATACCAAGCATCTGCGCAATTTCTGATTTTGTTTTGCCTGTTTCAGGAATAATTTCTGCTAAAACTTCTCCTGGATGAGTAGGGCAGCGATTAGGATTACGTGTGGTCATGGATAGTCTTCTTTGCAATTAATTTTAAAACTATTACAATTTCAATAGTATCACAATAATACTGTGTAATTTAAAGAAATTTAAGAAATGAACATCAAGCCCATTCGCACTGAGAAAGATTATCAAAAAGCCTTAGAAATTGTATCTGCAATGTTTGACAATCAGCCAGAAGTTAATACTCCAGAATTTGATAGAATGAAAACTCTTGTTTTGTTAATTGAAGCTTATGAAACAGAACACTATCCTGTTTCTCCATCTCATGCGTAAAGAGAAGAATAGGTGCATGGAGGGGATAAATTTGCACGTCAACATCAAGGATTTTACAACCACATCAAAGGCTGTCTGATCAAATATTGCTAAAAACTCAGATTCCTTGCCATTCTTAATAAAGCGAATACGAAGTTTAAATTCTATTGCCATTTTGCTCTCCAAATCAATGAAGAGACAATAACAACCATCATCATGCTTCATAAGACTGACAGTGTCAATCAAAAAAAGCTCTTTCAAAGGGCTTTAAAAGAATTTTAAAAAAACTTTTATAAAAAAGAAACTATACAGTTTATAAGCTATCAGACAACAATTGTCCGTTTAAGCGTATCACTTTTTTATAAGTTATAAGTGCATAAATTATTCATTCTTTCCATAATCTTATAAGAACAGCACCATCAGCTCCAGCACCGCTGTAATACCCATCCCCGTTAGCACCAGCACCTCCACCTCCAAAACCACGCCCTGCTTTTCCTGAAGTATGGTAACCATCTCCCGTTCCTCCACCACCACCCCTTGATGTATCTCCCCCAGCATCACCTCCGTTACCACTCATTTCTGCATTAATTCCACTCGTCCCAGCATAACCATTTCCGCCTTTGGCAAGTCCTAAGAGACCATCTGTTGTCCAACCAAAGTTCCCGCCAACTCCTCCAGAACCACCAGAACCTGAAGAGTAATTAGATGAATTGTAATAATAAGCTCCACCTCCACCTTTTCCTCCTGTAGCGGTAATAAAATTTTTTCCAATGATTGTTGTTCCTCCAGAGTTTCCTGTCGCACCATGCTTTACAACAGAAGTTCCACCCTTACCAATTGTGATATCTTCATGACCTTTTAAACTGGCTTTATAGCCATACCAAACGGAACAACCTCCTCCTCCTCCGCCGCCGCCTAAGCAATAAGACCAAGAGCAACCACCACTACCGCCACCACCCCAGGCTGTAATTTCGACTTTGGTTTTATCCGTAACCCAATCGGGCCATTCAATTTTCCCATCTTGCGTATAGAGCAATTCAGCATCGGCAATAATGAGTTTATTAATCAAATCTTTTTTGATGTTTTTAATTTCCTGCTTGAGAATATCTATTTCTGATTTCGTATAAACAAGATCTCCATCGACTTTTAAAGGTCCTTTAAGCGAGCTTCCGCTTGTACTTAAGTTAGTGATCACTTTGTTATTATGGGTAATATTCAATGATGTGTTTCCCAACAGTTCTAAGCCACCACTCATAGTGACTTTGCCGGTAAACTTATTATAACTTTGCCATTCATTGGCTTGTTTTAGGCGACCATAGGCTGTGAGGTCTTCATTAAGCTTGGCTCTAAATTTATCAAGCCCCACGATATCTTCAATCTTATGTTGATGAGAACCAAGCAAAGATACAGCACTGCCAAAGGTAAAATTATTATTGCTTGATTTGTAAAGAACATAATTATTGGCAGCATCTTTTGCCCCCTCGATATCGCTTAAATCAGCAAAGGTGAAGGTTTTATCGGCTGCCATCTTGCCATTAAGGGCGCTTTCTAAACCCGTCACATCACTGATTGTGTGCGTGTGTTTTAAAGGTGCTTTTTCGTCTACCTTTTCCTCAATATCCGCAAGTGCTTGATCAATTTTGCCTAAGTTTTCCCGCAAGATTGGAAATTCAGAACTGATAAAACGTCCCTCTTTTGGCAATTCCATGTCGAGTTTTTTGATTTTTGTCATGTGTTTCTTTTATCACAATATGCCGGCGCCAAAATCACGCACCATGGACCGCGCCGCCGGTCCACCGGTAAGGGTGAGTTTAAGGCGTGCTTGTCGTGCTGTTTTGTCGCTGCTCACAAATTTTCGCT
>NZ_JAQITA010000011.1 GCF_028618575.1 Bartonella sp. ML70XJBT.G | reverse complement strand
TTGAAGGTGGGCTTGGCGTGAATGCACAACTTTCACAAAAGTTTACCCTTCATGCCGATGTGAATTACCAACATAAACTGCAAAAAGCTGGTGTATCGGGAGTGAATGTCTCTGGTGGAATGCGGTACCGCTTTTAAAAATCTCTCATTTTTATTTTAAAAATATCTGCAGCGCTGAAAGACAAACAGCGCTGCTTAGTTTTGTGTATTACAAAAAACGAAAACCAACCTCAAATTATTCAGTCTTCATCAATAAAGAAAAATATATCAGGAGCATTTCTATGCATAAAAAATGTTTACTATTATGTACAACCGCTTGTGCTTTGTTTTTTTCTTATTTTAATGCAACGTATATTAGTAATGCCTCTGATTTAAGCCCGCACGCGCGCCATACACTTGAAGAGATTATCAAATTACCTGAACAATATCGCCATGCCATTGATCTCATCAATACTCCAACGCAGGAAGAAAAAAATCTTGAGATAATAGCTGCTGGTAGCATGGTGGAGGGAAATTCTCATTTTGGTCAGATGCTTCAAGAAGGATTGGATGAGGTAGAAACTAGAATTAACAGATATTTTTCAGGTATCGGTCGTTATGAAACTTCTAATGACAAAGATGAATTGCGAAAGACAAGCAGTTCTGTTTATGCACATGCAATGGCTAATCAATATAATAAGAATGTGCAATATATGCTACAAGCCAATGCCTATCTTGATCGCTTGCGACAAAACCGCTTAAAAATGACGGAAGACTTATTAAAAGGCTACGAGAAAGCCCTTTCCGATTCTGCACAGGCAAAAGCAATACTTGAAGCTGATAACCAACAGCGTGTTAATGGCACACACAAACAATGGATAATGCAAAACAATCAAGAGTGGCATAAACTACAAAATAAAGTGGAAACACTGCACGAAGTGACAGCGATAGATAACGCTTTACAAGGACACAACAAAGAACTTTCCGATACTATACGCACAGCGCTCATAGATACTTGGAATGTCGATACGATAAAAAACGCAGAAGAAAAAAGAGAGGCTTTTGTATCTTCTCTCCCATCCAGAGGAAATAAATCTTCTCTTATCGACCAAAATACAAATAAAGAAGGTTCTATCAGTAAGTTCTCCCCTTTTCATGCGAGTCTAAAAGGCAAAGACAATACATCAACAATAACAGATCCTAGAATGATCCCACAGCCTAAAACCGATAAAGATTTGCAAAAGGATGTGAATTCCAAAACAAACGCCTCATCACCAGATCATGTGAATTTGCCCATAAAAGTTGAAGCTGCCACTCAAACTCCCGCTGATACTGAGAGAGCATCTAAACTTGCAGAGGGTAGAGAAACCGCAGCTTTATCTCATGACTTGCCTCATCCTGAAGAACAAAGTGAAGCTCTCACCCCACAAATAGCGAGCTATTTGGTCATGCCTCAGACGCTGTTTTCCGTTGGAATTGCTGATGTAAATAATCAAAATACATTATTAGACAATATACGAATAACAATGTTTGAAGCAAAAGATCATGAAGAAAAAGGAGTTTTCTTTTCTACTTATGGAAAGAGGAGTATCTTCTCTTCCAACTCTCATACACCACAAAATAGTGCTGATGCCGATATCCGCTATGCGGCCTTACAAGCAGCTCTGACATTAATAGTCTTAGAAGAGCAAAATACCAGCACAGATTTTGGTCTTTTGGGGACATATGGAAAACTCGCTTTCACCCCAAAGAAGAAAGAAAGCGCGCAAAAGAATATGCTGAATAAATGGTCCCTTACCGCATATGGTCACATTCAACATGACAGTGGTATCTATGCAAGTGCATTTCTTTCCTATGGACACTTTAAGGGAGAAAATACCACCGCTCTCATGAGAAACACAAAAACATTGGCGGCCTCTGCGACCATTGGTCAAAAATTGCCAACCATTGTGGAGGGAATAATACTTGAACCACAAGCACAATTTGTTTACCAGCGTCTCATGCTTGGCATTCTTTCCGATACAGAGAGCTTTAAAATCAACATGGGCAATCCAGATCAATGGTTACTGCGTATTGGTGGACGTTTAACGCAAAACAAAGGTGAGGCTGTTTCCTTCTATGGTAAAGCAAATATTATAAATAGTTTCGGTAACAATAACACTGTACAGATTGATAAAAAAAGTTTTCAAATTTCTCCTATAGGAACAAGCCTTGAAGGCGGTTTAGGTATTAATGCCTATTTATCGCAAAATGTAGCGCTTCATGGTGATGTCAGTTATCAGCATAAACTCAAAGAAGCTGGTGAATCTTCTATAAATGTATCTGCTGGAATGCGCTATCGCTTTTAAAAATACTTTTCTTCATATCTTGAAATATAAAGACCCTCCCATATGTTTTATTTTGTATTTTATAAAAAAACATAATGGGAGGAATCCCATTTTTTTCTGTGAGAGGGGGGGGGAGAAAATATTTAGGGATATATTTATATGAAGAAAAGCTTCTTATTATACACAGTTTCGGGAGTTCTCTTTTACTCCTCTTCCAGCCTATCTTATGCCCGTAATGAAATACCTACTCCACAACCAACTATAAGTTCTTCATCTGCACAAGCTACAGCAGACAGTACAACAGCTAAGAAGCGGAAGAGGAGTTTATCTACAAGCGCCACAACTCCAGAAACAGTATCTACAAGCCAAAGCACACCAGAGAGAGTCTCTTCATTGCAAGCTTCAGCTTCCACAACTGCACACTCCAGCTCTCAACCATCTGAAAAACCTAAAGAAAATACTTTACCGCAAAATCCTCATTCCACAGAAGATAGTGTTATGGAATCTGTAACAACGACAGTTCCTAAATCTAGAAAACGTCCCTCCCATTCTTCTACAAGTCCAACCACAGAAGAGACACTACGGAGTTCCTCTGCTCCTACACAATCAATGCCTTCAAAATCTGAGGATGCAGCAACAACCGCATCACCAGCTCCTGCAAACCTTAAAGCTGTAAGACCAACAGTGGGAGCCCCTGAGGGAATACGACCAGCAACAGGAGCATCACCAGCACTCACAAAACCTGAGGATGCAAAACCAGCAACAGAAGCCGTAGCAGCGCCTGTACAACCAATGCCTAAACAGCCAGTGCCAGAACAGCCTGAACAACCAGAACAGGGCAAGAATACACAATCTAAAGTTGAAGCAAAAGCGGGGAAAACTGTAGAACTGCATGATGCTGAGGTTCAAGACAGATATTTTGCTGTATCCGCAGAGGGTGAAAATTCACTTGTTAAAATACACGGGGGGACAGTTGAAGCAAATTTTGTTGCACTCAGTGTATCAGATGGGGGAACAATTGATGCCACAGGTGTTAATGTCACAACAGCATTAACTGGTTTGTTCAACATCAATGGTACAATTAATCTTAAAGATTCAACCATAACTGTTACAAGTGATTATGGGGCAAATGGCATTATTTTCCGAAATGATCCATATTTTGCCTCCAGACAACGCCATGCACGCAGTGCTGAAACAAAATCAGATACCAACCAAGAACAAAATCTTGTCAATCAAGTAACCTTGAAAAACACAAAGCTTTTTGTTGAAAATGGCGTTGGCATAAGCATCTATGGGTTGGATGTGGATGCTGAAGTTTTCCTCAAAAATTCAGCAATCCATGCCGATCTTTTAGTAAAAAATGCAACCGAGCTGGGAGGTGGTACACATAGCTTCATATTAACAGCAGATCATTCTGATTTAGAAGGGCGCGTAAGAACATTGAGTGAAAACCAAACCCTTTTTGATCTTAAAAATGGTACAAAATGGCTTTTAAAAGCAAATAAAAATACAGAACATAATGATAAAGATCTATCTGACTATGAACCGTTTGGTGCTCATGAAAAGACCTATTCTAACCTTTCTGCACTCCAGCTTGCAGACAGCACGATTATGTTTGAAACGCCAAAGGAGGGACAATATCAAACTTTGTTTGTAGGCCCTCCCCCACGACAAGAGGAAAAAGAATCCGAAGATAGCAACGGATCTCATGCAGCAGTGGTTTATAGTGCAAAAGGGAAAGCAGAAGTTCATCTGAACTCTCGGTGGAGTAAACATTCTCCAGTGACTGAACAAGCAACCGACCGCCTTATAATTCATGGTGATGTATCGGGTACTACCACAGTTCACGTCAATCTCTTGGAAAGCAATCAAAAAATGACCGATAGTGGTTCGGTTTGGGGAGAGCAGATGCTTTCGCTTCCCGTCGAGTCCCATGGAATTTCACTCATTCAGGTTTCTGGCAAAGCCAGTGAAAATTCCTTCAAATTAGCAGAAGGTTATTTGACAATGGCTGGCCTGCCTTATAAATATGTCCTGACCGGCTTTGCACCAGGGACATCCCATGAGAGCCAAAATCTCTTTGGCCAAAATAATAGCGATTTCTGGGATTTCCGCTTGCAAAATGATTACCTTGATAAGGATAAGAAAATCAGAGCAGTTTTACCACAGGTAGCAAATTATGTGGTAATGCCTAGTGCTTTATTTTCCGCTGGATATGCTGATGTAAACAACCAAAACACATTGTTAGACAATATATATACAACAATATTTGTAGAAAAACATAAGAAGAAGAACGCTTTCTTTTTATCCTCCTATGGTGAAAAAGTTACCTTATCTTCTAACCGTGACCCACTCCATTATGGCTATGGCGCTGATATAAACTATAATGCCCTACAAGGGGGTGTCGTATTAGCTGCGTTGGAAAGCAAAAATATCAGTACACATTTTGGTCTTTTAGGAACATACGGAAAGCTTTCTTTTACGCCAAAGGGTATGGAAGATTCTGAAAAGACCACTCTTGATAAATGGTCTCTCACAGCCTATAGTGGCGTCAAACATAGCAATGGTTTATACGTAAACGCACTTCTTTCCTACGGAGCCTTGAAAGGAAATATTACCACACCTCTCATTGGCCATGCTGCAAAATTGGATGGTACTAAAATATTAAATGTATCTGCAACGGTTGGCCAAAAATTAGCCACCGGTATGCAGGGGCTGATGTTTGAACCACAAGCACAATTTATTTATCAAAGTCTCATGTTTGACGTACTCTCCGATGCCAATAATTTTGAAGTTGATATGAATAATCCGCATCAATGGTTGGTACGCATTGGTGGACGTTTAACACAAACTCTCACCACCTTAGAAGAAAATTATCCTGTTTCCTTCTATAGTAAATTGAATGTCATCAAAACCTTTGGTGATGGTGGAACAATAAAAATTGCTGATACATTTTATTTGGATCCGATGGGTTCCTCTATTGAGGGAGGTGTTGGTTTTAATGCTTTTCTCTCTCAAAATATTGCTCTTCATGGTGATGTTAGTTACCGGCAGAAACTGCAAAAAGCCGGTGTATCTGGAACCAATTTCTCGGGCGGAATACGATATCAATTCTAAAATAACATGAGTATTATTTTTCATAAAAGGCAGCTTAAAAGGCTGCCTTTTATGTATAAATGACTATTTTGCCAAAAAAAATTATAAGAGAGAGCTAAAAAACTCTCCTATACCCAAGGAAAAACTTTTTTACGCAAAAGAATTTCTTACCTACAAGATATCGATTTATCATAATCATCTAGCGTTGTTCATATTCAAGAAGAGGCTCGTGTATCCTAGAATTCTCTTATGGCAAATCTCTCTCCTATTAGATCAAGTGGAACCATTCATTTATAAATTATAAGCGGAAAGAGCATGGAAATAAAAACATGAAAGAAAGAATGAATAACACTTCTCATGAACCGTTTTTAATTCAAGGGCGACAGCAACTTTTGGAGGCTCCGCAAATCTCTTGGCTCATACAATGTACAACAGCTTATTACAACTTCATCCTCTTACGAGCTAAAGAGCATTATAGCTTTAAGAAACAGTTCTTCTTCCTGTAAGCATCAAAACCGCGTAAATTATGCTGCGCATATGAAACCTCCGCAAGAGATGATAAAATGAGACATAACTGCGAGAGGGCACCACAAGTTATATTATTCTCTTTATTCTTGAGAGCGTCCTGTATTAACTGAAGGTTCACCAGTTCACTCTATTTCTCTTGTACGAGCAGCAATTTGCATATCTTGTGAAAGATCGTTGATCGCATCTAAGTGCGTTTGCAACAATTTGCTATTACGGTGTAATTTTTCCTGTAAATCCGATAATAAACTTTCAACCTCATTCTCAATATCTTCATTCATATAGCGTTTCACATCGCTTATAGATTTATTAAGGTCACGTAAGCCACGTATTTTACAGAGATTGATTTCTTCATAATCTGGAATACCACTGCTCTCTAACATATTGCTTTCGTAATCAACCACTTGTGCTAAACTTTTAACAGCAGCAACAAATTTTGTCATAGCCCAATCACGATCAATAAGATTGTTATCAAGGACTTTTGCTTTTGCTGCAAAACTCTCATCACCATATTGCACAACAGACATTTTTATTTCCCCTTCAACAGTATTGTTCAATCTTACTCTCAAATATCCAATAAGGGAGATTAAACAGCTTTCTCTTCAATGCTGATACACTCAATTGCGTTCATTGTGCGAATATTGCCCCGACAACAGCACGATAATCCTAAAAGCGTATACCCACTTGACTTTCAACACATTACTTTTACAACATTATATAAATTTCTTTGCTTCCCAATCACCCCTGACGCAATACCATTTCAGCAAAGCGCCACAAATTATCAAATCAACTTGCAGGAGATATCCAAAAGTCCGAAATTTATTTTGCCTCTTTTATTCCGCCTATCTGAGACAAGAAACAATAATGCAAACAATAACGCGTTACTCCCTATGCAACAAAAATTTGTTGCATATAAAGGCTTAAACCCTTTAAGGTTTTAGCATTTTAAAGATTGCAGCATTTTACCCTCCATAGCCTTGGCTTTCTATGCACCACTGTCCTCGCCTTTTTGTATTGAGCAAAACCAGTAAGCACACATTCAGAAAGATTCACTCTCCCATGCTGTTTTTTGCACACATACAGCATTTTGTATGAGATACAAAACAGCATTGCTTTTTGAACAAATCAATCACACACCAATATCAAAAGAGGCATTTTAAAATAGCTAAACAGCTATAAATCCCCCTTTTTCAATGATCACTCGCTTTTCTTTGCAATGATCGACTATATAAGATTTTTAAACTTCTTTCAAGAGTTCATAAAAAACACAATTTGATAATTTTTTTATACTATAAGACCTTCAAATGATTTTTCAAGGATGTTTTCAGCATTTTATTGACAACCAAGCTCCTCCCAAACCATTCTACTCTAAACAGAGAGTTGGTTATTCATGCTGCCATCTCGTTACACTCACGCATACATAAAGAAAAAATCATAAATTTCTTAACAAACAAAACTTCTACTGCCAATTGTTATTCCAAATATTCAAGATAAAGCTATAGCGTTGCTCTTTCTTCATAAAACAGCTACGCATCTTGTTTGCTGTAAAATAAAACAGAAAATGTATTTAAAAAGACTTTTTATCAGACGTAGCTTACACATAAAAAATAAAGCAACAGCATAAGTTTTAACTGTTTCTATGTTCCACAGTGCTCAGTTCCTCCCATCGTCATACGAAATAAGAACAATTTTAAGCTTGCCGCAAATATTTTATCACCATATATTACAGTCTGTAACAGACTGTTATTCATAAAGCCCATACTCCCAAGAACGAAAGAGGTTCTTATGGCTGATATCATAAAAACTGCTATGCTTTATTCAACATTGATTGTCACCAGTAATGCTTTTGTTGTGTTCATCCTTATAATGACAATGCATTGATTTATAATAATAAATTGTCATTTTTCAATTTGAACACAATTCTGAATATCGTAAGATTTTCTCATCACAGCCCTCTCATATTGAATCAATGAAGATCACTTTCTTGCACATCAAAAGCGGGGTTGGTGTGTGGGTAAAAACTGACAAGAAAGAAGTAAAAACGTCTCTTATGAATGCTCTCAAATGCAAGGGCTGTCGCAATATTGAACGCTGCCAAAGTGAATAATGGTGCCGGCTTGCTGCTTCATAAGCGTAAAGATGGTGATATTCAATGGCTTTATTGTTATACCATTCACGAGCTACTATCATGATATGGGATAAGGAGCGTTGAAAAATATTTTTTTAAAACAAGCCGTACATTGCAACCCAAGAGAAACACTATAGGCATATTCTGTTAAGTGTTTGTTATAATCTGCGCAATTGAGCGCTTTAATCTTAATATCAAAGAGACGTCTTAAAGCAGCAAGATGATTCATAGATCAAACTATCACTTTTCAGCCTTTTCACATTACTATGTGCTTTTAGATGCACTTTGCACAGTTACACCCAATATTTATTCTTCCTGAATGCCCCTGACTGAATCCCTCCCGCATAAAAGTATGACTCTTCTCCTTCCACCCATCTGCAACAAAATTGATTTTTTTAAAAAGAGTTCTAATACCCAGAATATATTGACTTATAATGATAATTTACAGTTATTCTCTGAAACAACTGCCCAAAATATCAGAGGTTTCTCTCATTTCATCCCCCTATATCAAGCAACACCATTCGCTTGCGCATGGTACACAGAATGAGCCTATGGATAAAAACATCAAAAAAGGGCTAAAAATGCCTGTCATGAACGCCCACAGATGCCAAAAGCTATACTCATTGGCAGCGAACAAAGAGTACGATAGTACTGGCTGTGACTGAACAACCATGCACCTAACGCACCGGCCATTCTCTATTAGGCTTGTATCCTTGATGAGGCAAAAGAAATCTTAAATCAGAAAGAGATGACATGGTTCAATATGCTTGAATATACTCACCGTACTGCAAAACTTTTAAACACTACGGAAATTTTTTCATTCTCCCTATAAGGAGAAAAAGATCCTAAAACCTCGTGAATTGTAAAGTACATGAAGGGGGTGCTCGTTGTGCCGATATGATTTGAAATACAATTTTTTCTCAAAAGCGCTGCTAAAGATTTCCTCCAAAACAAAAAACTCTCCACAGAGGAGAGGTTTTCATTTATTGAAAGTTTTCTCTTTGCGGTTCAAAGCAAAATGATCTCTCACTTGAAGTAGAAAAAACAAGATCCCCATTCTTGTTGAGAATTTCACAGCTGTCCTTTTATGCTTAGATCAACAAGGCCTGAGAGCAAGATTTAACCTCCAAAAAGAAGTTGGTAACCCGCTTTTGCAACATTATCACAATTTTGTGACGCTTGTACAGATGTCCCACCGAGGAAACACTTCTTTTCCCATTTGAGACGTAATTCTTTATCTTTCTTAAATTCTTCGATGCTGTAAGTTCTTTCTTTACAACCACCAGCAACAAATCCAGTGCAAAGCAATAGTGCTGTGATAATAACTTTGTTCATGGATTGGATTCTTTCCAGATCTTATCTATTCTTTTTTGATCTTCTTTAATTCTCTCTCGCCATTTAGCATCTTCTTCAATTCTCTGCCTTTCATATTCAGCTTCCCGTTTTCCAGATTCAGAGAGCCATTTTTCAAATTCTGCGTCGCTTTTCGCTTGTTCTTCTTTTCGCTTTTTCTCGTACTCTTCCATATATTTAAGGTATTCTTCGTGTTCTTTTTTTTGCTTCTTCTCAAGCTCTTCCATATATTTACGGTTTTCTTCTTCTGCTTTTTTCCGGCGTTCTTCGGAAAGTTCGTGATCAGCTACTCGTACATTTTCACAATTTTTTGAAGTTCCTGACCATCCACATCTCACTGCCCATTCTTCAAATAATTTTGGATCTTTCTTAAATTCCTCGACGCTGTAAGTTTTTTCACAACCAGCAACGGCAAGTCCAGTGCAAAGCAACAATGCGGCAATAATAGTTTTATTCATTAAGTAATTCCCCTTTTTTTCAAATTTACAAAGTTTGGGCAAATTGAGTATCTCACTAAAATTGCACATTCTCTTCATTGTGCATTTTTTTTAAATCTTAAATTCCACTTCTGTACGCGGTTTTTCACAACCTGCGACGATAAACCGCGTACAAAGAAAATACTACTATCAATCTTTTGTTGATGATTTAACTGTTATCCTATCTTCAGTTTTTTCATCCTTTTGCATTAAGTTCGAGTGAGACTAACCACCTTTACGAATTTCACGCTCAGCTTGCTCTGCATTTATACAATTTTGTGAATCGAACTTTCCTGTAGCAAAACATTTCCTTTTCCACTGCTCGATTAATTTTGGATCTTTCTTAAATTCCTCGACACTGTAAGTTTTTTCACAACCAACAACGACAAGCCCAGTGCAAAGCAACAATGCGGCAATAATAGTTTTATTCATTAAGTAATTCCCCTTTTTTCAGATTTACGAAGTTTGGTCACAATTTAGTGTCCCATAAAAAGCTCCACATACGCTTGTCGAAGGTTTTTACAATTTTGAGATGACTTTAGTGGTGAATCATCCTTCTCACACTTCTTTGCCCATTCCTCATACAATTTTTCATTTGTTTTAAACTCTTCAACACTATAAGTTTTTTCACAACCAGCAACGGCAAGTCCAGTGCAAAGCAGCAATGCTGCAATAATGGCTTTATTCATTAAGTAATTCCCCTTTTTTTCAAATTTACAAAGTTTGGACACAATTTAGCGCCCCATAAAAAGCTCCATATACGCTTGTTGAACATTTTTACAATTTTTGGACGTTTTTACAGAAGAAGGTCCCATTTTTTCACATTTTGCTCCCCATTCATCAAGTAACTTGTGATCTTTCTTAAACTCTTCGACGCTGTAAGTTTTTTCGCAACCCGCAACAGCAAGGCCAGTACAAAACAGTAATGCTGTGATAATGACTTTGTTCATGATTTAATTCCCCTCCTTTTTCTCTTCCGTTTTTCTCTCATCATCCTTTCCAGAGCCAAAAATTCCCCATTTTTTACGAGTTTCAAATTCAGCCTGTTCTGCGTTTTTACAATTTTTTGAATCGAAATTCCCCTCAATAAAACATTTCTCTAACCACTGATTGAGTAATTTGGGATCTTTTTTAAACTCTTCAACACTATAGGTTTTTTCACAACCAGCAACAGCAAACCCAGTGCAAAGCAGCAATGCTGCAATAATGGCTTTATACATCAAGTAATTCCCCTTTTTTCAAATTTACAAAATTTGAGCCCAACCTATCTGCCCATAAAAAGTTGCAAATTCACCCCATCGTGTGCTTTCACCATAAACCGTCTATGCGCGCAATTTTTGCAACCAGTAGAAGCCGCTTCAATGCAAGAAAGCATCTTCCCATCCAAAATTTCTTATGATTTAATGATTATCTTGTTGCTTCTCCGTTTCATCTTTCTTGAGACCTTCACGAAGTTCCTTAGCAAGATTTTTATAATGATCTTGAAAAAGCTCCATACTGGCTTGGACAACATTTTGACAATTTTTGGATGTCATGGCAGAAGAGAATTCCATCTTTTCACATTTCTTTCCCCATTCTTCCATCAATTTTTTATCTTTTTTAAAATCTGCTACGCTATAGTCTTTTTCGCAACCAGCAACAGACAATCCAGTGCAAAGCAACAGTGCTGCAATAACGACTTTATTCATCAGTAAATTCCCCTTTTTCCTTCTCACTTAAAAAATAATGTGTTTCATATATTCTCTATATCGTACGAACAGATTTCTTTGCTGAATACGCAAAACGGTAAGGCAAATATATTGAGCCATCATAGCTGCCTGCATTTTAAAGATGTGTCTTTATTACATGCCCCGCACAGCACCCCATTGTGAAGTCCTTGAACTTCCATACCACTTGTAAAGCCTTCGTACTGTTCAAGAAGCTTTACACTTCTTTTCTGTCATATCACGCCATTATGAGACATAAAACAATACGAATATCTGCCTTAACCACTTGGTGTGCTTATAATCATGGCAATAGATCAGCAAACAAAAACACCATCTTCTTCAATTCACTGATTGCACTCTCATTATTCTGAAATCACCGGAAAATCAAAGCAAGCTTTGATACAATTTCCCCCTGCATTAACAACAATGCCAATAGAAATAGTCAACAAGCAATCTGATATGTTCAAACAGAACAGAAAAATTGGGCCCTATCCCCTCAAAATTCATAACAACTCATAATGTCACTCCCTTAAACAGTACAGATGTAAGAAACAACATCAAGAGAAAACAACAAATAAGTTCTTTTATGTATTGAGAAAGAATAAATCTTAGCAAGCACCAATATCAATGAACAAATGAATTCTTTTCACTCCCCCTCTAAACTTTAATAAAGTTTAACAAAACAATATAGTGCTGAAAAACAATCAGCATCCCCATTTTCCTACAGTATTAGCTTGTTTATCATAAAATAAACAAGAAATAACTTCGCATTTAAAAACATTATCAACACAATTCTCTAGAAAATTATCCTCATCTATAAAGATAACAAACAGTATGACTTTACAAATGATCACCATCATAAATGAAAAACAAAAAGAATTGGCCATATCTGATTATATGCTATTAAAATCTATGAAATACAGCCCTTTACCTCACCTCGTAGAATGAAGTGGCAGAGTGGAAAAAGTTCTTTTTTGTTATCAGATGGTGTTTTTGTCATCAGGGCTTTTCGTTTGAACAAACCAAGAGGGCTTTTAGAAAAATACCTCTTATTCAAAACAATATGGTGCGCAGTCTTATTTATGGAGTTGAGCTTGCGAGACCACAAAAAACATCACGGTCAAATTTCACAAATAGAGGATATGCTCTCCCTTCTCTGTATGCATATCGCCCTATCTTTTATGGCTGCGAGAATAAATCTCACACCAACAGTACACGCTTTCATTCTCATCACCCAACATCTATTTTCTTAAATATCGTTGATGTTCCATACATACAAAATAACGCGCCAAGTGAAGATTTATTCAATCCAGCTCTTTGAAAGGATGCGGAAGAATAGAGTCTCAACTATAATGCACAATTACAACATGGCTTCCCCTAAAGGGTATATTGAGAATATCTCTTTGTGAGAAAGATAAAAGAAGCCCGTAAAAACGTATTATCGTGTATCATTTTTTACACTTTTCCGTATTTTTGTGCAAGCAATTCGCGCACCTCATCAGCCATTTTTGTTCCACGACTTGCACAACTCACCTTAATCAAACGATGTAAACTTTCCGGTATATCAATTGTGAGACGTTTCATCCCTCCATCCATGCTGCCTTTATTATTTCCAACCCATGCATCCGCCGTTAAAGGAATGGGTTTATTGGTTGGCTTCGTGCCAATCTTAATTTTTTTATTCATCGTGCTAACTCCTTGATTTCCGCTGCAACAGCTTCAATCTCTGCTGCGGCTGGACCTTGCTTATCAACTTCATAAACGGCTTTCCCCTGTGCCACAGCTTCTGCAAAAATCACGCGCTGGGCAATGCTGGCAGAAAGGACATCTATAGGATACACTCCAAGAGCTTCACTCACATCACGCCCTATTGCTGTATTGACTATTTTACGATTAATAACAAAAGCAGATTGCAAATTTTCTTTATAGACTCGTGCTTCATCAAGGAGTTTTACAATTCCATCTGCTGCCCAAATATCATAGGGGCTAGGCTGCACAGGAATGAGAACAAAATCCGAAGCCATAAGAGCACTGCGCGCAAGATCCGTTACGCGTGGAGGACCGTCAATAATAATATGATCGTAACCATGACCAATCTGAGTAATTTCTTTATGAATCGTTGCGCGCGGCAAACCAACAACCGAAAACAAGGGATCCCCTTCACGAGCCGCCGCCCAATCCAATGCACTTCCCTGCGGATCACCATCAATAAGCAATACACGTGCTCCATCCCGTGCAAAGCTAGCAGCAAGGTTTACGCTCAAGGTCGTTTTGCCCACCCCTCCCTTTTGGTTTAAGAGTCCAATAATCATGAATTCCGTCTTTCCGCTTTATCGTTTTTACGATTATACAGAAAACCACAAAGGAAGCAAGCATCGAACCCGCACAAACCAACAGCTCCCTTCTTTATAAGACAAAGCAATGGCTCCCAATTTTCCTTTATAACGTTGTAGAAAACATCATAAAAACAGTCTGAGAGACAAACAAGAATAAACGAACAACAAATTCTTCCTGATATTTTAAACCAGTGCCAAAATCCGTATAGAAAGCATCAAATCTCAGCACAAGCAAACTTTAAAACGATTATCTCTAACCGCTCTCATCAAGAAGAGTTGCATCAACCTGATTTCCCATTATAAAAGCAACAACACACCCAACAAGCACCATTGCCTCCATTGAATGCTTAAAGCATACTCCCCCTTCTGTAAGTTGATATAAACCACTCAACGAAAAAGAGCATATTTTAAAAACACAGGTATTCGCTACCGAATTTATGAATACAACTCCGCATTGCCCACCCCGCACAAAGCATCTGTGCTAAAACAACGGCGAACCACGCGATATCGTACAAAAATTGAGAAAAACATTCAGAATTGAACCATTTTTTGAGTATCCCTCCCACAACAATCTTTCTAGAAAAACCTCCCACATAATCACAGAGCAAATAACAGCAAAAGCCATCACGCTCCCCTTCCCTGTTACAGCGATCCTTACCTGAAAACACTTTGAAAAAGAATTGAAACGCTTTTATCCACTTGCGTCTTGTCTCCTGCCACGTGAAAGCAAACAACTTTTAAAATGGATATAAGAGAAATAAACGCAAAAAAGAATTTTCTTTTTTGCGTTCTCACTTTACAGAAGAAGGGCAATAAATTATCCAATATCAATCAGACAGTTCATCAATATAAAAGAGAACGTGTTGAAAATAAAACGCCTCATACAGCACAATGTGTTTTTTCAAAACCACATCTTATTTTTCTGGATGAAGGAACGTTTTTCAAAGAAAGAACACACATACCCTTAAGATATTCTTTTGGCATGGCAGAGAACATCATAATATGAGGAATAAAGAAATATGCAGTTACAACAAATTGACCCCGATATTTTCATCAGCGCCCAGATTAGCGTTGAAAATATCAAAACATTAGCACAAGCAGGCTTTAAAACGATTATCTGTAACCGCCCCGATCAAGAAGAACCCCATCAACCTAACTTTTTGATCATTAAAGCAGCGGCATGTGAGTATGGCATAACAGCACATCATATTCCTATCGTACCACCGACCATAAATCGGTCAGAGATTGAAACCATGAGAACAATTTTAAAAACAGCATCTCTGCCTCTTCTCGCCTATTGCCACCACGGAACACGCTCCATGCATCTTTATCGCTTAGCCCGTCTTTAATTACTTTTCTTAATAGATAAAAAGAATCCATCATTTAAAACTCTAAAAAATAAGTTTTTATAAAATTCTGCAATCAAAGAGGGAAGCCACGCGGACAATCTTAAAACAGCAGGTTGTCTTCAGCAATTACCCCCACGAAATATGCTCCCTCCATCTTGATCAATGAGCCTGCTTTTCATCACTTGTCTTAACAGATCATAAAGAAACAAGCAGTAAAGTTTTAAAACCATAGAATTTCAGAAAATTATGCAAAAGATTAAAAACAATGCTCAAATCAGATCTTCAGATATTCGATACCCCTTCCCAACAGCGCAAAAAGCATATATTTCATGATATTTTAGAATATATTTTCGTGATTATCGTCAGTTTAACGGCTATTTTTGCTGCTCTTCTTTCTTTTTCAGCTCAACTTAAGTCATATTTTTAAAAGTAAGCAGCCTATCCAAAGGTGATAATGGCTGTACTTTTGCTAAAATTGCTTTTGCTGCTTTTTCATCACGTTGCATTTGCGCAATCAAAGGCTCTAGCCCATCAAATTTTTCTTGTCCTCGCAAAAACTGAAAGAAAGAAACGGTGCAGCTTTCTCCATAAAGATCATCGTTAAAATCAAACAGATAGGTTTCTAACAAAGGAGCACCATCTTCTACAACCGTTGGACGACAGCCAAAACTTGCAACCCCATCATGTAAAACACCATTGGCACGACGCAATCGCACAGCATAAACACCATGCGCCAAACTGGCTTGGAGAGGAAGCATTTGATTAGCGGTAGGAAATCCCAACAGGCGACCGAGTTGCTCACCTTGGATAACATTTGAGCGCACCCGATAATGATAGCCCAACAAATGAGCTGCTTTTTTCACCTCACATTGGGAGAGAAGCTTACGGATAGAACTAGAGGAAATGATCAACGGTTGCTGGTTCTGTTTGCTCGATAGGCAAGGAATTTTCACAACTTCAAAACCACATTCTTTTCCCCATTGAGAAAGCAACTGTGCATTTCCACTTTTTTTGTGACCAAATTGAAAATTTTCACCCGTTACCACCACACAAACATCAAAAGCTTCCTTTAAAATCGCATGAACAAATTGCTCCGCTGAAAGAGTAGCAAAATGCGCATCAAAGGGCTGCTCAATGACGCCATTAAACCCGAGAATTTTAAAAATTTCAGCCTTTTCAGCCGCTTCTGTCAAGCGATCCACAGGCATTGAGGGCTGGAAAAAACTTCTTGGATGCGGTTCAAAGGTTAAGACAACAGCGGGTTTATTTTTGAGCCGTGCTAAATCAAGTGCTTTTTGCAGCACCCTCTGATGTCCACAATGAACACCATCAAAATTTCCAAGTGCCAACACGGCTCCCCGCCAAGCCATAGGAAGCTTATGAACCCCCTGAAGACGCAAAAAATCCGACATTACTGAAGTGCCCACATGACTGCTTGTGGCTTATAGCCATGACGTTCAAGAAAAGATTGCAATGCTTGCTTATCCACCACACCATTTTGCATATAGTCATAACGATGAATACCACCCATGATATAGAGAACATCAAGACCAAAATGCGCCGCCCCTTTCACATCGGTCAAAAGCCCATCACCAATAGCCAAAACCTGACTTTTTTCCACTCTTCCGCGCATTTTTTCTAAGTGTTCAAAGGCACATTCATAAATAGGCGCATGGGGTTTTCCAGCAATACGCACCTCACCTCCTAATTGTTGGTAAAGACGCGCCAATGCACCAGCACACCAAAATTCCTGATTGCCATAATGAACAATCACATCGGGATTGGCACAAATAAAGGGCAAATTCCGCGCACGCATACGCAAAAACATTTCCTTATAAGCGGCTGGTTCTTCATCAAGATCGTCCAGAAAACCACTACACACCACAACCGAAGCTTCCCATTCTTCCACCAATTCGCAATCCAATCCTTCAAACAACATCAAATCACGTTGTTGACCAATGAAAAACACTTTACGCGGTGCAGCGCGAATAAGATCGCGAGTGACATCTCCTGAAGTGATAATGGCATCATAATAATCGCTATGAACGTTCATATTATACAACTGAGCAATAACATCTTCCCGTGGTCGAGGTGAATTGGTCAAAAAAATGACATTTTTTCCCATTTGCCGAATTTTGTACAACACTTTCAATGCCGGTTCAAATGCATGTACACCATTGTGCACGACACCCCACACATCACAAAAAACAGCATCGTAATGCGCTATAACAGTCTCAATATGGGTAAGTTCATTCATGTTGCACCTCTTTTATCTCTTTGCCATTTATCAAACTGTCTTTTGCTTTAAAACTCCTTATCGAAAGAGTGTTGTTCTGTCATCTACTTTCCCACTGTTTTTTCGCCTGTATTAACGCCTCATTCCCTATAGGGAGCATGAGAAAGAATAAAACCCATGAAGTTATCGTTGCACGGTGCAAATTCATGCCTCGTATTAAAAGCTGAGCATTCTGCAAGAATGCTTTTCCTCATAAAAACTTCAATTCTTAAGAATCGCTGTCTTGATACAGTTTTTGATCTTAAATATTCAAGTTATTCTTTTGCAAACAAACCAATAAATCTTTGAAAAAGAAAACCTTTTAAAAGAAAAAGTTCCCCTCCTCTCAAGCACATGAACAAGTACAAAGAGAACAGACAGCAGAGAAATGATGGGCTATTGTATACAATACAATGACACTCAGCTGAAAAGAATACCATAGATTGGAGTAAGAGGACTTAATATTTTGGATTTAGTCTTTCCAAGATTCTTTTATAGCAAGGCAATATGATAAGATCACAAAAACTTTGCGAGAAGAGTTTTTGATGTTTCTCAAAAAATCTATCTCTATACAAGAATGCGTTGATTTATAGGGATAATTCACATGCATCTTGAATAAGAGAGCCGTATATTCTAAAATTTTCTCATTGCAAATTTCTCCCATGGAACATCAATCAAAACCATCCCCCTGCATGCGGTAAACCTATGGATAAAAATTGTACAACAAAGCAGCAAAAATGCCCCTTATGAAGAGTTTTAGCACAAGGGCTGTAAGCAATATGGGGGGTGAGCAAAATGAGAGATGATACCGGTCTATAACTGCAAAGAATGATCGGTTTCCTTGCCTTTTTCAGTAATTTTCTACAATGAGTGATCATTGAAATGATCAGTACTCTCCTCTGTTCTTTACTCAAACTCTTCCATTCTTTGGGCTCTTTAAAGGAAGCAAAATCAGCATACTATACTTTTTGCACGGCAAATGAGAAGTCATCTACTGATGAGAAAAAGCAAAAAACACGAGGGGTATCCATCATTGATTTTTATGATAACCAGCAGCATCTCTCACCACCCCCCTCACCCTTGACATAACCTCTCACACCATCCAGTTTTGGCTTTTACAGTTGTAATAAAGTAACAGTTGCATATTTTATTTCTGCCATGTAATGAAAAATGTGGTGAGAGACGAATAAAGTTGTACCTATGAACTGAGAAATCAAGGGGGGGATAATGGAAGATTTGATCACGCGTCAAGAAATTGAAGAAGAAGTAGAAGAAATAAATTCAGAACCAGAACGAGAGATCTTACGCCGCATCCACTGGAAAAGACATAAGGTACGGATCTACTCCATTTTCCTTTTTCTCTATACTATTCGTGGATGGGTTAAACGCATATTAGGAATCATAGCAGGAATAAGCTTTGTTATGCTCATTGCGGATATTCTGACATACTGGTTAGAAATTCTGGGACCTAGAACCGTAGAACTTAGAGTACCTTTCATAATCATAACAATTATATTGATAATCCTCACTTGTAGTGCTGTAGCTCTCAGTTGGTTTTATGACATGCTTTTATTTCGTTTTGCACCACCAGATATTCGTCTGTTGCTCTCTGATTAAATTGACGCAACACACCCTCAACAGCACTCACACACAGCACGGTTAACGGAAAACGACTTAACCGTGCTACTATCTCTCTTCCTTCTCAGTTTGTTTTAAAATCTTTAAGGATCAATAGGATTATAGCTGCCATGGTCTCTTCTCCACTCTTCTGGCTGGTCAAATTCGCTAGACCATAATCCCACTTGTGCTTTTTGCGCAGCAAATTGTAGGTTTTTATAATCTGCTGGTGAGGGAAAATGCTGCTGATCTTTTGTCAACACCATCATGCCTTCTGCAAGCCCCAAGCGCGCCAAATCAACCCCATCAACAAAACATTGTGCATAATGAACTTGTTGAAGAACACGCGTTTGCCGACAAGTAATATTTTTATCGATTGTTTTTGCCACGAGCCATGCTGTGACAAAAGCCCCACAGGGCCACTTAATACCATGGCGTGAGGCAAATTGCCGCGTTTCACATGTTTCAACACCATATAATCGGATATTGCGCACGATTCTTTTTCTCCACCCCTCATCCATAGGCGTGATCATTTTAAAAGTAATACCGCTTGTCACCTGTATAGCACCAGAATAAACGGGGACATTTTCTTCATAAAATTCTGTTGATAATGATTCTAACGATAAAGGCATTTCTTGTTTATGATCATGATCATGATCCCGTACTGTTAAATCTGGTTCTTGAAACTGTTTTTCCACGGTCTTTTTTATTTTTTGCACAACAGGATTTTCCATAACATCTTCAGAGTTTTCACGAAAATAAAAAACAGCCGCAAGAATAATATAAATAAAAATCAGATATTTAAATGATGATCGAAAAGGTTTTTTAAAAAGTATCATTTTGAATATTATAAAATAATTGTTTATATTACTAAAAAAAAGAAAATACTGTAAATGAAACAGTAGCATTTTTAATTTATTTCCGTTATACATTACATTTAGTTAATATTAAGCAATTTTTATTCTATTAATACGCGGGGACATTTCCATGCTGAAAACAAGCAATTATTCTACAAATAGTCGTGCTTTATCCAAATTCGCCTTTTCAAACGCCCAAAAGAAATGGTTAACGACAATACTGATGTTGTTCATTGCCTTTATAGCACTCAGCGATCCAGCATTTGCAGAAGGCTTTGGAAAAATCGACGATGCTCTTAAAAAAATCGTTGAAGCTTTAACAGGAGCCATTGCAAAATCGATAGCCACCATTGCCGTTGCTGGTGTTGGGCTTGCCTGGATTGCTGGTTATGTTGAAATGCGCAAAGCATTTTTTGTTTGTGTTGGTATCGGCATTGTTATGGGTGCGTCTCAAATCGTATCGATGCTTTCCAATTAAGTAACTGACTTTAGCATTTTCAAAAATCATGAAAGAGCGCGATAAGCTAACGGAAGATACGTTGTTTCTCGCTTGCACCCGTCCTGCAATGATTGCAGGTGTAACGGTGGAAGCTATGGGGTTAAATGCCATGGGAACAATGATATTGTTTATTATGACGGGCAATTTTTTCCTTATAACCTTTGGTGTTACGACACACTTTATCTTTAAGGAAATTCTCAAACACGACCATAATAAATTTCGTATCCTCCTGACATGGCAAAAGACGCACCTCTTTGCCAGAAATTCTAGTCTATGGGGTGGGGGAAGTCTTTCTCCATTACGATTAATTCGTAATTATGAGGAATTGAAATGAAAACACTAGAGCGCAAGCGTGAAAAACAACCGGAATCCATTATTCCTTATGTGCGTCATGTCAACAAGCATGTGATCGCACTGGATTCACGCGCGCTCATGATGGTTGTGAAACTTGAAGGAATTAACTTTGAGACAGCCGATATTATTGATCTCAATGTACTTCATGAACAGTTAAACAACTTGTTTAAGAATATCGCTGATGAACGTATTGCCATTTATAGCCATATTATCAGAAAGCGTGAGACGGTTTATCCGGATGGTACTTTTAGATCAGCATTTGCCAAACAGTTAGATGACAAATACCGTGAACGGATGGTTTCTCAAGAACTTTATCGGAATGATCTTTATCTTTCCATTTTGTGGAATCCCCATGTCGATAAAGCGGATAAATTAGCGGAATTTTTCAAACGTTTAGGCAAAGCAAAAGCGGAAAAAACGGAAGTTGATGAAGAATCCATTCGCAAGCTTGAAGATGTTACCACGGATATTGTTCAAAATTTAGAGCGCTATGGTGCAAAAAGGCTGAGCCTTTATGAACATGAAGGCAATATTTATTCACAGCAAAGTGAATTTATTCACCAATTGGTAGGAGGTCGTCGTGAACGTGTGCCTCTAACATGGGGAACGATAGCCTCCTCTGTCTATTCAGACCGCCTCATTTTCGGTAAAGAAGTGATAGAAATACGCTATGAGGCAGGGCAAAGATTTGCCGGTATGTTTGGTTGGAAAGAATATCCAGCAAAGACCAGAGCAGGCATGACAGATGGTCTTCTCACCCTACCCTTTGAATTTATTTTTACCCAATCCTTTGTCTTTAAAAGCAAAAACATTGCCAAACAGATTATGGGACGCAAGCAAAATCAAATGGTCAATGCAGGAGATCGCGCCGGCTCACAAATTATGGAATTGGATGATGCACTAGATGATCTTGAATCCAACCGTTTTGTTTTAGGCGAGCATCATTTATCCTTAGCTGTTTTTGCTGATAGCACCCAAGAATTAGCAGATAATCTTGCCAAAGCTCGCTCTCGTCTCACCGATGGCGGCGCTGTGATTGCGCGGGAAGATCTTGGTCTTGCGGCGGCGTGGTGGGCACAATTGCCTGGAAATTATGCCTATCGTATTCGCTCTGGTGCCATTACCAGCCGCAATTATGCAGCTCTTTCTCCTTTTCATTCCTTTCCGGTTGGCAAAATAGATGGCAATGTATGGGGACCAGCGGTAGCATTGATGAAAACCTCTGCTGGCTCACCCTTTTATTTTAATTTTCACTTTGGCGATTTAGGCAATACCTTTGTCTGCGGTCCCTCTGGTTCGGGGAAAACCGTCATTGTGAACTTTCTTCTTGCACAACTGCAAAAGCATGATCCCCATATGGTCTTTTTTGATAAAGACCGTGGAGCAGAGCTTTTTGTCAGAGCGGGTGGCGGCACCTATATGCCTTTGAAAAACGGCAAGCCGACAGGGATAGCGCCGTTAAAAGGCTTAGACTATAACAATCCAGCAGACAGAGTCTTTTTGCGGCAATGGATTACCAAACTTGTTTCTGCAGAGGGGCAAAAGATTAGTGAATCCGAAAGACAAGACATTGCTGCAGCTGTAGATCAACTTGCCTTGCTTCCCAAAGAACAACGCACAATTTCTGCTCTGCAAATGTTTTTTGACACCACGCACAGAGAAGGCATAGCAGGGCGTTTAGAGCGATGGTGCAAGGGCAATGCCTTGGGCTGGGTATTTGACAATCCTGATGATGACATTGGCATTGAGGCAAAATTTATTGGTTATGATATGACCGACTTTTTGGACAATGACGAAATTCGCCCCCCGTTAATGATGTATCTCTTTCATAGAATTCTGTCTCTGATTGACGGGCGTCGTATTATCATTGTCATTGATGAGTTTTGGAAAGCCCTAGAGGATGATTCCTTTAAAGCCTTTGCGCAAGATAGGCTGAAGACCATTCGAAAACAGAATGGCTTGATGTTGTTTGCCACACAATCGCCAAAAGATGCGCTCAATTCAACAATTGCCCACACCATTATAGAGCAATGCCCAACCCAGATTTATTTTCCCAACCAAAAGGGAAATCACGCAGATTATATAGAGGGTTTTAAATTATCCGAAAGAGAATTCAACCTGATACAAACAGAATTAAGCCGTGAGTCACGGCGTTTTCTCATCAAACAGGGGCAAAGTTCTGTTGTCGCAGAGCTGAATTTACGTGGCTTTGATGATGAAATAGCCATCCTCAGCGGCACCACCAAAAACATTGAACTTTTAGAAACCATCATGGATGAAGTTGGTGAATCTCCAGAAAAATGGCTTCCTCTTTTTCAAGAAAGGTCAAAACAATGAAAAAACTTTTATATGCAACAGCCTTCTGCACAATTTCTTTTGCATCTCAAGCAAATGCACTTGGCGGTGGTCCCTTTGATTGGCAAATACTGCAGCAAAACATAGGGCAATTGAATCAATTAAAAGAACAGTTTAAAAAATTACAAGATCAACTTGATCAAATGAAAGAGCTCTATAAATCCTTAAATGTCAAGCCTGATATATCGGCATTGAAAGACCTGTTCAACAAGCAGGGGAGCAATGGCGCCCTGCCTTCTGATTTTAACCATTTTCAACAATCGATGGGCAGCGGTGGTGGTAGCGGCGGCGGCGGCGGTGGTGGCAGCAAAAACGCGCAAAAATGGCAAGAAGAACTCTTATACAAAGAGCCCGCGGGGGGCGCAGGGTCAAAAGAGGCAGTGGATGCTTTTTACGCAGAGGAAGTGAAAAAAGCACAACAGCGCATGGTAGGGCAAGCGGCAAAAGGCCAAGATGTTTATGAAGAAGCCAGTGAAACACAAAAAAACATTAACAAACTTCTTGACAAACTTGGCAATACAAAAGACGCTGGGGAAATTCAAGGCATTCAAGCACAATTAGCAGCAATACAAGCAGACCTTCAAACAAAAGTCCTCCAAATGCAAGCCGCGGCAATGATCCAACAAGCGGAAGAAAAAGCTGCAGAAAAACGTGAAATGGAAGAATTTAAAGCACGATACAAAGCTTTGGCAAAACAACTCCGTGGTCAATAAAAGTAAAAAAGAGGGGCTTGAATATGAACAAAATCATCATCACCACATTGCTGCTTTGTACAGGATTTATCGCCACTGGGTGTGAAAAAACCTACAGTGTAGAAGAGTTAAAAAAAGACAAAAAACTGATGGAAGAAGTATTAGTGAAATGTTTGACTTCAGGGGATCTCAAATCAAAAAATTGTAAAAACGCAGAGCAAGCTGAACTTGAAACTCGTAAAAAATGGGGCAGTTTTGGCTCTACAAATGATAATCAGCAAAAATCTGAAAAACAAGAGAACAATCATTAATCATGAACAAAGTCATTCTCACAGCACTATTGCTTTTTACTGGAATTATCACTGCTGGTTGCGAAAAAACCTATAGCGTTGCAGAATTTAAAAAAGATCAAAAATTGATGGAAGAATGGGGCGCAAGATGTGGATTCACAGGAACCTCAAAAAATTGTGAAAACCTGAGATTAGCAGCACTTGAACTTGACAAAGAACGTCGGGAAAAAGCTGCAGAGAGAATTAGTAAACACAACGAAGAGCTTCGTGATGCTATGGAAAAATTTAAAGCCGAAATGCGTGCTCAAAGTGAAAAAAGTGAAGCTGAACAAGAAGCAAAAAAACAAGCTGAACAGAAACAGGACAGCAATTGAATTGTAGACTGAAATATTTATGGCAACATTTTGTCTGTGCCCTAGATTTGTCATCACGGGTTACAAAAACCTAAAACACAGAGCATAATTTAAAAATTGTGCTCACACTTTAAAAACTGAAAAAACGAAGGGGAAATATTTATGAACAAAACAATTCTCACAGCACTGTTGCTTTGCACAGGACTCATCGCTGCTGGATGTGAAAAAACCTATAGTGTCGCAGAATTTAAAAAAGATGAAAAATTACGCTTAGAGTGGGACGCTAGATGTGGATTCGCAGGAACTTCAAAAAATTGTGAAAACATGCGGTTAGCATTTTTAGAACTTGATAAGGAACGTCAGGCAAAAGCAGCAGAAAGAAGTCGTAAAATTGACGAAGAAAATCGCAAATCAACGGAAAAATTGAAAGCTCAAATGAGGGCCGATATAGAAAAAATGAGAGAAGAGAATCAAAAAGTAATAGCTGAACAGAAAGCAAAGCTACGTGCTGAGGAAGAACGAAGAGCAAAAGAGCGCGCGGCAGAAGAACAACAAAATAACCATTAAGACACAATGAAGAGCGGAGCATCTAAATGGCAATAGTAACCAAAGGCGTATTTACTGATATAGATGATATGTTGATGGAGCCCCTTACAGAGACAATGGGTAAAATCATTAATAATCTTTCATCAAGCTTAAGTGCTCCGCTTAAGCTATCTTGTACACTCTACATTATATTTATGGGTTACAATGTCATCTATGGGCGTTCTTCCATGCCACTGTGGGAATTTATAGTGACAACTTTCAAACTGGGCATCATTGTTGCACTCGCCACAAACGCTACTCTTTATAATGAGTGGGTCAGTGGTATATTTTTTCATGATCTACCGAATGCCATTGCAAATGTCACACAAGGTGCAGCACACTCGGATCGAAATGTATGGGATAATATGATGGGCCAAGCTGGAGGACAGGTTTTGGACGCCGCAAACCAGTACACAGGGCTGACTCAAATGGGGAAGTTTATTGCGACATGGTTTGTTGGTATTATCTGCTTAATTATTTCTGCCTTTTTTTGTACAATCGGTTTTACCGTTTCACTATTTGCTAAACTGGGATCATTTCTTGTCCTATCAATAGGACCACTCTTCATAAGCCTTTATATGTTTTCATCCACAAGGCGTTTCACAGAAGCATGGCTAAACCAAACAGCAAACTTCATCATTTTATATGTTTTAGTTGTTTTACTTGGTGGCTTATACGTTAAAATTTCAATGAACATTTTTTCAAAAGGTGTTGACGATATCATCGCTACTTTAATTCAATTCTTGGTTGTTGGCATTGGTGGTATTTTCCTTTTCCTCAGACTACCTGACATAGCATCGGGTTTAGCCTCTGGAGGAGCCTCCCTTACAGGTTCAGGGCCAGTAGCGAAAAAAACTGCTGAACTAAGTGGTCGCGCTGCTAGAGCTGCTTTGCATGGTCTACAAAAACTCTTCAATAAAATACGGGGGCACTAAGTTCAAAAATGCGGGAATTTAAAAAAATTGGGGTCATTTTATCGCTTATCCTCTTAAATGGTTGTATGTCTTCATCAAACACTCTGAAGTCACTTCCAAAATGCGATGGATATTCTAAACGTCCACTCAACAAATCGATGTGGAATTGGGAAGGGAAAAATCCCTCCTCCACCCCCATCATCATCAGCAACAATATCCTATCATCTGTGAAAGAGGGCAAACTCGAAACGCTTCTCAGCCAAAAACTCACCGATGAAGAAATGGAATCCTACAAAGACTGCGGGCAAAAAGCATGAAAGAACAAGACATAGAACAATATATTGCAGATGCGCGATTGTTTGATCAAGACCGCATCCTCACCTCACGCCGCATCACCCGCGCCTCCCTCGCTATCGCCGCCATAGCTGTGATTGTCGCGGTCATCTCTTCGCTTGCGGTCATCACCCTCACCCCCCTTAAAACTGTTGAGCCCTTTGTCATCCGTGTCGACAATTCAACCGGTATCACAGAGGTTGTGGAAGCCTTAAAAGAAGCCCCCACCAACGTTGATGAAGCGATCACTCGCTACTTTGCAGCAAAATACGTCCGCTCTCGTGAAGGTTTTGAGTCTGAGGAGGTACAACACAACTTCCAAACCGTCTCCTTGCTTTCTTCTCCAGAAGAGCAAGAAAGATTTGCCAGCTGGTATGGAGCAAAAAACCCCCAAAGTCCACAAATCCTCTACAAACACGCAAGTGTCACAATAACGATAAAATCAATCTCCTTCATCAATCAGGACGTCGCACAGGTCCGTTATTACAGAACAATACGAGACGATGAAACCAATAAAGAATTCATCAGCCACTGGGTTGCAACACTCACCTTTGAATATATCAACGCCCCCATCTCTGTACAAAACCGTTTGATAAATCCTCTCGGCTTTATTGTTAGTGAATATAGAACAGATCCAGAAGTGGTCAACTAATCCATGAAAAAAAAATTCCTTTTTCTTTTTCTAAGCGCCATCGCTCTTTCTCCTACACCTTGGGGCAATGCCAGTGTTTTTCCCACCCGTGCACCAAATGACAGCCGCATTCGCTTTATCAATTATGATGCCTATAATGTCACAAAAATTATTGGCACCATACGCTCGTCTGTACAGGTAGAATTTTCTGCTGATGAAGAAATTGCCCATGTCGCTATCGGCAACAGCGTTGCCTGGGAAGTAGCACCTGCTGGCAATATTCTGTTCCTCAAAGCACGAGAAGTCCAGCCCATTACCAATCTGCAAGTGGTCACCACCCGCCGTGATGGCTCAAAACGCTCCTATCAATTTGAACTCATGGTCAAAGATGGCGAAATTTCCACCGCACAAGAAACCTATTTTCTTGTCAAATTCCGCTATCCACAAGACGAAGCCGAACGCAGAAGGCTTGCTGCACTTTTACGACAAGAAAAAAAACAAGCCAGACAAATTGATGGTCTTTTTGATGCCTCTGAAACCTATGGACCACGCAATTGGGCTTATAGTGCACAAGGATCGAGCAATCTTGAACCCTCCGCCGTTTATGACAACGGCAAAACCACAACTTTTACCTTTCCAGACAATCAAGAAATCCCTGCCATTTATATTGTTGGCAGTGATGGAACAGAATCCCTCGTTCCCAAAACCACCAAAGGCAATATGGTGATTGTCCATGCCATCAGTGCTAGATTTACCTTAAGAAATGGCAGAAATGTTTTATGCATCTTCAATGAAGCCTATCAACAAAAAGGCATAAATCCAGGAACCGGAACAACCTCACCATCTGTTGAACGCAAAGTCGCATCAGATCTTTAAAGAAGCGGGAATAAAGGGGGGCACACCTATGAGTGATAAAACAACTATCGAAGATCGTGGTGCAATTGGCGATAAACGCAACAATACCTCACAAAGCCTTGGCAAAAAAATTGTCATCGCTCTAGCCTGTATAGGGTTTTGTGGCTATATGCTTTGGAATATCTTATCCACCCCCGAAGAAAAAAAAGACACGGCAAAGTCTCATAAAAAACAAGCACAAAACTTTCACAATACACTAGCGCCTTTAGAATTAGCCCCCGCTGACCCGCGCGCAAAACTTGGTCCCATAACCCTACCACCCCCACAACCACTCACACCAGAACCCAAAAAAGACGATCCTTTGCTTGATGCCGCAAGACGCGCCCCCGTTCTCGCTTTTGCTAAGGGCACGAAGTCTGAATTAAAAGACATCGTCAACAATGGTCTTACCAACGCCTTTGACAAATTGAACCCTCTTGAAAATCTCGGGAATATGCAAAATTCTCCTGCTCTTCAAGACACCAAAAATTTTTCGACTCTGCTAAAACCAACCAAAACAGAAGAGACAAAAGCAAGCTTCATCGGCAACAGAAACTTTATCATCGCCATGGGAACCTCTATCCCCTGTATCTTAGAAACGGCATTAAACAGTGACCAACCAGGCTTTGCAAGCTGCATCATTAACCGCGATATCCTCTCTGACAATGGGCGCGTTGTCTTGCTAGACAAAGGAACCCAAGTAATTGGCGAATACCGCGGAGGAATAAAACAAGGGCAATCCCGCCTCTTCGTCCTCTGGACCAGAGCAAAAACCCCAACCGGTGTCATCATTCCTCTTGCCTCACCCGCAACCGATAGTTTAGGACGAGCAGGCTTTGATGGCAACATCAACACCCATTGGTGGGAGCGCTTTGGCTCTTCCCTGTTGCTTACCGTTATTGATGGCGCCACAACAACCCTCACCAATAAAATGACAAATAATTCCAACAAAGCAGGCGCCAACAACTCTGGAGGGGGAGATTTTGGAGGCGCAAGCAACACTGGCAAAGATGCAGCAAGTATAGCTCTTGAAAACCAAATCAACATCCCCCCTACCTTAGAAAAATACCAAGGTGAACTCGTCAACATTTTTGTGGCACGAGATTTGGATTTTTCATCCGTTTATAAACTCTCCATTACAACAAGAAGAAACAAAATCTTCCCACGCTCTATTCCAAGAAACTTCTTCTACCATTCTCAAATGTAGTAAAAATAAATTATGCCCACAGCAAAAAATTCAGAACGCGCTTCTATCGTCTTAACCAAGTTAAAGATCTTAAGCGACTACCTCAATGACGATAATTTATTTGAAATTGTCATCAATCGCCCTGGTGAAGTGATCGTTGAAGGTCCAAATGGTTGGCAAACCCATACTATCAAAGAATTGACCTACAGTGAATTAGAAGGCATTGCAAAAGTTGTTGCTGCCTATACAACACAAAAGATCAGTGTAGAAAACCCTGTTCTCTCTGCCACACTCCCCAATAATGAACGCATACAAATCGTCATGCCTCCCGCCGTTGCGCCTAATACCATCAGCATGACAATTCGTAAACCTTCATCCCGTACTTTTTCTCTTGAAAGTTTACACGAAAACCAACTGTTTTCTGTAACAAGAAACGTCAGTTTTACCCCTCTTGAACAAATGAAAAAACGAGCCGGTGAACTTTCTGATACGGAACAAGAATTAACCGATCTCTTTATAGCCAAAGACTTTTGTAAGTTTTTAGAGAGAGCGGTTATTACTCAGCAAAATATTTTGATATCTGGCAAAACCGGTTCGGGAAAAACCACCCTCTCTAAAGCTTTAATTGCCAAAATTCCTGACTATGAACGCATTCTCACCATTGAAGATACTCCAGAACTCGTCGTTCCCCATTCAAACAAAGTGCAACTTTTCTACTCAAAAGACAATCAAGGTCTAGCAAAAGCGGGTGCAAAAGAGCTCCTTGAATCGGGATTGCGCATGCGCCCCGACCGCATACTCTTACAAGAATTGCGTGATGGCACAGCTTTCTATTACATCCGCAATGTCAATTCCGGTCACCCAGGCTCCATCACCACGGTTCACGCCTCCACAGCGCTCTCAGCCTTTGAACAAATGACCCTTCTTGTCAAAGAAAGTGATGGCGGTGGAAATTTAGCACGAGAAGATATTCGCGGCTTATTAATTTCTATGATTGATGTCATCATCCAATGCAAACGCCTGGAAGGAAAATTTCGTGTCACAGAAATCTATTACGATCCTTTCAAACGCCGAGATGCTTTTTAAAAAAACGCAAAGCTAAGTAAATAAACATGAAAAAAATGAAGCTGAATATCAAAAAAGGCAAACTGAGCGACAAGAGAGAGAACAAAAAGCTGAAAAGCAACAGGATAACAACGAAACTATAGGCAAAGATCTCTCTCGTAATATGACCTCTGTATCCTAGATTTATCATCACGGATTACAAAAGCTGAAGACACAGAGCAGAAGTTAAAAATGATGCTTAGACCACAAAAACTGAAAGAAAGAAGGGGAAATATCCATGAACAAAGTCATTCTCACAGCATTGTTGCTTTGCACTGGAATTGTCACCGCTGGATGTGAAAGAACCTATAGCGTAGCAGAATTTAAAAAAGATAAAAATTTGATGGAAGAATGGATAGAGAGATGTGGCTTCTCAGGAACTTCAAAAAATTGTGAAAATGTACGAGTAGCAGCAGCTGAACTTCTTAAAGAATATTACCATAACTTTGCAAATCAACTCCTTGGAAACGATAGCGAACCAAAAAAATCTAAAAAATAAAGGAGCAATCATTAATCATGACCTCTGCGCCAGAGATTAATCATCACGGGTTATAAAAACTGAAAACACAAAGCAGAATTTAAAAATTGTACTCACACTTTAAAAACTGAAAGAAAGAAGGGGAAATATTCATGAACAAAGTCATTATTACAGCGCTACTACTTTGCACTGGAATTATCACTGCTGGTTGCGAAAAAACCTATAGCGTCGCAGAATTTAAAAAAGATCAAAAATTGATGGAAGAGTGGAATGCTAAATGCGGATTCGCAGGGACTTCAAAAAATTGTGAAAATCTAAGACTAGCACAGCTTGAACTTGAAAAGGAATATGAAGCAAAAGCTGAAGAAAGAGCGCGTGAAGATACAAAACGTCATAGTCAAACAATGGAAAAACTTAGAGCTAAAATGAGAGCTGATCTTGAAAAAATGGAAGCTGATACTAATAGAATACAAGCCGAACAAGAAGCAAAAGAGCGCGCTAAAGCCAAACAAGCTGAAAAGCAACAAGATAACAATTAATTATAAAAACACACAATGCATAGCGGGATATCTATATGGCAGCAATAGAAAGCAAAGGCATATTTACTGATATAGACAATATGTTAATAGAGCCCCTTACAAAAACAATGGATAACACTATTTCGCATCTTTCATCGGCTTTAGGTGCTCCGCTTAAATTGTCTTGTACAATTTACATTATATTTATGGGCTATAATATCATCTATGGGCGTTCTTCCATGCCACTGTGGGAATTTATAGTGACAACTTTCAAACTGGGCATCATTGTTGCACGCACCACAAACACAGCTTGTTATAAGAGATTGAGGTTCTGGCGGATGAGTGCAGACAAGTGTTCAGAATTTCCATGATACGCCGCAACTGATGCCTTTATCATTTCTTGTTGCTCAAGAGAGCTCCAATCGATACAATAGCCAGCTTCACGAGCAAGCAGCCCCATAAATTCACGCAATGTGCGTCCATTCCCCTCTCGAAAGGGATGCAACACATTCAACTCCCCCATATAATATCCAGCCCTTATACTGAATTCACCCATATCAAGACCCCGCAGATAGTGCTCTTTTGCCAGCTGCTGTGTAATCTTCGGTGCATAACTTTCAATCTGAGTATAATAAGCAAATATGCTATTGCCTTTGGCGATATCCAACAAACGGATCTCCCCTGCCCATGCATAAACGTCACCAAACAGCTTTCTATGGATCTCTTTCATGTGAGCGAGATCAAACTTACCACGAAGAGGTGTCTGCATAAGTTCAAAAGATCTTACATAAGCAAAAGTAGCTTCTACACACTCCAATGTGGCTCGATCTTTAATTTTAAACCGGTTATACAACACACCAGTTTTGGGATCGGTATAAGGATCGTTGCTCCCCTCATACTTCACCACGTTTTACCTGCTCTATATAAGCTTTGATGATATCACTTATTTCAAGCTCACCAATAATAACCCGCTCCATTTGCGCAACAACCTGTGGATCTGGTTCCAACCCCTCTAAACGTTGGCTTGCCAATGCATTTTCAGCATCAAAACGACGGCGTTTAATTTCGTCTTCACTCAACATATAAAATCCTCCCTTGCTTGCCTTTTACTATAACGCAAACACCTCCAAAAACAAAATACTTTACGTTTATTAACCATATGACATCCTTTGACTTTAAACATCGCATGGATATTTTAATCTTGCTACTTAATCGCTGCTATAAAATTTTTACAGCATTTATCAAAAGAATAAAAACAGCTATTCCTTTTTCTAATGCGTTTCCTCTTGAAGCACGGTACCATCACAGGAAAGAAACAGAATAACTCACCATTACTTATCACCTACGATACTGCTCTAATGCAAGTCTAGCATGCTGATAGCATGAATTTACAGTTCATACTTTTGGCTGCATAATAATAATAAAGGACTTCAGCTCCCTGCCCATCAAGCTTCATCTCTGCCAAACATCATCTTGAAAAAACAAGAGCTTAGCATATCAGTGCCTCATACAAACGAGCACATCTTACGGAAGAACACCGTCATATTTCAAATGAAAGATAAGGCATCAAGTGCGTTTTATTACGATAAAGGTCTAGGAATATGTCTCCTTTTCCGGTACATGAGAGCAGAGTTTCAAAGATTACGAGACCCTTAAACAAGATCAATTGAAATGGGGGGGGAAACGAATGGCATCATTATTGATTGACCTTAACAAGGTCTCAAAAATATACTGCAGCAAAGAGCATGCACCTGGTTTTACAAACAAGGTGGTTTCTCTTTTCAAGCCAACCTATAAAAACCATCACGTTCTCAAAGAGATCAGTTTCACCCTTTTTTCAGGGCAATCACTCGCCATCGTTGGACCGAATGGAGCCGGAAAATCAACACTGATTAAAATACTTTCTGGTATACAAACAGCCGATGAGGGGAATATCAAAGTCTTAGGAGTTGATCCTTATAACACGAAAAAAGATTTGTTTAAGTCTCTTGGTGTCGTCTTTGGTCACAAAAATTGCTTATGGTGGGATTTGCCCCTCCGCTATAGTCTCGAAATGGTTCAACCCCTTTATGACCTTGAACGGAGCTCTTTTATTCGTGATCTTAAAGAAATCACTGCGTTATTGGACATTGAGCATATCATGGATAAGCCCGTGCGCATGCTAAGCCTTGGTGAGAGAGTCAAAAGTGAATTGGCGTTTAATTTATCCTTTAGACCTAAGCTGTTGTTTTTAGATGAACCAACCATTGGTCTTGATATTAGCTCCAAACATGAAATCAGAGAGCTGCTTAAAAAACTAAAAAAGGAGCAAGGCTTAGGATATATCATCACAAGTCATGATATGGGAGATATCGATGGCTATGTCGATGATATTCTTCTTTTGCATAAGGGAAAGAAGCAGTTTCATGGCGCTATGAATATACTCAAAGAGATGATCCCTTCATGGGTGAGAATAACAGTTTTTTGTGAACACCTGCCAACACCTTCAAGCCTTATAAAAAACATTGATGAACTCGCCATAAAATTGTCCGCTCCTTTAAAAGAGAAACACTTTAATGATGAAAAATGTACACTAGAAATTTCACTGTTACGTGAAAATGTTCCACGTTTCCTAAGAGAAATCGCAACAGAACTTAACTGTCCGTTTTCTGTCTCCACTCCCTCACTTGAAGAGATGCTCCGTGTTAAATTTAAAGAATTTCTCTAACCATTGCTTTGCTCTGTTTCTCTTTGCCAAAAACGGCTTGCTCACCATCCTCAGTGACAGGGCAATGTTTTTTACCGATTTTGTCATGGGAACACTCTCGCCCTTCATGATTCAACTTCTGTTGTGGAATGCCCTTTTTTCTGATACGGGCGACAACATAAACGGTTTTGGTTTTCATGATATGATGTATTATTATGCCTTTGCCTTAGTTTTCTCACGCTTAAACAATGGTTACGGCATCATTCAATCTTTCTCTAAGCATGTGAAAGAAGGGCAATTAGAAGTCTATCTCACCAAACCATTCAGTTACATGACACAAATGTTGTTGCCCTTTTTGGGTGAAAGTGTGCTCTATGCCATTCCCTTAATAGCTCTTTTTACTGTAAAGCTTATTTTATCATACGAAAATATTTTAGGATTGATAATAGCTTTTCTGTTATTTTTTCTTATTTTTGTTCTCTCGCAATTGCTGTGTTTTTTCCTCTCCTTTGCCATAGCCTTATTGAGTTTCTGGGTGATTGAATACAATATCTTGCTCTCTTTTAGTATTCTCAGTTCAGCACTTCTTGGCGGTACTCTTTTACCTCCCTCTTTTTGGCCAACATGGCTTATTCCATTGATGCAGTTTAATCCTTATCGTTTCATCATATCAGCGCCTGCTGAATTCCTCTCCACAAAAAACCTAGCAGTGTTTCAACAATTGATGTCGGGGAGTGTTTTTTATATTTTGTGTCTTTTATTCTTTATTCATCTTGTCTGGAAAAAAGGAATGAAAGCGTATCATGGAGCGGGGGGATGAGATGAAAATAATTCTTCATTTTATCGGTATGAATATGCGCCGACAACTTGTTTACGGTAAAAACTTCATTGGAGAATTTCTTCTTTCTCTTTGCTATTATTTTATTCAATTCACCTTTATTGACAGAATTTCTTGCTTTTCAGGAAATATTGGAAGCTATAGCAGAGATGAAATTCATTTTATCTTTGTTGTATTCATTTTACTTGGGATATTTTTAAATATTTTTACCAGTTCTATTGAAACATTTTTTGAAAAAGTAGCAGAAGGTAAAATTGAGGGATATTTGACAAAGCCTGTTTCAATTTGGCTATTAATCTTGCTTGGCTGGTGCAGACCTCTTTATCTGATTAAATTTTTGCTTGTTGGTGTGAGTGCTTATTCCTTTGTCTCGTTACCCGATATGTCAGAGATAAAACTGCAATGGCTTTCTTTTATTCTAGCCATAATTTGTATCTTTATCATAAACTTGTATTTTTTCATGATGTTTAACTTTATAACATTCATGACCAACCGTAAGATGCCGGTTGCCTATTTTCATGCAATGATTTACCAACTTTCCTTTATCCCCATAGCAATTTATCCCTTAAATCTTGTGAAAGGACTGCTTTTTTTTCTGCCCATGGCTTTTTCGGCGTCCCTCCCCGTATCACTCCTGCTTGGTAAAAATGAATGGCCTATCGGTTCTCTTGTGTTAAGCACTGTCTTTACCATGGTCATGACTTTGATCGTCTATAAAAAAACAATCCGTAAATTCAACGGATTGGGTGGATGAGATGAAAATGAGCAGAATGCCAGCAACATCCCAACATCATCATTGAAAGAATGATTGTTTAAAAAAACGGATGTTTTTCTGATTTTTTCCACATGATACGGTGCGGTTTAAATGCCAACTCTCCCCTATCATCATGATTTTACAACCGCGTGAGAAAGACAAAATATGCCTCTTTAAAACCTCTTTTCTTTGCATTGATTGTTCCACTCAAGAAGATTGCTTTCCTTAAATGATCACGCCTTACACACTTTCTAACGTACCATGCTCCTTGCTCTGCTCTAGCTTGTCTTCCCATTCTCAGCTGCTCTTCATGAACACGCATCTTAGAACTATCAATAACACCTCTTACAAATCACTTCATTGCCACTCTTTGCCAATAAAAGAGATCAAAATAATTCTCATTCATGGAATGATGATTAAAATCCAAAAAAGCAAAACTTTAAGGATATCAGAGAATAAAGGATCAAGAAAAATTGTTGCCGAAACACCGCTTGCCCATTTTATAATCCTCATTCTCAAAAACTTGTAAGCATTTTTAAAGAAACACAAAAACCAACATTCCATAAGGGGGAAAGTCATGAAAAATTCTATTCCTTGGCTTGGAATTCGCTCTTATGAAAACGAAAAGGAAGCTATTTTCAATGCATGCCATGAACTTGGTTAAATATCGTACTTTTAGCTCCTACTTGCCCTAAAATATGAGAAAATCGTGTCGATTTTTTCAAAGTTAACCTAGCAGATAATCATCAAGTACTCACCCTTGTTGAAGAGATTAAAAAGAACCGAAAATTTGTTTTATCTCTTTTATACACTGATCCTTACGTTGAGCTTAATGCACTAATATTATAGATGTTAGGAACGCCTAGAACAAGTGTTTCATCTGCAACAAGAGCCAGAAATAAATATGAAATGATAAAAACTGTATGGGAAACTTATCCAGAATACACCCCATCATTTAAATGAATGAAAGAAGAGGCAGATCTTAGCAACATCTCATTTCCCTGCGTGCTTAAACCGATAAGCGCTTCCGGTTCAAAAAGAATATATTACGCAAAAACGAAAAACAAATGAAAGATGCATCTTGACTTATCAACCTTGGTAAAGAAGGGCATGATCAATGGAGTTATAACCGTTATGGTCTTCATTTTTTATGTGAATCTTATCTTTCCGGTCAGGAATTTTCTGTCGAAGGTGTTGTGCTAAATGAAGAATGCTATATTGCAGGTATTGGAGATAAAAAAATCACGGAACCTTGGTTTACAGAATAGCAGTATATTTTCCCAACAAGATTGAATGATGAAGTAAAAATCGAAATTGAAAAAACTACATCTCATATTGTAATGTCCTTGGGCTAAAAAATACTCCATTCCATCTCGAAGGAAAATGGATAAAAGAGGGTTTTAAGCTCATGCCCGTATTGGAGGTGGATTAACCACAACACATATTGTCAGCAATGCTTTAGGAATAAACTGGATTAAAACTGTCGTTTCTGCATTTATCAAGAATGAAGTTGTTGAGATTCCGAAAGTAAAAACGTATACAGGCATTCATTACAGTATAGCCACTCAGGCTGGTAGATTGAAGCGCTATGAGTATCCTGAAGATTTACGCCATTCAAAAGCATTTCTTCACGCAAAACATTTGATAAAAAATGGAGATATCATCTTGCTTCTTCCTGAAGATTTTTCCTCTTTAATTTTAGGATATATCCTTGCCAAGGAGGAAAATTATCGTGAAGTAGCGCATTTTTTCAAAAAAGTATCTGAAGAAACCATTATTGATGTAAAAGAATTATAAAGATAAGAAATGGCTAAAAAATTGAATTTTATGACGAAACACGACACTAATGTTCCACTATAGAAAATTTTAGCGTTTTAGATGCTCTCTTTCTCCTATAAACATAAACAATAAAAGATTTCTTGCCACTAACAATAGCAGCTCTTTATTGTGTACAGCACATCCATAAAACAGAGAGCAATATAAAAACAGACTTTGAAAATGGGTATAGAATATATACACCACTTTGAAAAACAGTGGCAAAGATTTTCATATCTTCTTTTAATTTTTCCCCACGCTTTGTTTCTATTCGCGTTGTAAATTTCTCGATAGAATCCATAAAATGAAAGTATTTGCCCATTAAAAGCCTGCAAAAGGATTATAAGATCCATTATCCCGCCGCCATTGGAAAGGTTCCGTAAACTCACTAGACCAAAGACCGATTTTATTTTTGCGTGCAATCTCTTCAGCAGAGCGGTACTGTGTTGGAACAGGATCTTTACTTTCTTTTGAAAGCACCAACATCCCTTCTGCAAGACCTGCCTCAGCGAGATCAACGCCATCGACAAAACATTGTGCATAAGCAATACCATTATGCATAAGAGCCTGCTTACAGGATAAACTTCGCCCCAGTGTTTTGGTCACCAGCCAAGCTGTTGTCACTGCCCCACAGGGCCATTCTTGATCATTTAATTTTGCCTTTTGACGCGGCGCACAACTGTCCACCCCATAGAGGTGAATATTGCGCGTCATATGTTTACGCCAAGATTGTGCAACAGAGGTAAGCAATTTAAATGTAACACCACTCGTAACCAATGCCCTGCCCTGAAAAACAGTCGCATGATCCGGTAAAACACTGTTCTGCAAATCAACAGCTGGCTCATTTATTGCTAACTTCTGTTTGATAATGGGTTCCACCCGCCTTTTCTCTTCTAAATAGATATCAACAATCTCTTGAGCATCCTGCATCAGAAATGTCTTGAAAACATTAAAATCCATTTTATCTTTATATTGGCTTATTCCCCACAGCATCGAGCCTATAATGTAAATAATAACAACCCATTTAAATCGTATTCGCTTGATACATTCGCTTAAAAAGTTCATTGTTTCTTTGCCTTTTCACATTTTTTTCAACAACTTACCTACTCTTTAAGGGAAAAAACTCTAAGTAAGATATGTTGAGCGTTAACTACATTTTGTAAATAAAAAATATTATTCTCACACGATTGGCTCTTACCATCTTGAGATAAGATACAACTTAAAATTGCCATTTTTATGTAACACAATCAAAAAAATGAAAAATATTCTGTCTCTTTAAAAAATTCAAAGAAGAAGATTTTGGCAGTGCGTAAGGACCACTCTCAAAGCTTTTTAAAATGGAGGGGAATTTAGGCTGTAAATTGTCGGGCAGAAAAATTCTTAACCCCTAAAAAGAGACAAGAGATCAATAAACAGTCAAAGAGAGGTAAAATGACAAAAACTCTATCCAAAAACGGCATACTTATCGTTTTCATGCTGCTTTTAACAGCACTCATTTTAATAGAACCTTCTTATGCCGCTGATACTTCACAGGGTTTTGGAAAGCTTGATAGTGTTTTAAAAAGTATCGTTGATACGATGACAGGAACTACTGCAAAGCTTATTGCGGTTATATGTGTTATTGGCGTGGGGATTGCTTGGATGTACGGCTTTTTTGATTTACGCAAAGCAGCCTTTGTTATTATCGGCATTGGCATTGTTTTTGGTGCCCCTGCTCTCGTTGGTAAGTTCATTGGATAATTAATTGAATAAGTTGGCTTAAATGAATGAAGATACTCTTTTCCTTGCCTGTACAAGGCCTGCCATGATTGCCGGTGTCACAATAGAAGCGATGGCACTTAATGGTATGGCAACAACCATCCTTTTTATTCTAACCAGCGGTTTTACCATGATTGGCCTTGGCGTTGGTATGCACTTTGTTTTGCGTGAAGTCACAAAATACGACCACAATCAATTTCGCGTACTCTTTGCTTGGCTCAATACAAGGGGAAAACAAAAAAACATCACAAGATGGGGAGGAGGCTCTACATCTCCTCTACGTCTTATCCGTACTTATAAGGAACTAGGCAGATGAAGCAGACGGCCATCATGAAACGGGAAATTTTGCCTGAAGAATATATTCCCTATATACGCCACGTCAATCAGCATGTCATTGCTTTGAACTCGCGTTGCTTGATGATTGTGATGGCCGTTGATGGTGTGAATTTTGACACGGTCGATATCGATCAAATAAATTCTTTGCACAACCAATTAAACACGCTGTTAAAAAATATTGCCGATGAGCGTGTTGCTTTATATTCTCACATCATCCGCCGGCGTGAAACGATTTATCCAGACAGTCAATTTTCTTCATCCTTTGCTGCAACCTTAGATGCAAAATACAAAAAGAAAATGGTTTCACAAGAGCTTTATAGAAATGATCTTTTTGTTTCCCTACTGTGGAATCCAGCATCCGATAAAACAGAACAGCTCGCTTCCTTTTTTCAGCGCTTAACAAAAGCCAAAAAAACACAATCTGAACCAGATCAGGAAGCCATCCGAAAACTTGAAGAGTTAAGCCAAGACTTTATGGAAGGTTTGGAAGCCTATAATCCACGTCTCTTATCGATTTACGAACATGACGAAATTTTATTTTCTGAACAAAGTGAATTTCTGCACCAGTTGGTGGGAGGAAGACGTGAACGTATTCCCCTAACATTTGGCACCATTGCCTCAACGATTTATTCCGATCGTGTCATTTTTGGCAAAGAAATTATTGAAATTCGCCATGAAAGCAATGAACGCTTTGTTGGTATGTTTGGCTGGAAAGAATATCCCTCAAGAACACGCCCAGGTATGACCGATGGTTTACTCACCGTCCCCTTTGAATTCATTTTAACACAATCTTTTGTCTTTAAGAGTAAAACGGCTGCCAGTACCATTATGGGACGCAAACAAAATCAAATGATTAGTGCGGCCGATCGTGCCAGTTCACAAATTGTAGCGCTCGATGAAGCCCTTGATGATTTAGAGTCCAACCGTTTTGTTTTGGGCGAACATCATATTTCTCTCGCCGTTTTTGCTGACCATCCCAAAACATTGTCTGAAAATCTCTCAAAAGCACGTGCACATTTAACCAATGGTGGAGCCATTATTGCACGAGAGGATTTAGGATTGGAAGCGACATGGTGGGCACAATTACCAGGAAACTTCAGCTATCGTGCACGCTCTGGAGCAATTACCAGCAGAAATTTTGCAGCGTTATCGCCCTTTCACTCCTTTCCCATTGGGAAACTGCAAGGCAATGTTTGGGGAACTGCCGTTGCATTGTTGAAAACACAAGCGGGTTCGCCTTATTATTTCAATTTTCATTATGGTGATCTTGGCAACACCTTTGTTTGCGGTCCATCGGGATCTGGTAAAACGGTGATTGTTAATTTTCTTCTCGCCCAATTACAAAAACACAATCCGACCATGGTCTTTTTCGACAAAGATCAAGGGGCCGAAATTTTTGTACGAGCAGGAGGCGGTAAATACAAACCTTTAAAAAACGGACAGCCCACGGGTATTGCGCCCTTAAAAGGCATGGAATACACCGAAAAAAATAAAATCTTTCTGCGTAATTGGATCTTAAAGCTCGTCACGACTGAAGGACAAACAGTTACCGAAGAAGAGCGGCAAGATATTGCCAATGCCATTGATTCCTTAGCAAGTTTGCCCCGTGCACAACGCTCTTTAAGCGCCCTTCAACTGTTTTTTGATAACACGTCAAAAGAAGGCATTGCCATACGCCTACAACCTTGGATAAGAGGAGATGCTTTAGGCTGGGTGTTTGATAACGATGAAGATGATCTCAATTTAAACGCTCAATTTATCGGTTATGACATGACCGATTTCTTAGACAATGAAGAAATTCGGCGTCCCTTGATGATGTACCTCTTTCACCGTATTCTTGATCTTATTGATGGGCGGCGCATTATTATTGTTATTGATGAATTCTGGAAAGCACTTGAAGATGATTCATTCAAAGCTTTTGCCCAAGACCGTCTCAAAACAATCCGTAAACAAAACGGGATGATGTTGTTTGCAACGCAAAGTCCCAAAGATGCTTTAAACTCAACAATTGCCCATACAATTATTGAGCAATGTCCCACCCAAATATTTTTTCCAAATCAAAAAGCAAATTATCAAGATTATGTTGAAGATTTCAAACTGACTGAACGTGAATTTGAACTGATACAGTCAGAATTGAGCAGAGAGTCCCGTCGTTTCCTGATCAAACAAGGACAAAATTCCGTTGTTGCAGAACTTAACTTACGCGGAATGAACGATGAGATCGCCGTCTTAAGCGGCACAACCAAAAATATTGAACTCATGAACCAAATTATCAATGAATATGGAGAAGACCCCGATCAATGGCTCCCCATATTTCATCAAAGGAGAGAAAATCAATGAAAAAATGTAGCTTAATCACACTGTTATCTTTGGCTTTCGCCTCTCAGGCACATGCGCAAAACACCCCAAATGTAGATGAATATTACAAAAGTGCAGTAGAAAGTACACAGAAAGGAGAAACTTCCACATCACAAACAGCTGAATCGATCTATGCATCAACAGCTGAAACTAGCCAAAAAATTGAGGAAATAAAGCAAAAAATTGAAAATCTCAAAGCAAAAAAAGAGTCAAAACCTGAAGAACTGCAAGCGCATCAACAAGAGCTTCAGGCAGAACTCGCCCTTCTTCAAGCAAAGCTTCAAACAGATAGTATAAAACTTCAATATCTCTCTATGGTTCAAGCAAAAAATAGCAAAACGAAAGAAGAGATTCAGGAAGAAACAGCGCAAGGAGAGCGTCAAAAACTTCAAGAGAAAATCGCAGAAAAAGAAAAACAATTAGAAGCAAAAGTAAAAATAAAAGTTGAGAGATAGAATGTCCGACTTTAAATTTTCCCCGTTTGGGACTGTTTCTGAATATATTGTAGCGCCACTCGACAAGGTGATAAACACCACGGTGAGTGGGCTATCTTCTGCAATTTCAGCGCCACTTAATCTTGCTGCAATTATTTTTACCTTTTTATATGGCTATAATGTTATGACAGGTCGTGTAGCTCTTTCTACGCATAGTCTCCTCAATAATGTGGTTAAAATCGTAGTTGTCACAACAATGGCAACCAATGCAGATACATTTAACATCTATGTCAAAGATATTTTCTTTAAGGATTTAGTAAACGCGATAGGAAATGCACTCAACAGCAATCCCGCAGGCTCCAATGTCTTTGACTATATTTTGTTAAAGGCAAGTTATCGCTTTCAAGAAGTCTTATACAATGCTTGGTTTTTTGAAAAGATTGTTGTTGGTCTTCTTGGTGGTATAATGCTTGTGACCGTTATTTTCTTTTGTATCGGTGGTTTTATTGTGCAAATGTTTGCCCAAGTTGCGCTGGTCATGATTATAGGTCTTGGTCCTCTCTTTATTAGTTTGTACTTGTTCAATGTAACACGAAAATATACTGAAGCATGGCTTTCAACTTTGGTTAATTTTACCATTTTACAAGTTCTCGTGATCATGCTTGGAACGATTATATGTGAAATTATCCTGCAAGTTCTCGCAGTTTCCTATGAGTCAATCTATATTCTTTTCCCACCTGTCATCGTTATTTCGATCATAGGGATTATTATCTTCCGTGCACTTCCAGGTCTTGCTTCAGCCTTAGCTGCTGGTGGGCCATACTTTAACGCTGGTATCTCTTCAGGAGGTCAGATTGCTTCAATGATTTACAGTAGCGCTAAATCGGGTGGAAGTAGTATCGCTTCCCACCTCACCAGTTCGGCAAGTGCTGCAAGCAGAGCGGCAAGTACAGCAGCAAAATTGGGAGGGCGAGGCCGTGGTCGCTTTTAAGAGACTTCTCTTGAAAAAAGCCAGAGCTCTTTTTCAAGTATTGCGTGCGCGCTCTCGCGCACGTCCCATACACATACCTCGTGAAACACTTGATATCCTTGGTTTTATACAACCTATCAAGATCTTTCATCACACGTTGTTGTGAAATCATTCAGAGCAAAAGTCTCCATACGTTGTATTCCAAAGTATTTGTGAGTTCAAAAAAATGAAACGAAAAATAACTTTTTTTGTCATCCTAACGGTTGCCCTTACGGGCTGCGCCTCTCTGAGTGGCCCTAAAAAGCCACCACGATGTAATGGCAAAGTTACCCGCGCTTTAAATAAAGACAAATGGGATTGGGACAATAAAGGCATCATCCTACAAGAAAAAGGTGCAAAGCCTGTCACAACACCCATCATTCTCAATACCTTAGAAAGCGAAAAAGCAACAGCAAGTGTGACACTTAAGGAAGCTACCTTAAATCCCATAACCCAAGAAACACTTTCTTATAGAACTGTGGAGGTCATGCGTGAAAAGTAATGAATTTGATAAATATATAAAGGAAGCACGCTCTTTCGATATTGACCGCATGCACGGCATGCGAGTGCGGATGAAAATTGCAATGGCTTTTACAGTTCTCTTTGGCTTAATGACAATTGCTTTAGCTTTGGCTGTTGCAGCATTAACCCCCTTAAAAACTGTAGAGCCTTTTGTGATCCGCGTTGATAATTCAACAGGGATTGTTGAGACAGTGAGTGCACTAAAAGAAATGCCAAACAACTATGATGAAGCGATAACACGCTATTTTGCCGGCCAATATATTCGTGCCCGCGAAAGTTTCCAAGCTTCGGAGGCAGAACATAATTTTAGCTTGGTCTCTCTTTTCTCTTCACCAGAAGAGCAAAACCGTTTTGCCAAATGGTATTCGGGCAACAATCCAGAAAGTCCGCAAAATATCTATCAAAATATGACTGTTACGGTTTCTATCAAATCAATCTCCTTTTTAAACGACGAGCTCGTTCAAGTGCGTTACTACAAAACGCTCAGAGAACTCAATGACATTGAAACTATTTCCCATTGGGTTTCCATTTTAAAGTTTTCCTACGTCAATGCGAAAATTTCAACAAAGGACCGCTTAGTCAACCCACTTGGCTTTCAAGTATCCGAATATAGATCTGATCCAGAGGTGATACAATGAATAGATTTTCTCAGATAATCTTAGCCTTCATTGTCGCAATGAGCTGTCATACAACCTCCTCATTTGCAGAAACAGCCCCCGTGAGTGCCCGCAAAGACAATCGCATCAGATTTGTCAATTATGACCCCTACAATGTCACGCAAATCATTGGCTCTATTCGTTCTTCGGTCCAGCTTGAATTTGCCGATGATGAAGAGGTGAGCTATGTGGGTATTGGCAATTCCGTTGCTTGGCAAGTTGCCCCAGCCGGCCACTTTGTTTTTCTCAAACCGCGCGAAGTTCAGCCCATCACCAATTTACAAATTGTCACAAGCCGACAAGATGGAACAAAGCGTTCTTATCAGTTTGAATTACAAGTGCGTGAGGGTGATGTTTCAGCAGGCAATGAAACATATTTCTTGGTTAAGTTTCGTTATCCAGAAGATGAAGCCTTACGGAGGAAATTAGCCGAAGCCGCTAAAGCTGAACAGCGCGAAGCGAACTTTGTTGATGATGTTTTAAATATCCATGAAGATTTTGGACCACGCAATTGGGCTTATGAAGCACAAGGATCTCCCCTCATTGAACCGTCTTCTGTCTATGACAACGGTAAAACAACAACATTCACATTTTTAGGCAATAGAGAAATTCCTGCCATTTACCTTGTATCGCGTGATGGACAAGAATCGCTTGTTCCAAAATCCATTAAAGGCAACAAAGTCATTGTTCATGCCACAGCTGCGCAATTTACTTTGCGCCGTGGCAAAGACGTGTTGTGTGTCTTCAATAAAAGGTTTGTGCCTGAAGGAATTAATCCCGAAACCGGTACCACATCACCATCCGTACAACGTAAAGTGAACATAGGAAGCAGCCATGAATGACAAAATGGATGAAAAGAGCATCAATGATCGCGATACGATAAAAGATGCTCAAGGAAAAAAACAACAGAGCAATATAGGGAAAGCAATAGCTCTTGTTATTCTTTTTTCTGTTTGTATTTATTTAGCATATTCAACGCTTATCACAGACACAAAACCACCCGTTGAACCCCAAAAAGAAGGAGTTATTAAGCAAACAGAACGTTTCCGCCCTGCAGAACCAAAGCCTGTTGTTTTTGAACAACCTCGGCAAAATGGTACTTTACAACAAAAGGGCCCACTACAACGCAACGCTCTCTTACCCAAGGTTGAACTTCCAGCACCCACAGCAGAGCAACCAAAATCAGAGAATGATGAACTCTTACAAGCGGCACAGCGCGCTCCTGTATTAGCCTATACAAACCCTCAGCAAAATACAGAAAACACCGCAAAAGATAAGAGTGTTATGCTGAACAAGGTGGACAACACATCTGATGAAACAGCACAGCAATTTAATCATCTTCTCAAGCCAACAACCCTTGAAGGGATTCGCGCTTCAGCGCTTCCCAATCGTAACTTCATCATCACAATGGGTACGCCCATTCCCTGTATTTTAGAAACAGCTATCAACAGTGACCAGCAAGGATTTACCAGTTGTATCGTTTCCAGAGATATTTTGTCAGACAATGGTCGCGTTGTTCTCCTTGATAAAGGAACACAAATTATTGGCGAATATCGTGGCGGATTAAAAAAAGGACAACGTCGTCTCTTTGTGCTCTGGACAAGAGCAAAAACACCACAGGGTGTTATTATCGCATTAGCTTCACCCGCAACGGATACTTTAGGACGTTCTGGTATGGATGGAGATGTTGATAATCATTGGCTAGAGAGGATTGGTTCTGCACTTCTTGTGTCGATTGTCAGAGATGCCACAAACTATGCAAAAGAACGTTTATCAAAAAGTCAAAAAAAGAAGGATAAAGAAACCGTAGCTTCTGACGAAACCTCTTCAACGGTTTCTTCAGGACAAAATATTGCAAATATTCTCACCGAAAATTACGCCAATCTTCCTCCCACTCTGACGAAGAACCAAGGGGAAATGGTAAACGTTTTTGTTGCCCGTGATTTAGATTTTTCCAATATTTACAAATTGAAAGTCACCGAAAATAAAAAACAAATTACCAATCGAGCCCTTTCAAGAAACTTTTATAAAAAGCCGTGATTTGAACATGAACCAAGACTTACACCATTCAAACAATGAAACCATTGCCATTGTTTTAACAAAACTTGAACCCATCAATGCTTTTTTGCAAGATGAGAGCCTTTTTGAAATTGTCATCAATCGTCCCTATCAAGTGATGACGGAAGGAATTGAAGGCTGGAAAACCGTAGAAGTTCCTGCTCTCTCGTTTCATGAGCTTATGGGGATAGCTAAAGTTGTCGCGTCCTATTCGAAGCAAAATATATCGGATAAGAATCCCGTCTTATCTGCGACCCTCCCTGGTAATGAGCGTATTCAAATTGTCATTCCTCCAGCGGTCGAAAAAGACACCATCAGTATGACAATTCGCAAACCTTCATCACGAAATTTTTCTCTTGAAGATCTTGCTAAAAATGGTCTCTTTTCGCTGTGTGAGCAAATATCATTTACGCCCTTAAGGGATTATCGCTCACGTTTTAACGAACTTAAAAGCGTTGAGCATGGCTTAGTAGACGCTTACTGTAACAAGGACTTTGTCTCCTTTTTAAATCAGGCTGTAGCGTGCCAAAAAAATATTCTGATTGCTGGTAAAACCGGCTCGGGAAAGACAACCTTGTCCAAAGCATTAATTGCTAAAATTCCTGATGATGAGCGTATTATTACCATTGAAGACACACAAGAATTGGTTGTGCCTCAACAAAATCATGTTTCTATGATCTATTCAAAAGATGGTCAAGGTTTATCCTCTGTTGGTCCAAAAGAGCTGCTTGAATCTGCATTACGCATGCGTCCTGATCGCATTCTTTTACAAGAACTTCGAGATGGTACAGCCTTTTATTATATCCGCAATGTCAATTCAGGTCACCCTGGCTCGATCACGACGGTTCATGCCTCAACAGCACTTGCTGCCTTTGAACAAATGACCCTCTTGGTCAAAGAAAGTGAGGGAGGAAGTGATTTAGAGCGTGATGATATCCGTGGTCTGCTAATTTCAATGATTGACATCATCATTCAATGCAAACGGATTGAAGGAAAATTTAAGGTGACGGAAATCTATTATGATCCGTTTAAACAACGAAACATCTTTGGGGGAAACTAAAAAAGCCATGCCTTCTAAAAAAGTTTTTTTTAAGGCAATTCTTGAAAAAGTGGAAAGGAAGAATAAATGCCAATGAAGGCGCTAAGAAATCCTTTATCAATGACTCCAGAAGAACTGAAAAAGCGCCGTGAAGCAGTTGATGCAGCCGTCAACAGCCACCCCTTTGAAGGAATAACACTTCATTGCGAAACACTTACAATTTTAGAAGCATATGTGAGGGGAAATATTTCATGAGAGAAATTTTACACCCTTATGGACAACGCTATATTCTAAGGAAGAAACGATGCCAAAAGCCAAAGCAAAGACAAAAAATAGAGATCAGCCCTCACCCCATCATTATCTCTATCCTGGTACCAACATACTCAAAAATAAATATGGCGAAACAGATCTACAACTTTTTCGAGAAAAATCTTCGTATGATATAGAAAAAGCGACAAAAGATCTGCGGAAAGAGTCCCTCCCAGAATATTTTGATTCCAGGTATCTCTGCCATCTTCATCACCAGTTATTTAAAAATACTTTTGAATGGGCTGGAAAGCTACGCAGTGCCCCCTTCACCTTTGCCGACGACAGCATTGCCGCCATGCCAGAAATGAAAAGAATGGAAGGAGAAAGAATTTTTGTACGTGATGAAGACATCCTAGAAAGCTTGCAAAAATTTGATCAACAGCTTTCCGAAAAAAACAATTTGCAAGACTTAACGCGCAAAGAATTTATCAATGAAGCAATGGGATTATTTACCACTCTCAAACAAATACACCCATTTATAGATGGCAATGAACACGCAGCGCTGTTGTTTTTGGAAAAGCTTGCTCGCGCAGCAGGACACCAGCTAGACTTTTCGCTTGCCACCAGAGAGCGCATAATGTTTGCCAATGTCTCAGAATCCGAAAGAGGTGATCTAGAGCCTATGCAACATCTGTTTGAGGATATCTCCAATCCAGAAAAAACGATTCTTTTAAAAGAATTTTTGGACAATATGAAAGCGACTGGGCGCAATGTGAATAATCATCTCGTAATAGCGACAAAAGCAGGAGAAACCTACACAGGGATCTATAAAGGTGTTGGTTTTAATCACTTTTTTCTCGAGGCGCATGGTACTTACATCATTGGCAACAAAGATAATCTCACCCCAGAACAAGTAAAAACATTACAACTCGGTGATAAGTTTACCTTTACCGCCCCAAACAGTAGGGACTTTGAGAACATACTCATCCCCAAAGAGATATTAGCCCCTCTCACAGCCCATGAACAAGAAGAAAGGGTGAGAGAAAGTGCTCGTGTCCACACAGCGCGAACTCAAGTTCAACAGTTATCAAAAACCATTTATGGAACATCACAAGCATTAAATAAACAGATGGCAGAAATTCTTAAAAATCCAAGCCTAACTCAACAGCTTGTCGATCAGATCCAACAATCTCCCAGCTCTATTTCTCCTCTTGCCGGTTTGAGTGTATGCGGTCTGCAAAATCAAACACGTGTAAACGCGCGAAATCATCTTGCTATGCTCCCTCATGCTGTGAGGAATTTTGGACATGCTGTAGAATATATGCATTATGCCATCACTAAAAACTATCAACTTGAACAAGAACGCTGCGCAAAAGCGATAGAGAAGCCGAGTAAAAACTTGCAAGATCTCTTTTGCTTATCACCCCAAGCACAAAAAGAGGTCTTATCCCAAAATCCCATGATGTGCCAAGAGCTATGCACTTTTGTGTGCCAATTAGAGCATCGTCTCTCAGCCGAGGAATGTAGGGCAATCAGACAGAAGGATTATGCAACCCTTGCGCAAAATATTGGTGTATCACAACAGAAAGCACAAGAAATTACTGAGACTGTTCAAAAAGCCAAAGAAGCACATCAGCAAGTCCACACACGCAGACTCAATCACTCCAATGCGCTCGCTATGGCCAGCTAAAAGGAGCACTTTACCACATACCCAATGAAAAACCGAAAGGAAGAGCCAATGCAAAACACGAAAACACAGCAAGCCATTCTTTTGATGCGAGAAGACTTGCCAAAATACAGAGAACAGTTTGCCTCGCTGTCAATGCCCATGCATTTGCAAGGATAATGCTTCATTGCAAAACACTTAACATTTTAGAAGCATATGCGAAGGGCAATCTTTCACGAGAGGAATTTAACACCCTTATGGAAAATGCTAAATTATAAGGAAGGAACAATGCCAAAAGCCAAAGCAAAAACAAAAAATATATCCACCCCTTCACCTCATCATTATGTCTATCCTAAAACGACAACACTCAAAAATAAATATGGAATAAAAGACTTAAAATCCTTTCTGGAAAAATGCTCACATGATACGGCACAAGCAATGGGTGATCTGCGGAAAGAACCCCTCCCAGAATATTTTGATAGCGCCTATCTATGCCATATTCATAAACAGTTATTTCACAATACCTTTGAATGGGCTGGACATCCCCGCCATATCCCTTTCACATTTGCAGATGGCACCACAGCCGCCATGCCCGAAATGAAAAGAACGGGCTGGGAACATCCTTTTGCAATCGGTGATGAAGTCCAAGAAGGCTTACAAAGATTAGAGCAAACACTTGCAGAAAAAGATAATTTGCGAGGCTTAACGCGTGAAGAATTTAACACTGAAGCAATAGACTTATTTAATGCTCTCAACCAAATTCACCCATTCAGAGAAGGCAATGGACGCACACAGCGGGTATTTTTTGAAAATCTCTCTCTTGCAGCAGGACATCAGCTTGACTTTTCGCTTGTTACCAAAGAACGCATGATGCTCGCCAGTGTTGCAGTAGCAGAAAAAGGCGATCTAGAGCCTATGCAACATCTGTTTGAGGATATCTCCAATCCAGAAAAAATTGGGCTTTTACAAGAATTTATGGGCAATATGAAAGCTCTTGGACGCAATGTAAGTGATCGTCCTGTTATGGTTGCAAAAGAAGGTAAAACTTACACGGGCACCTATAGAGGTGCTGGTTTTAACAGCTTCGCCTTCAACGTAAAAGGTGCTTACATCATCGGCAATAAAGAGCATCTCACCCCAGAACAATTAAAAACATTACAACCTGGTGATAAATTTACCTTTACCGCTCCCAAAGGCAGAGATCTGGAGAACACCCTTATCCCTAAAGAAACATTAGCCCCTCTGACAAAAAGCGAAATGGTGGAATTAATTGCCGAAGACGCCTGTGTCCAGACAAGTCGCAAACAACTCAAACAGTTGTCGAAAACTGTTTATGGCAGCTCGAAAAAATGTGATGATAAAATGATTGCGATTATTAAAAATCCAAGTTGTGGTCAACATATCGCCAATCAGATTGAACAAGTACCGCATTCTGTTGCTCCACTTGCAGGTTTCAGTTTATGTGGTCTACAAAGTCATACACGCGCAAATGCTAAAAATCATGTTGAGCTACTCTGTGCTGCAATTATGAATTTTACCCATGCGGTACAACATGCTGAAAAAGAAATCACACAAGAGCATCAAAGAGAACAAAATCGCCGCGCAACAGCAGTAGAGAAGCCAAGTCAAAGCTTGCAAGATGTCCTCGCCTTGCCAAAAGAATTACAGCAAGAGGCTTTAGCGAGCAATCCTAGTCTTCAAAAAGAACTCAGCAATTTTACAAAAAGCGTCAATGCTCGTCTTTCCGCACAAGAGCATAGAGCAATCAAAAATGGTGATCATGAAGCACTCGCGCAAGCTCTTGGCACATCTGTCAATAAAGCACAAGAAATTACACAAACCGTTCAGAAAAGCAAAGAAGCATACCAGAACAACCAAGAACGTACGCTCTATTGTGCAAAAACACTGGCTATAGCGAGCTAAAGGCAATGACGTTTTGTCGCTTTATTGCAACAGCATACCAAGAGATGTTTCGACATTCTCTCAAAGCGTGAAAGAGGCAAACTGTTTAGAACCTTGTCACCGTAAAATATGGATGACACCAGATCTGGAGAAAACTGAGAGTCAGATACAAATGAAATATACAAAAACACAGATGGCGCTTATTTTAGCGCCAATTGCTTTAGGGATTTTAACAATATTCCTTATTCCTCATTTATTGACTTTTGCCACAAATGGGCTGGATAGCACGCAACTTTATTGGTATATTCGTTCAGAACCTTTATTAACACTGGTTATGGTTACCAGCATATCGCTGCTTTATAGTCTCTCCCAAAAACTGTATCTACGCAAAGCAATTACATTTGTCTCAACTGTCTTTTTTTGCATCACCGCTCTCTATCATATTGGCAGAGAGATACAACGCTTAAGTCCTTATGTTGGTCAACAAGGGATAACTTGGAGTTATGCCCTCAAGTTCATGGACCCCATGGTTGTCTTTGGTATCATCATCAGCTTCGCCCTTTTATCAGTGCAACTTATTACAGCCTCTCCATACAAGAACAAGGTCAAGCGTGCCAAAAAAGGCGTTTTCGGTGATGCTTCATGGATGAAGTTAACAGAGGCAGCTAAAATTTTTCCTGCCAACGGCCAAATTGTTGTTGGAGAGAGATACCGTGTTGATAAAGACAGTGTGTGTAATATTCCTTTTGCACCTGGCAATAAGATGACGTGGGGAAAAGGTGGAAAAGTTCCCCTCCTCACCTTTAATCTTGATTTTGGTTCAACCCATATGATTTTTTTTGCTGGTTCTGGTGGCTACAAAACAACCAGCACAGTGGTTCCAACCTGTTTGACCTATCCAGGCTCTATTGTTTGCCTTGACCCTTCCACCGAAGTTGCCCCAATGGTGAGATTTGCACGGAAAAAAATGGGCAATAGAAATGTTATTGTTCTTGATCCCAATTCCATTTTAACAAAAACCTTTAATGTCCTTGATTGGCTTTTAGACGACAGTGTCCCACGTCCACAACGTGAAGCCAATATTGTGGGTTTTTCCAAATTGCTTCTCTCGGATAAAAAATCAGATAATTCTTCGGCAGAATATTTCTCGACACAAGCGCATAATCTTTTAACAGCTCTTCTTGCACATGTCATATTTTCTGATGAATATGAGGACCATGAGCGTACCTTAAAAACATTGCGTGAGATATTGTCTCAATCAGAAACAGCTATTGTCAATCAATTACGCATGATTCAAGAAACGACACCTTCTCCTTTTATTCGTGAAATGGTTGGTATTTTCACGGAAATGGCAGAGCAAACCTTTTCAGGTGTCTACACAACAGCTTCAAAAGACACCCAATGGCTTTCTTTGTCCAATTATGCTGATCTTGTCTGTGGCAATGATTTTGCCTCCTCAGATATTACAAATGGCAATACAGACGTTTTTCTCAATCTCCCTGCCAGCATTTTGAACAGTTATCCAGCAATTGGACGAGTCATTATTGGTGCTTTTTTAAATGCCATGATTACAGCTGATGGAAACTATAAAAAACGTGTTTTATTTGTCTTAGACGAAGTCGATCTTCTTGGTTATATGAATATTTTAGAAGAGGCACGCGATCGTGGTCGTAAATATGGTACTTCGCTCATGCTCTTTTACCAATCCTCCGGTCAGTTGGTCAATCACTTTGGAGAATCAGGTGCACGCTCATGGTTTGAAAGTTGCTCCTTTGTCAGTTATGCCGCCATTAAAGACCTGCAAACAGCCAAAGATATTTCAGAGCGCTGTGGTCAAATGACCGTTGAGGTTGCAGGAACAAACAAATCGAGAGGCTTGTCTTTAGGACAGAGCTCTTACAACATTAATTATCAGCAGAGAGCGCTGATTTTACCCCACGAAATTATTCAAGAGATGCGTCAAGATGAACAAATCATTCTCATGCAAGGGCAACCCCCTTTACGATGTGGTCGTGCGATCTATTTTAGAAGAAAAGAAATGTTAGCAGCTGCTGAAAAAAACCGTTTTGCTCCAAAAGCAAAGAAATAATGAAAAATACCTCTTGATGAGGAATGATCATAAAAACAAGAGCAACACTCTCAAAGGATAAAGACATCTATTTTATTTAAAAAAGCCAATTTACAAGGAATCTCACATGCTCCAACAAGAAAAATATGGGGGAGAAAAATCTTTGAACATGGCTTTTATGCGCGTACTTCCCAACGCTATTGGTTTTTATAAAAAATGCCCGCAAAACCAAAACAATGCTAGCAATCATGACCAGCAATCCCATGCTCCAAAGCTCCATCAAGGGGCTTTGGCAAAAAAAACACCTCGACAAACTTGCCTTTGTCAGCCTGACCAACAGAAAAGAAAAAGACTCTCAAAAAACATTTCCCCAAATACACGAAAGCAACCTGCATTCACAACAACGCGAACCAGCTCTTCTCTCCCTCTCACAGAAAAAATTATAAAAACACCCCGACAAAGGAAGCAAACACTACCTTTCTGTAGGCCAGGAAATGATGCCAACTGCCCAATCTTTCACAAGAATACGCGAAAGGGAACTTTTTACATAAAAAGTTTAACACGCCCTCATCACCAACCCCTATCCTCTAAGGAGAAAATAGATGCTAGAGCAGAATTATCTGTATAAAAACACCAAAACCCTAAAAAATAAATATGGCATTAAAAACCCCAAAAAACTGTATGACCGTGTTGCCCGTGATGCAGCCAAAGAAGCGGAAAACTTTCGCTATGAACCAGCTCCTCCAAAACTTGACGCCGCTTACCTCAAAACAATTCACTGGAGCCTTTTCCATAAAAGTTTTGAGTGGGCAGGCCAGACACGTGATAAATCTTTTACCTTTGCAGATGGCTCTACAGCCCGTATGCCAGCCATGCGCCCCAAAGGCCATGAAGTTCCTTTTGCCGTAGGGGCGCAGATTCAAAAAGAATTGAGACAATTAGAGAAAATACTGCATACAAAGAACAATTTACAAGGCTTATCGCGCCAAGAGTTTGCTGCAAATGCGGCTCACGTTTATATGCTTCTCGACCACGCCCATCCTTTTAGAAAAGGCAATGGGCGTGTACAACGAATGTTTATGGAAAAACTTGGACAAGTTGCAGGTCATAACATTGATTTCTCTGTGATAACACATGAGCGCTTAACCCAAGCCAGTATTCAAGCCATGCAGCGTAGTAATCCAGAACCGATGCATCATCTCTTTGAAGATATGACCCATCCAAAAAAAGCACAGCTTTTAAAAGAGTTCATCTCCAACATGCGGAACGCTGGACTTGGAGAAATCAACAATCGTCTTGTTGTAGCAGCAAAAGAAGGTGAAATCTATAATGGCATCTATAGAGGTGCAGGAGCAGAAGGTTTTGTCATAGAGGTGGATGATGCTTTCGTTGTCGCGCCCAAAGATGATCTCACCCCAGAACAAGTAAAGACATTACAAAACGGCGCATCCATTTGCTTTGCAAAATCAAACGTAGAAAATTTAACAGAAACACTCATTCCCAAAGAAACATTAGCACCTCTCAGCAATGAAGAAGTATTCGCAAGAGTTACAAGCGATCCCTTCGTTGAAGCAAGCCAAAGAGACATCCAACGCTTATCAAAGCGCGTCTATGGCAACAAGAAAGTCCTCAGATCACAAATGGATTTGATCACTGCTGATCCAAGCTTGGGACAAGGATTTGCCGAGCAAATTTCTCAAGAACCGCAATCAGTCTCTAAGCTTGCAGGGATCAAAATATGTGGTCTGAAAAGTCCAAAACGCAGGCAAGCAGAAAATCATATTTTACAGCTGAGTGAAGCACTCAAAAATTATGGCACAGCCGCACAACAAAAAAAGGAGGAAATTCTAGAACAATATGAAAGAGAACAAAATCGCTTGAGCCAATCTGTTGCAAAACCAAGTAAAGACCTACAAGACCTTTTTGCTTTACCAGTAGAACAACAAAAAAATGCTTTGTCTCGTTCTCCTGCCCTACAACAACAACTCCACGGTTTTTCACGCCAATTACACAATCGTCTATCACCAGAAGATCGTCAAGCCATAGAGCAAAAAGATTATACAAGACTTGCTTGCCTGCTTGGCATATCGGAAAGCAAAGCAAAAGAAATTGCCAGCACCGTAAGCCTCACCAGAGAAGCACAATGTCAGGCGCGCAGCCTTAAAGTGAGCCGCTCCTCATCCCTAGCTCTCACCGGCTAAACAGCTCCCCTTTTTTCTCATCCCCTTATGCGCAGCATTCCCTCTTGAGAGCCTTCAGAATTGTTATAAAATGTTACAAAAAAAATTATCAGATAAGAGCAAGCAATTTTATGTAACTTATTGATAAAATTTCACAAAAAAACTGTATTAAAGACATAAATGTCGATTATCCTCATTCCTGAATAGCGCAAGTCTTTGGAGGTCATTTAAATGGATATTTTGCTTTGTATAAAGGAGCCAAAATATAAAGGCGGAGAATGCACCAAAAAGGTTTTCTCAAATATTGAAAGGAAACATGCATGAAAAAGAATCAAGCGTCCCCTTCTAACACTGTAGATCAACTAAGACAACAGTTTGAACAACAAAACCTACAAGAACAAGGAGCCACTAGCCCAGAACCCCTTTACGCACAAGTAAAAAAATCACCAAAACAGCAGCGCCCTCAAGGACCAGCAGAATCTGCCTATGCATCCCCAAGAGCACCAGAAAGAGCACAAGAAGCTGCTCCCCCATACCCAGAAGAAAGGATCTATGCACCCCAAAAGCCACTAGGCAATCCCTATGACAGACTGCCTGAGAATCCAAGTAATGGACAAAAGGCCACAAAACTAGTAGATCCCTATGCAATAGGTGATTTGAGCAAGCTAGGGAGTGATCCTGATTTTCAACAACGAAACAATCCCCTCTACGAGAGTGTTGGCGAGGGTGCAGGAGGTGGGCGAAAGCCTGAAGAAAATCTCTATGCAGAGCTCGACTGGAGTCCAAAGGGACGCTCTCCTACAAAACCCGTAGAGTCTGTTTATGCAACCGTTGGCGGAGGTGCACAGGGTGGGCGAAATCCTCAATCACCAGAACATCTCTATGCAGAGCTTGAGTTTGGTCCAAATGGTGGGCGCTCTCCTACAAAGCCGGTAGAGTCTGTCTATGCAACCGTTGGCGGGGGCGCAACAGGTGGACAAGCCCCTCAACAACAAGCCAATCCCCTCTATGAAGGCGTTGGCACAGGCAGAACAACACCCCCTCCAAGAACGCCGCAAGATCAAATTAGAACAAAGATGATGCAAAACCCAGAATTCCAATATACTTTATTGGAAGTCCAAGAACGATGCCAAGTTGTTTATGGTAATCGGCATGCTTTAAATGAACAACTTGCCGATATTCTCAATAATCCCCAAGGAGGAGACAAGATCCTATGGGGCTTGGCAGAAAATCCTGAAAGCGCTGGTAGACTCGCAGGAAAAGTAGTACTTGGCGTAAAAAGCCCAGCCCGCAAAGAGGCTGAAAATGAATTTGGCAACCTTTGTTCTACTCTTGAAAAACATATACAAACTGCACAAAAGCTACACGCAAATTTGACCCGTGAGCAAGAAAGAGAGCGTGGCCATTCGAGAGAGGCAAGTCCAGAAGGGCATGAACACGGTCATCATCGTCGCCATCATCGTCATCACTCACCAGAGAGGGGAGAACATTCTCCAGAGCAGCAGACGCGAGGCAGACAGAGTCCCGAACAGAGCAAAGGAGGAATGGCTTTTGCTATGTAAGCCTACATGATGTAACAACACATAAATTTTTGCCTTTTAGCGAATTTTTTGGCGCGGTTGCAAGCAAGCGATTGCGCCAAAAAATTGTTATGAAGTGTTACAAAAAATTGTCAAAAAAGAGCGCGTCATTTTATATAACTTATTGATAAAATTTCATAAAAAAACTGTATTAAAGACATAAATATCGATTAGCCTCATCCATGAATAGCGCATCTTCGGAAGCCATTACCATGTAAAATAAAGTACGGCATGCACTGAAGAAATTTTCTAAGGTATATTTAAAAGCCTAAAAGGAAATATTTCATGAAGAAAAAACCTTTCCCCTCGACCCCCGTAAGTGAATTAATAAGACACTTTGAAAACCTAGAAACTTCTAACCAAAGAACTTCTAACCAAAGAGTTTCTAATCCAGAACCTATCTATGCAAAGGTTAATAAACAACCAAAAGAGCCCCCCAAAAAACAAGAAGAAACTGTTTATGCACCCCAAAATCCAGCAGAAACTGCCCATGGTGCCGTTGGTGGTGAGGCACATGGGGGGAGATCTCCTCAAAGACTCGTATCCCCCTATATGGTAACGGATTTGCAGGATCTAGAAAGAGGGCAAGACTCTCAACAATGGGAAAATCCCCTCTACGAACCTATGGGCGCAGTAGGTGGACAATCTCCCCAAGATCCAGAAACACATCTCTATGAGGAAATTGGTGAGGAAGCACAGAGAGAGAGAGCTAGCCAAGACCCTATAGACCCCTATACAATAACTTATCAACAGGATCTAGGAGAGAGCCAAGACTCTCAACAATGGGAAAATCCCCTCTACGAACCTATGGGTGCAGTAGGCGGACAATCCCCCCAAGGATCAAAAACATATATCCATGAAGCAACGAGCGAGGGAGCTCATGAGAGGAGAACTCCCTCAGACCCCCTAGATCCCTATGCAGTAACTTATCAACAGGATCTAGGAGAGAGCCAAGACTCTCAACAATGGGAAAATCCCCTCTACGAACCTATGGGCGCAGTAGGTGGACAATCTCCCCAAGATCCAGAAACACATCTCTATGAGGAAATTGGCGAGGAAGCACAGAGAAGACGCTCCTCACGACCACCAGAAGAAACCGTCTATGCACCCCAAATCCCACCAGAAACTGCCCCAGGACTCGTACCCCCCTATAGAGTAAGTAATCCCCTAGGAAGAGATCCAAACTTTCAACCGCAAAATAGTTCACTCGAACAAGCTATGGGTGAAGGTGCAGTAGGTGGACACGACCCTCAACGCCTAGATAATCCCCTCTATGAGGGTGCTGGCACAGACAGGCCCCCCCTCCCTCCAAGAACACCTCAAGATCAGATTAAGATAAAAATGGCAGAAGACCAAGACTTACAACATGGTGTGTTGAAAATCCAAAAACTGTGCCAAACTGTTTATGGTAACAAATTTGCTTTGGGTGAACACCTCTCTAAGGTTCTTAACGATCCTGAAAATGCAGAGGAAGCCCTATGGGAGCTTTTAGAAAACCCCAAAGGACCTGGTAGACTTGCGGGTCAAAAATTCCTTGGCATAAAAAGCCCAGATCGCAAAGAAGCTGAAAAAGCCTTTGGCTCTCTTTGTGAGGCTCTTGAAGAACATATAGTCAAAGCACAAAAACTACACAAGAATTTGACCCGTGAGCAGGAAAGAGGGCGTAGATATGAGCGAGGAGAACATCAAGAAGAGCAAGAACACAGTCATCGCCATCATCATCGCCGTCGTCATCATGATCACTCACAAGAAAGAGGACAAGAGTCTCCAGAGCGGCAGAGGCGAGGCAGACAGAGTCCCGAACATAGCAAAGAAGGAATGGCTTTTGCTATGTAAGCGTACCGTTATGTAACAACACATAAATTTTTTCCTTTTAACGAATTTTTGGGTATGATTGCAATTAAGCAATTGCACCAAAAAATTGTTATGAAATGTTACAAAAAAAATTGTCAAAAAAGAGCAGGCAATTTTATATAACTTATTGATAAAATTTCACAAAAAAACTGTATTAAAGACATAAATGTCGATTATAAAGAGAGCGAATAGCGCAAGTCTTTGGAGGCTATTCCCATTGATCTCTTCTTTTGTATAAAAACTATAAAAATAAAGGGGAAGAATGCACCAAAGAGGTTTTCTCGAAATATGAAAAGGAAACATGCATGAAGAAACATCAATCCTCCCTCTCTCCCTCAGTAAAAGAACTCATAGCACTTTATGAAAAAGCAGCCGCAGAAGTAGCAAACCAACCTCTCCCCTCCACACCATCTGCCCAACAGCGCCAAGAATCGTCTTCTTCCTCGAAAGCAAAAGGGCAAAAACAATCAAGCCCGACAACTCCAGATGATGTGATATATGCAACGGTGACGACAAGATCCACAGCCACACTGAGTAGATATGCCGAAAGAGTGCCAAGTCAAACTATATACACGGCCGTTGCTCCACAAAGCGGACTTTCTCCTATAGCAGAAGAAAACGAGCAAACACAACCCGTTGCAAGAGAAGAACAAACACCCGCTGCAACAGCAGCTTCGCCAAGAACAAGACTGGCCCTCTCTGAAGCGCAAATTACGGCACTCCTGAAAAACAGCCGATTGGTACGCGAGTATGAAGAAGAAATTCAAACTTTTTGCCAAAAAGTATATGGCAATTCAGATGCTTTGCGAAAACAATTAGAGCAGATTCAAAAAAATCCTTCTACTGGAGAGGACTTATCCACGCACATGAAAGAAGATCCTGAAAGGATTCATAAATTTGCCGGCAAAAAAATGCTTGGCATAAAAAGTAGTGCACGCAGACACGCAAATAACAATTTACCCACCCTTTGTGGCTTGGTCGATTCTTACGTAGCAGCTGTAAAAACTGTAAGAGAAGATTTGTCTATGACCCCAGAAGCAGTGCTTCCATACTATGAAGAGATAATGGGCAAGGAAGCTGTAAACAGAATCTTGCAAAATCCCCATTCTTCTGAAAGATCCTCCGCCTCTCTATCAAATGATGATATTTCTGAGAGAACACAACAACACCCCATGGTCAAAAAGCACCATGCACAAATCAACTATTGGTGTAACGTTGTTTTTGGCAACTCTGATCTTTTCAAACAACAAACTGAAGCAATTTTTGAAAATCCCACTCTGGTAGAAGAGCTCACATGGTCAATTGCGGAATCTCCCCAGTCTTTTGGTCGCTATGCCGGTGTTGGCGTCGGTAACTTAAAAAACAGAGCACGAAGACATGCTGAAGCAGGTCTTCCACACTTAATAAGCGCCATGGGAAATTATGCAAATACTGTACAAAGCGTACGGGAGGGGCTTACACAAAGCCAGCAACAGCAAACAGCACAACAACAACATGAACAGACTGCTCAGACGTCTCAAACCTTGCAGAGACAACAAGAATTTTCACGCTCTCCTCAATTATCACGCTCTGCTAAACCGCCTGAAAGCTTAGCAGCAACATCACATCAGGAAACTGCTGGACCTTCTCGGCATACACAAGAACCAGCCCAAGATGTGAGACCACGTAGAACAACATCATCCAAAGGGATGGCGCTTGCCAGTTAACGATGCATCCCTGTGGACTTTTCATTTTGGTTCTTGGTGCAATCTTGACAAAGGGTTCGTACCAAAAGGGGTGTGGTTTTATCAAAACACTCCCCATCATCACCCTCAATGATTGAAACGACAATATCAATCATCAACCCATAAACAACGCAAAGCTAAAATCATTCAATTGGGCACCAAAACGAAAGGTGAAGAATGCACTAAGAAGATTTGCAAAACAAATAGTGAAACAGCTTGAAAGGAAGCTTGTATGAAAAAACAAAAACTCTCCCCTTCTATAGCACACTTGGTAGCAGCATTTGAAAAAAATAATGAACAATCTATAGCAACGCCTCCTGCCCAAAATACGCAAAAACCATCCCAAACCAAACGTCCAGAACACCTCTCTCATACAAGAGAGACAACACCTCACACCCCTCAGACAAGCGAGGAGTTACAAAGCCAAACAACACAGGGAAGGACTCCGCCACAAAGACCACCGCGTGCAAGAGACAAAGAGCTACTCACAAAACAAAAACAAGAAGATGAAGGAGTATACGCAACACCCGCACCACCAAAGCCCCCACGCACAAGAGTTGATTCTGTTAAGCAGCACCAACAAGAGGAATCCCCTTATGCAACCCCTACCCCAAAAGCAGCACCACGGGCGCAAAATCCCACAACAACACAAGGTGATGACCCCATATACGCCACACCCGCACCACAAAAGCCCCCACGCACAAGAGGTGGTTCTGTTAAGCAACAACAACAAGGGGAATCCCCTTATGCAACCCCTACCCCAAAAGCAGCACCACGGGCGCAAAATCCCACACAAGCACAAGACAATGAACCCATATACGCAGAGCTTGAGATAAAGACACCACCTTCCACCAGCAATAGACAAAGACGGGGTGCAATCACTGAACAAGAGCACCCCATATATGCAACAGTTGCGTCATCAGGAATGACCGTCTCTCTCTCAAAAGAGGAAATGAGCTTAAAAATTAAAAACAGTCCATTGATCCAAGCCTGTAAAGATCAAATCCAAGCTTTATCTGAAACCGTTTATGGCAACCCCAATATTTTTCAGGAAAAACTTGAGGAAATTGAAAAAAATCCTATTCTTGGGGAAAGTCTTTCATGGCAAGTTGCAGCCAATCCTAAACTGGTTGGAAATTTTGCCGGAAAAAAAGTTCTTGGTGTAAAAAATCAAGCACGCAAAGAGGCTGAAGAGAATATTACCCCCTTGTGTCTTGCCCTTGAAAATTATGCTGAGACTGTAAAGCAGGTAAGAGGAAATATTTTGCAAGGCCATAGAGCAGAACAAACACTCCGTAGATCGTCAATGGACCTCAGGCAAATGGCTGAAGATCTACAAAAGCCGCGTAAAGCTGAACAAAAAATGGGCCCCCTTTCGCAAAAGGAAATGGCACGCAGAGTTCAAAGCAGCTCAATGGTTCAATATTGTCACGCAGAAATCATCTATTGGTGCACCGTTGCTTATGGCGACGCGAATATTTTACAGTATAGACTTGAAGAAATTCAAAAAGTTCCCGAAATGGCAGAAAATCTTGCATGGCAAGTGACAGAACACCCTGATACATTTGGTAAACTTGCTGGTCGCAGCCTCTATAGTCTAAAGAGTGAAGCACGCAAACAGGCTGAAAGTGCTCTTCCACGTCTGGGTGAAGCCATAGAAGGTTATGCAGAGGCAATAAAACAGGCAAAAGAAAACATTTCACAAAGCCAAGAGGCAAAACAACAACGCCATGCACAGCCTCCACAGCAAGAGCAAAGCAGGCAACAACAGCAGAGCCTCTCAGAAGCTCCTCAACTGCCTAAACGCCCATCAACACACCGGCATCAAGCAAGGGTTGAATCTTCTATGCAAACAGAACAGAGCCCACAAACTGTTCAACCACGCACAACGCTAGCACCCGAACAACAAAGACAAGAGAGTGCGCCGTCTTCTTCTCCAACACAAACAAAACGCCGTGCACCGCTTCCACCACAAGAGCAAAGCGCGCAAAGGCAGCAGAGCCTATCAGAATCTCCTGAAGTGCCTAAACGCTCATCAACGCACCAGCATCAAGGAGTTTCTAGAACCTCTATGCAAACAGAACAGAGCCCACAAGCAGTTCGATCACGCACAACGCTAGCACCCGAACAACAAAGACAAGAGAGTGCGCTGTCTTCTTCTCCAACGCGGACAAAACGTCATGCACCGCCTCCCCCACAAGAGCAAAGCGCGCAAAGGCAGCAGAGCCTTTCAGAATCTCCTGAAGTGCCTAAACGCTCATCAACGCAACAGCATCAAGCAGCTGCTGCATCCCCCTCGCAAGCGCACTGGGAAAAGCTAGGCGCGAAGCCACGAACAACGCGCCTCCCCGAACAACAAAGACAAGAGGGGGCGCCGTCTTCTTCTCCAACACAAACAAAACGCCGTGCACCGCTTCCACCACAAGAGCAAAGCCCGCAAAGGCAGCAGAGCCTCTCAGAATCTCCTGAAATACCTAAACGCTCATCAACGCACCAGCATCAAGGAATTTCTGGAACCTCTATGCAAACAGAACAAAGCCCACAAGCAGTTCGACCACGCATGGTGAGAGCACCGCAAACGAAATCCCCATCCTCTCTCTCGCTTAAGGAAATCGCAGCAAAAGTTCAAAGTGATCTCTCTGTTCAACGTGCTCTCATAGAAGTCTACAATCATTCTAACATTGTTTACGGTAACCCATTTGTTTTTAAATATCAGGCTGAAGATATTCAAAAAATTCCTGTTCTAGGCGAAGAGCTCTCATGGCAAGTGGCAAACTATCCTAAAATATTTGCTTCCCTTTCTGGAAGGCAAATGCTTGGTATAAAAAACGATGCACGCAAACATGCTGAAGAGGCTATTCCTTCTCTATGCTCTGCTATTGATCATTATACAGAAACTATAAAAAAAGTACGAAAAGAGATTGTAAAGACGCATGAGGAGCAACAAAAACTCCAAGGACAATCTTCGCAGCAAGAGCAAAGCATGCAAAAACAGCAAAGCCTCTCAGAATCTCCTCAAACACCTGAACGCTCAGCAAGGGACAGGCATCAAGAGGCTTCTGAAAAATCTATGCAAGCAGAAAAAAGTCTTCAAGCCGCTCGATCTCGGAAAACGGAATCCTCAAAAGCCATGGCTTTAAGCGGCTAAACTTCATAATCTTTTGTTTTGAATCTCATTTCTTGGTGCAATCTTTGTAAAAGGATTGCGCCAAAAAATATTGTAGAATAACATGGCAAAGAGCACTCAAAATATCCCCCCTCATTTACTTTTCACGGACAAAGAAAATTTCCCAATAATATTGCATAACACAAACATTGCACCGGCAACTCTCAGAAATAAACAAATTTCTTTTATCCAGAGAGCAAGGTGCTCAACAATCAATATTGCATAACCAACCCAGAAATATGAAAAAACAATGTTCTCATGATAGAGAACAAGCAAAAGAACGGCAGTAAAATGTTCCACGGTGTAAAGCCAAGTGCGTAAAAACATAAGATTAAATGTTTGAGCTCTATCTCAAGCAAGCTCACAGTCATGCCTCTTTCCTCCATCAATTACCTGCTATAGAGAGGAGAAAATGTAAACGAACATAGCTTTATAGAAATGTAGAAAATGCATATTTAAAAGAGGAAGGATGAAAAATACTCAACAAATGAGAGGCAATCTGTTTATGCACAGATAAAAACTTTTAAGTATCTTAAAGCAGTAAGACAAATGCCATTGAGTTGCATATTCATGCGCTTGCTTTAATTCTTAAAATCCACAACCCTCTTTCGTAAGCGTCATGCGTGAATGGTATAACGATAAACCTTGAGCACCACTCTCTTTACGCTTGTGAAAAAGCAAGCCGACACCATCATTTATCTTTGCCAGCTCCCAATATTACACGATAAAGCTGCTTTAAGACAGTTCATAAGAGGTATTTTTACCCCTTGTACAGTTTTTACTCACACGCCAACCCCACTTGTAATGTGCAAGCGAATGCTCTTGATTGATTGAACATAAGGAAGATGTGCAATGAGAGAACCCCATATTCGGTGCTCTCTCTCATTCAATATACAAAACAACAAATGATCGTTATAAATCAATATAATATAAAAAGCATTGTTTAACGATTCCAAACAGTCTACGAAGCTTTCTCTTTTATAAAAACATTGAATGATCATAATGATATGCAAATCAATATGATAGCATAACGTACAATAAAGAAACCACATACTGCTCAAGTAAAAAATTCCATTGGTTTCCCATTCTTTCACGCTTTCTTCCACGTATTATATGACTCATATTTTTTACATTAAGGAAAAAGAAACTTTGTTTTTTTATCTAGAGAATGGAAATGTCACCATGACAAAGACAGCCCAAAGAATATCAATGCACTCTTATTGACAGAAGGATAAATACCGCCGTAAAACGTCTTAAGAAATGTATTATTTTATTAACATACTGATCAGATTTTTATGATCTAACAGAGTTTTTATTTAACACCTCTTTTTCATGACAGTCCTAATGTGTTTTTATGATCCTATTTAAAAAATTTGCCACTGTTGCTTCTGGCACCCTGATGAGCCGTATTTTTGGCTTTATACGCGAAATGCTGATGGCTGCGGCGTTGGGAACGGGTCCTGTTTCCGATGCATTCAATGCGGCTTTTCGTTTTCCCAATACATTTCGTCGTTTTTTTGCTGAAGGTGCCTTTAATGCAGCTTTTGTTCCTCTTTTTGCAAAAAAAATTACCGAAGATGGTCAAGAGAGCGCATGCAAATTTGCCGAAGAAGTCTTTGGTGTTCTCTTTACACTACTGTTACTTTTAACCATTGCCATGGAATTAAGCATGCCATTTTTGGTAAGAACAATTATTGCACCAGGTTTTGCCGAAGATAGCACGAAATTTAACGCCACCATTCATTTTACCGCCATCATGTTTCCCTATCTCACATGCATGTCTTTGGCAGCCATGATGGGCGGCATGCTCAATGCCTTGCGACGCTATTTTATTGCAGCCATTGCCCCTCTTTTTCTCAATCTTATTTTAATAAGCGTGCTTGCCTATGCTTGGATTTATCAGCTTGACGCTTGGCATATTGGCTTAAATCTTTCTTGGGGTGTTTTAGCAGCAGGTATTCTCCAGCTCGCCTTAATTGCTGTTGCTTTGCGTCAAAGTGGCATGAAAATTTTTCTCCGCCGCCCTCATTTTAGTCCCAATGTGCGAAAACTTTTAACTCTAGCACTCCCTGCTGCCATCACGGGGGGCATTACACAGATCAATCTGCTCATCAATACCAATATTGCTTCCAGTCAATCGGGTGCAGTATCCTCTTTAATGTATGCGGATCGTCTTTATCAATTGCCCCTAGGTGTGATAGCAATTGCCATTGCCACTGTTCTTTTACCAGAATTAACCAAGGCTCTACGCAGCAAAAAACACCAAGAAACGCACGATTTACAAAATCGCTCTATTGAATTAACCCTATTGTTAACACTCCCTGCCACCATTGCCTTTCTCCTGCTCTCCACTCCCATTGTCAGTTTGCTTTTTGAACGTGGACAATTTACCAGTGAATCCACCCAGCGTGTTGCACAATTGCTTGAACTTTACGGACTAGGACTCCCAGCTTTTGTCCTCATTAAAGTGTTTATCCCTAATTTCTTTGCACATGAAGATACCAAAACACCGATGATTTTCACCGGCGTTAGTGTTTTCATCAATATCAATCTTGCCTTAATATTATTCCCTTTCCTTTCCGCACGCGGCATTGTTATTGCCGAAATTACCTCTGGATGGGTGAACACCCTGTTGCTTTGTTGCGTGCTTATCGAACGCGGTTATTGGAAATATGATGCACAATTGATAAAACGCATTGTTTGTCTGATGATTATCACTCTTTTGAGTGCTGGAGTTCTTTATTATCTTATCGATATACTTGGTTTTTTATCTTACCCTTTATCCTCACAAGCGTCTTTTTTCTTGCGTGCCAGCACTTTGATCGGGATCATGCTTGTTCTATTCGTGGTCTATGTAAGTGCCTATTTTTTACTGGACACACGTTCCTTTTTTCTCACCCTCAAAAATTTCAAAAAACGCCTATGATCTTTTAACTTGCTTTGAGAAAAATGCTTTGTCACAAACCATAAAACGAATAACTTTACTGAAGAGAAAGAACTCTCCTATGGATATTTTCACACCGCTTGTCTTTTCCGGCGTACAACCGAGTGGTCACCTCCATCTTGGCAATTATCTTGGTGCCATCAAACATTGGGTTGAACTACAGACATCCTATCATTGCCTGTATTGCGTTGTGGATATGCATGCACTCACCGTCAATCCAGATCCACAAAGCCTAATTGAATCAACCAGAGCCGTCACAGCAGCGTTTTTAGCTGCCGGGATTGATCCTCAAAAACACATTATTTTCAACCAATCTCGGGTTTTTCAACATGCTGAACTTGCTTGGATTTTCAATTGCATTGCCCGCATTGGTTGGATGCAGCGCATGACACAATTTAAAGATAAAGCAGGAAAAGATCGTGAAAAAGCATCTCTTGGGCTTTTTGCTTATCCAAGTCTCATGGCAGCCGATATTTTACTCTACCGTGCCACGCATGTTCCGGTAGGAGAGGATCAAAAGCAGCATGTTGAACTCACACGCGATATTGCACAAAAATTCAATAACGACTATGCTCAACGCATTGCAGAGTTGAATTTTGCTGTTTCAATACAAATAGGTGATGAAAAAAAACACGTTTTCTTCCCAATACCAGAAGCCCTCATAGGGGAAACGGCCATGCGCGTTATGTCGTTGCGCGATGGAACAAAGAAGATGTCAAAATCAGATCCTTCAGACTTTTCGCGCATTAATTTAACGGATGATGCTGATCTTATTGCCAAAAAGATACGCAAAGCAAAAACGGATTCTGCCCCTCTTCCTGACAGCCTTGCCGAGCTAGAAGGACGACCAGAAATTGATAATTTGCTTGGTATTTATGCAGCCTTTGCCCAAGTCAGCAAAGAAAAGGTTCTTAAAGAGTTTTCGGGACAACAATTTTCGCTTTTTAAAACAGCCTTAGCTGACCTTGCTGTCGATAAGCTTGCCCCCATAACAGCGGAACTGCGTCGTTTGCATCAAGACAGCACTTATATTGACTCTGTTTTGCACGATGGCGCACAACGTGCCAGTGTTCTGGCAGAAAAAAATATGAAAAAAGTCCGTGAAATTGTTGGATTTTTGCATGATACTTAAAAGAAATAAAAGAGAGAGAAAAGCATGGTTTCTAAGCAAAAAGATCGTAAAAGAGATCATAAGAAGAAAATTCTGGTCATTATCGATGAAACTCCAGAATGTCGACGTGCTGTTGCTTTTGCCGCACACCATGCCAAAAACACCAAGAAAACATTGGTATTACTTTGTGTTGTTGACACTGTAGACTTTCAACATTTTCTGGGTGTCAATGATGTTATGCGAACGGAATCGACAGAAAATGCCCATAAAATGTTGGGTGAAATTGCCAATGATATACGCACGACCCACGCACTTGAAACAGAAATCATGATGCGTGAGGGTAAGAAAATCGATGAGATTGCCCAATTGATCGATGAGGATAAAGAAATCGCCCTTATAGTTTTAGCAGCCAGTGGACACACAGAGGGACCAGGACCACTTATCCAATTAATTGGTAACCGAGGGACAGCATTTTCTATTCCCGTCACCATTATTCCAAGCAATCTTGCTGATGAAGATATTGAATCGATTGCCTAAAAAGACTATTTGGATAGAGTAATTTTATCCCTCATAATAAAGGAGCGTATATGTTTATACAAACTGAAGCTACTCCCAATCCTGCAACATTGAAATTTTTGCCAGGTCGTGTGGTTCTTTCTGAGGGCGTATTAGAATTCCGTGATCGTGAAGAAGCCGCTAAAAATTCGCCTTTAGCTGCGAAACTGTTTAACATTCCCAATGTTAATGGTGTTTTTTTAGGCTATGATTTTATCACTGTGAGCAAAAAAGAGGGTGAATGGCAACATCTCAAACCGGTTATTTTAGGCACCATTATGGAGCATTTTCTCTCTGGTGACCCCGTTATCGCCAGCAACGCTGTAATAGGGGCAAAAGCCCACGCCCTTAACGAAGAATTTTATGATGAAAAAGACGCTGATATCGTCTTAACAATTAAAGAGCTCCTTGAAACGCGTGTTCGCCCAGCCGTTGCCAATGATGGTGGAGATATTACTTTTCGTGGCTTTGAAAACGGTATTGTTTACCTCAATATGCGCGGTGCCTGTGCTGGATGCCCCTCTTCAACTGCAACACTCAAACATGGTATTGAAAATCTTTTACGCCATTTTATTCCAGAGGTTTTAGGAGTTGAAGCCATGCCGCAATAAAAACCAGCTTTGATAAAGCACTGATAAAAACAAACAGGATAATAAAAACATTACTTCTTAGAACTCTCTTACAAAAACCAACTTGGCAAGCAAGAACATTACGCCCTCTCTCACCCTAAACACCATAGGTGCACTTTCTCGATAAGAGTTCTATCATGCAAATGATATCTCTACAGTAGCTTGATTTATAAAGATAATTCTTTCACATGGCATCGTATTGAATTAAAAGCCACGCATATCGCAAGTTTCTTACATTTCAAATCCTCTTGAGAAAAAAGCAATCAACCATGTGCTGACATGTCCATAAACTAGCTTGGTGTAAGGGTGAAAACTTTAAGAAAATAAGTAAAATACCTATAGATTGTCTCAGATGCTAAGAGCTTTTACAATCATTTTGAGTAGGTAGGCATTTTGAGTAGGTAGGCATTTTAAACTGGTAGCAAGAATGCAGATACCAGCATGATGCTCTGACAAAGAAAACCACCACAAAACATTGGAGTCTATTTTCTTAAAGTACGCCTTTTCTTTAAAAGATTTAAAAAGAATTGAACAGTTTTTGTTTTAAATCTCTAAATTCTGGTATCCGCTTTGACAGAGGCGCTTTAACAAAGGGAAAATGCTTTACAAATTCTACACTAAATTTTTTTCACGAATTCAGATTTTAAGCCAATCTGACCAATTCCAGGAATCTTACAATCGATATTATGATCTCCCTCCACGAGGCGAATGTTTTTCACCTTTGTACCACTTTTGAGAACGGATGCAGCACCTTTAACTTTCAGATCTTTGACCACCATAACGCTATCCCCATTTATCAAAATCTGACCATGAGCATCGTAAACGGCATCAGAAACAAGCTCTTCACTCTTTTGTGGCCACTCATGGGCACATTCAGGACAAACAAAATTGTCACCCTCTTCATAAGTATAAAGACCACTACAATGCGGACATGGAGGATATTGGTTCATAGTTGCCCTCTTTTCTTCAAGAAAAATCATTTCTTTGAGTGCTCATAGAGCAATCCGTATTCCTTGTCTATTGTCTCATAAAAAACAGCTCTCTTTTTCAATGCTATCTCCTCCTCTCGTAATAAGTAAGCACTTCATAGCACCGCTCTAAAGGGCGATATTTCATAGGCTCCACAGAAAAGCTCAGCACTTCGTATCACCCTATGCTTTAACAAAACACCCTATGCATAAACTTTATATGCCCTGCCTAAAGAATGGAATTTCACGACATAACTGGATAACAGACTAGTGTTCATAAACAAGCATTTCACGGCTTATCATAAAGAATTTTGATGTAATATACCACTCCCACTGAGCATACATAAGGGATGGTTCCTTGCTTTCTCTCAAGAGAACTTAAAATGTAAGAAACTTAAGATATGTGGAAAGAAAATTCAAATTGAAGTCATCATTATTTTCATGAATCAATGCACTTTAGAGATATCATTTGCATGAGAGAACTCTCCTTGAAAAGTTCTCCTATAGCATTTGTAGGGAAGAGAGGGCGTAGTGTTCTCGCTTATTGATTTGGTTTTTAGGAAAGATTTGAAGAAACTGATATTTTTGTTACCCTATTTGTTTGTATCAGTGTTTGGTCAAAGCTGGTTTTATTTCCGCATAGCTCTAACGCCTAAAACCTCTAGAATAAAATGGCGTAAAAATTTTCCAATACCATGTTTTAGCGCCATACGAGGCTTGCTCTTATCATCATAATGTCACAGGTGTGTGAGAAGGACAAAACAATCCGTTTGATTATTGTTCAAGAACGCTATTAAGCGCCCCGTAAGCGGCTTGACCATTAAACCCAAGGATTATGAATCCTCTCAACAAACGCAGTCCTGAGATCATGATTTTGGGGAACGAAGAGAACAATTTGAACAGCACACTGCTTGATTGCATGCAAAACACGCCATCACAAGGCTGTGTTCATTTTTATTGCCAATCTCCTGAAATTACTTTATGAGTTAAGAAATGTTTTGGTCGTGTACGCAGCGACCAATAGGTATTTGAAAGCCCGAAAGCTTAATACATAAAATAAACCCACTTTGTGGGTATCTCCCGGATTCCGGGAGCTTTTGCTATGTCCAGGTGCTGTTACAGCACTAAAAGCAAAAGGCTGATTAAGCTCAGTGCTTTCAAACTCCCGGAATACCAATGCGAGGGCGCTCGCAACCGGTGGGAGGGGAAATGCAAAGTAAAAATCCTCATAATGACAAATTCATTGATCAATTCGTTGGCAAAAAAATTCGCTTCAGACGAAACATGCTGAAAATGTCTCAAAAACACTTAGGGCAGTCTTTAGGAGTAAGCTTCCAGCAAATTCAAAAATATGAAAAAGGATTAAAACGTGTTGGAGCTGGGCAGTTAAAGGAAATTGCCGATATTTTAAATGTTCCCATTGCCTTTTTTTACGCTGATCTCTTCACACAACAACATACTCCCACCCATCATGATGAAGTCATCTCAAGCAGAGAAGAATATCTGCTGCTCAAAAGATTTCGCGTTCTCACCACGATAAAGCGCAGAACGATTTTACAGCTGCTCTCTGAACCAAATGAAAACTTTTAAAATCATGCGCGCGCCCCACAGGCTTTGTTCATCAGTAGTCATACGTCCGTTTTGGACAATCTTCTTATGAATGTTTTTTAATTGAATGAACAACACACTGCTTGATTGCATGCAAAACACGCCATCACAAGGCTGTGTTCATTTTTATTGCCAATCTCCTGAAATTACTTTATGAATTAAAGGATGTTTTGGTCGTATACGCAGCGACCAATAGGGAAGACAAGCCCGAAACCTCGATACATAGATTTGTCCCGCTTTGCGGGTATCCCGGGATTCCGGGAGATTTTGCTATGTCCAAGTGCTTACCAGCACTAAAAGCAAAATGCTGATTCGAGGTCAGTGCTTGTTACTCCCGGAATACCAACGCGAGGGCGCTCGCAACCGGTGGGAGGGGAAATGCAAAGTAAAAATCCTCATAACGACAAATTCATTGATCAATTCGTTGGCAAAAAAATTCGCTTCAGACGAAACATGCTGAAAATATCTCAAAAACAATTAGGACATGCTTTAGGAGTAAGCTTTCAGCAAATTCAAAAATATGAAAAAGGATTAAATCGTGTTGGAGCTGGGCGTTTAAAGGAAATTGCCGATATTTTAAATGTTCCTATTGCCTTTTTTTACGCTGATCTCTTCACACAACAACATACTCCCACCCATCATGATGAAGTCATCTCCAGCAGAGAAGAATATCTGCTACTCAAAAGATTTCGTGTTCTCACCTCGATGAAACGCAAAGCAATTTTACAGCTGCTCTCCGAGCCAAATGAAAACTTTTAACGTAACGCTCTAGAGTGTACATTGCCGCATGCTGTTGTTTTTCGCGTATTTTAATAAGCACATCCTCTACAAGGAATAAAACGCACCACGATCACCAATTTTTGAAAGCACGCAAATCAGCAAATCCACCGGTTGCGATGTTGCACTAAAGGTATCAGCATTATTTTCCAACACTTTGCTACGATCGCAGCTTCTTCACCGGCATTTATGGCAATTTAGCGTGCTGATGCTTGGAGAATACAGTAAATGCTATGAAGCTTCTTGATCGGGATTTTTTCCTTTAACAGTCAGCGCATTATTACACGCAACAACGCGACTCTACTATCAGCAACCATTATTTCAGTTGTGATCAGAAGGCTGGCAATTGAAGCAGCATTCCGCAGAGCAGAAAGCACAACTCCAGACCACCAATTGTCGCAGCAAGCAAAACAAATTTACCGATTATGAAATAGAGAAAAGCATAAAAAACGGGCCAATAGGCCCGTCTCTTTTTTTTCTTTAGGAAAGGAGATTAGAAATCCATTCCGCCCATTCCACCCATTCCGCCAGCTGGCATTGGAGGCATTGGGGTATCTTTCTTTGGCGTTTCAGCAACCATCGCTTCAGTTGTGATCAGAAGGCTTGCAATTGAAGCAGCATTCTGCAGAGCAGAACGCACAACCTTCACAGGATCAACAATTCCCAAAGCAATCAAATCACCAAATTCACCGGTTGCGGTGTTGTAACCAAAGGTATCAGCATTATTCTCCAACACTTTACCAACGATAATCGCTGCTTCTTCACCGGCATTGGTAGCAATTTGGCGTGCTGGTGCTTGAAGAGCACGACGGACGATATTAATACCAGCTTCTTGATCAGGATTGTTTCCTTTAACAGTCAGTGCATTTGCAGCACGCAACAGAGCGGTTCCACCACCAGCAACAATACCTTCTTCCACAGCAGCCCGTGTTGCATTCAAGGCATCATCAACGCGGTCTTTCTTTTCTTTCACTTCAACTTCTGTTGCACCACCAACGCGGATAACAGCGACACCACCAGCAAGCTTAGCAAGTCTTTCTTGCAATTTCTCACGGTCATAGTCAGAAGTTGTTTCTTCAATCTGAGCTTTGATCTGATGGACGCGTGCATTAATTTCAGCCTTTTGTCCAGCACCATCAATAATCGTGGTATTTTCTTTAGAAATATTCACTTTCTTCGCACGACCAAGCATATCCAAAGTGACATTTTCAAGCTTAATACCTACATCTTCAGAAATAACCTGACCAGATGTCAAGATTGCGATATCTTCAAGCATCGCTTTACGACGATCACCAAATCCTGGTGCTTTCACCGCAGCAATTTTCAAACCACCGCGCAACTTGTTGACAACGAGTGTTGCCAAAGCTTCACCTTCCACATCTTCAGCGATAATAAGAAGTGGTTTGCCAGACTGCACAACAGCTTCAAGCACAGGAAGAAGAGATTGCAGATTAGACAATTTCTTTTCGTGAATAAGAATGTAAGGATCATCCAAATCCGCCACCATTTTTTCAGCATTGGTGACAAAGTAAGGAGAAAGATATCCACGATCAAACTGCATACCTTCAACGACTTCTAATTCTGTTTCAGCCGTTTTTGCTTCTTCCACGGTAATGACACCTTCATTGCCAACTTTTTCCATGGCATCAGCAATCATTTTGCCGATTTCAGCAGCACCATTTGCGGAAATTGTTCCCACTTGTGCGATTTCTGCGGAAGTTTGGATTTTCTTCGCTTTTTTGAAGAGATTTGCCACCACTTCATCCACAGCAGCATCAATTCCGCGCTTAAGATCCATTGGGTTCATGCCCGCAGCAACGGCTTTTACACCTTCTTGTACGATAGCTTGCCCCAAAACCGTTGCCGTTGTTGTTCCATCCCCAGCAATATCATTGGTTTTAGAAGCAACTTCACGCAACATTTGCGCACCCATATTTTCAAACTTATCTTCTAGTTCGATTTCCTTTGCCACGGATACACCATCTTTTGTGATGCGGGGTGCACCAAATGATTTATCGATCACCACATTGCGCCCTTTAGGGCCAAGGGTTACCTTTACAGCGTTAGCAAGGATATCAACACCGCGCAACAAACGCTCCCGCGCTTCACGGCCAAATTTGACTTCTTTAGCAGCCATTTAATTTCTCCTTGGAGTTATCTCAAATAATATAAAATGGAAGAATTGAAAGGCTTAAAACTAGCCCAAAATTCCCATAATGTCGGATTCTTTCATGATTAAGAGGTCTTCCCCATTAATCTTTACTTCAGTTCCAGACCATTTTCCAAACAGGATACGGTCACCTGTTTTTACTTCTAAAGGCACGCGCTTTCCATTATCATCGAGAGCACCATTGCCAATAGCAATAACTTCACCTTCTTGAGGTTTTTCTTTTGCTGTATCAGGAATGATAATCCCACCAGCAGTCTTATTTTCAGATTCAACCCGACGGACAACGACACGATCGTGAAGCGGGCGGAATTGTATATTAGCCATGTTTAAAATCCTTAAAACTTAATATAATTGCATTAATCTTAAGTCCTTGCTAGCACTCTCAAAGTATGAGTGCTAACACTACCCAAGATATAAAATTGCCTCTTCTCAATGTCAAGGATTCTTCTGAAAAATAATTTACCTTAAAAAGACTTTGACGTCTTGCCTCTTTTTCCTATTTTGCATTATCTAGCTTTTTATTAATTTGCCAACATAAAAGGATCTTATCATGAGTGAAACACGTCAGGAAACGGATAGCTTGGGGACGATTTCGGTACGTCAAGACCGTTATTGGGGAGCACAGACTGAACGCTCGCTGCATAATTTTAATATTGGCAGTGAAAAACAGCCACTCACTATCATTTATGCCTTAAGCCTTGTCAAAAAAGCCGCAGCCCTTGTGAATATGGAAAAAGGGAAACTTCCGCAAAACATTGGCAAAGCTATCATTACTGCTGCTGACGAAGTGCTCGCCGGTGCATTTGATACACATTTTCCGCTCTCTGTTTGGCAAACGGGTTCTGGTACGCAGAGCAATATGAATGTCAATGAGGTGATTGCCAACTATGCTAGCATGCTTTTGGGAGGAAAACTAGGGAGCAAAAGTCCTGTTCACCCCAATGATCATGTCAATATGAGCCAATCCTCAAACGATTCCTTTCCCACAGCACTTCACATTGCCACCACACTGCAAACACGCCAACACTTATTTCCCATTCTTGAAGCCCTTATTACCACTTTAAAGAAAAAAGAAGAAGAATTTGCCGATATCATTAAAATCGGGCGTACCCATACTCAAGATGCAACACCCTTAACTTTAGCACAAGAATTTTCAGGCTACCGCGCCGCACTCGAAGCTAATCGCCAGCGTATTGAAACAGCTCTTGCCGATGTCCAGATGCTTGCCCAAGGTGGAACCGCTGTCGGGACAGGGCTCAATGCACCACAGGGTTTTGATGTTGCTTTTGCGCAAACAATGAGTACCCTTACAGGGGTTGCCTTTAAAACCGCCAGCAATAAATTTGAGGCGCTTGCCCATCATGGAGCCCTTGCCCATTTCCATGGTAGTCTCAATGCTCTTGCTGCTGATCTGTTTAAGATCGCCAACGATATCCGCTTTTTGGGATCAGGTCCACGTTCAGGTTTGGGCGAATTAAGCCTCCCTGAAAATGAACCAGGCTCTTCTATCATGCCCGGCAAAGTCAACCCCACCCAATGTGAAGCAATGACCATGGTTGCAACCCAAGTATTTGGGAATCATACCACTGTAACATTTGCTGCCAGCCAAGGGCATTTTGAACTCAATGTTTATAAACCTGTCATTGGCTATAATGTTTTGCAATCAATTACGCTCCTTGGAGATTGCATGCGCTCTTTTGATCTCCATTGTGTCCAAGGATTACGTGCTAATCGGGTTCATATTCACACTCTCATGGAGCGCTCTTTGATGCTGGTGACAGCACTTGCCCCAGAAATTGGTTATGAGAAAGCGGCCGAAATTGCCAAAGCAGCGCATAAAAATGATACAACTTTGCGTACTGAAGCACTCAAAGCAGGTGTTTCTGCAGAGGATTATGATCGGCTGGTTGATCCCAAAAAGATGATTGCTCCAAAGTAAACAGCCGGATATGAATTTTTTTGAAACAAATTTTTTAACTATCGGGCTGTTCGCGGTCCGATAGTCATTGTATCATTAACAGTCTACCTACACCTTCAAAAATCTTAACACCTCTGGGACAAGTAAAAGATTTTCTCAACCCTAGCATATTTGTAAAGAGAGCCTCTTACACCCCACAAAGCCATAACAGGTTCTTCCCAACTGTTTTTCATGAACATATTGATAGCTCACCATTTTAGATGCCGAATAAAGGCTTCGAAAACCAAATTTTCTTATTTCGAACTCTCACATACCATACGCTTCTTTCATCTCATCCCCTTTATAGTGAAGCAGATAAAACTTTTTACGCGCACGTCCATAAACAGGATTGATATATAGATAAAAACTCTTGAAGTATAAGCAGGAAACAAACAGTAAAAATACCTCTTATAAATACAATAGCTCTCACGACATTGAGGTAACAGTGTGCTTCTTCATAAGCGTGAAGATGATGGTATGACTTTACCATTATAGAGTTTATGAGCAGCATTGCAAAATGAACTTGAGAGCAACAAGAGATAGCTTTAGCAAATATGTTCACGAACAATACGATAATATTTTGTAGCGTTCTGTTTTGCAGAATGTTGTTTCAATTGCCAGCCTTCTGATCACAACTGAAATAATGGTTGCTGATAGTAGAGCCGCGTTGTTGCGTGTAGTAAATGCGCTGACTGTTAAAGGAAACAATCCTAACCAGAAGCTTCATATCATTTACTGTATTCTCCAAGCATCAGCACGTCAAATTGCAAGCAACTCCGGTGAAGAAGCAGCGATTATCGTTGGCAAAGTGTTGGAAAATAATGCTGATACCTTTGGTTACAACACTGCAACCGGTGAATTTAGTGATTTGATTGCTTTTAAGAATTATTGATTTAAGATTGTGCATTTTATTCCTTGTGGAGGATGTGCTTATTAAAATACGCGAAAAATAACGGCATAAAGCATTGAGGCAATATGACCCTAGTACATAATTTAAAAGTTTTCACTTGGCTCAGAGAGAAGTTGTAAAATCGCTCTGCGTTTTATCGAGGTGAGAACGCGAAATCTTTTGAGCAGCAGATATTCTTCTCTGCTTGAGATGACTTCATCATGATGGGTGGGAGTATGTTGTTGTGTGAAGAGATCAGCGTAAAAAAAGGCAATGGGAACATTTAAGATATCAGCAATTTCCTTTAAACGCCCAGCTCCAACACGATTTAATCCTGTTTCATATTTTTGAATTTGCTGGAAGCTTACTCCTAACGACTGTCCTAATTGTTTTTGAGACATTTTCAGCATGTTTCGTCTGAAGCGAATTTTTTTGCCAACGAATTGATCAATGAATTTGTCGTTATGAGGATTTTTACCTTGCATTTCCCCTCCCACCGGTTGCGAGCGCCCTCGCGTTGGTATTCCGGGAGTCTGAAAGTACTGAGCTCTAGTCAGCTTTTTTGCTTTTAGTGCCTAAAACACCTGGACATAGCAAAAACTCCCGGAATCCCGGGATACCCACATCAGTGGGTCTATTTACACGCTAGAGCTTGGGGCTTTCAGTTCCCTCTTGATCGCCGCGTATGCGATCAAAGCATCTCTCAATTTATAAAGTAATTTCAGGAAATTTACAATAAAAATGAACACAGCTTTTCTTTAGATAAAAGGCGGCATGCTATTCATTCAATCAGCATTTAAAGGGATGCTTTTTTAATACGCTGGATGCTGATAAACAAAGCCTGTGGGGGGCGCATGATTTTAAAAGCTTTCATTTGGTTCAGAAAGTAATTGTAAAATCGCTCTGCGTTTTATCGAGGTGAGAACGCGAAATCTTTTGAGCAGCAGATATTCTTCTCTGCTTGAGATGACTTCATCATGATGGGTGGGAGTGTGTTGTTTTGTGAAGAGATCGGCGTAAAAAAAGGCAATGGGAACATTTAAGATATCGGCAATTTCCTTTAACGCCCAGCTCCAACACGATTTAATCCTGTTTCATATTTTTGAATTTGCTGGAAGCTTACTCCTAAAGACTGTTCTAATTGTTTTTGAGACATTTTCAGCATGTTTCGTCTGAAGCGAATTTTTTGCCAATGAATTTGTCAATGAAAATATCGTTATGAGGATTTCTGGTCTGCATTTTTCCTCCGCCGGTTGCGAGTACCCTCGCATTGGTATTCCGAAAGCTTGAAAATGCTGAACCCTAGTCAGCATTCTGCGTTTAGTGCTGGGAAGCACTTGGACAGTGCAAAATCTCTCGGAATTCTGGGATACCCACAAAGTGGGTTTATTTCACGCTCAGATTTCGGATTTTCAAGACTCTCTTGGTCGCTGCGCATATGATCATTTTTGTCAGCAGCATTTCGCCTTTGCAATCAAATCATGCTTCAGCTTGAAAGAATACGATCTTCTCAAAAATAAGGCGAGCTCTTTTAAGAAAACAAATAAACTCCCCCTCCCCAAAGACATCAAAGTATCTTTAAAAGCAATCCAGCTCTCTCATGTGATAATATCAGGATGCTTGCGCCCCAATTTCTGCTCTATGTTCAACCATTCCAGTGCTGCCCTTTGTATAGGGTGGAGCACTTTTTGCGGATCTTGATGATGTTTACAAGGATCCCCCTCAAATTGTTCAAAATAAAGCCGTAAAGTAGCACCCAACGTTCCTGTCCCCGATAAGCGGACCACAAGCCGTGCGCCATTCTCAAAAAAAACACGTATACCCTGCTTGGTACTCACACTCTGATCAACGGGATCATAATAGGTAAAATCGTCTGCTTTTTCCACCCGCAACCCAGCAATTTCCGCTCTCACTTGTGGTAAATCCGCACGCAATTGCTCTATAAGCGCTTCTGCTTTATCACTCTCCACGCTCTCATAATCATAACGTAACGTGTAAAAACGCCCATAGTTTTTCCAATACTGCTGCACAATCTCTGCAACAGATTTTCCTGTGAGAGCTAAAAGATTTAACCAAAATAATACAGCCCACAAACCATCCTTTTCGCGAATATGGTAAGAACCGGTTCCAAAACTTTCTTCACCACAAAAAGTCACCTTTCCCGCATCCAAAAGCGATCCAAAAAATTTCCACCCCGTTGGTGTTTCAAAACAATTTAATCCTCTTTTTTTAGCAACCAAATCAACAGCACGCGTTGTTGGCATAGAACGCGCAATCCCCACAATACCTTGGCGATAACCTTTAATCAGATGGGCATGCTCAACCATAATAGCCAAGGAATCAGAAGGCGTGACAAATTGCCCACGCCCAATAATAAGATTACGATCTCCATCCCCATCCGATGCTGCCCCCATATCAGGTGCTTGATCAGACATCAATAAATCATAAAGATCTTTAGCATAAACCAAATTAGGATCTGGATGCCCCCCTCCAAAATCTGGTAAAGGAATGCCATTGACCACCGTTCCTTCAGGAAATCCTAAACATTTTTCAAAAATTGCATGAGCATAAGGCCCTGTGACCGCATGCATGGCATCAAATCGCAAACTAAGCCCTCTCTCCACAGCTTGAGCAATGCAATCAAAGTCAAAAATCTCCTGCATCAAAGCAACATAATCCGCTACAGGGTCAATGATATCAATCCGCATAGATCCTAGAAAAGTTGTACCTTCTCTCTCTAAATCAACATCTGCAGCCTCAAAAATTTTATAACAAGAAAGTTGTTGTGAGGCTGAAAAAATAGCTTCACATAGAGCTTCGGGAGCAGGTCCACCATTAGCAATATTATATTTGATACCACAATCGCCCTCTTTTCCCCCAGGATTATGACTTGCGGAAAGAATAAATCCCCCATAAGCATGGGTTTTACGAATAAGATGTGAAACCGCCGGTGTGGAAAGAATGCCCCCTCTTCCCACCTTCACACAAGCAACACCATGAGCCGCCGCCATTTTCAAGACCGTTTGTAAAAGAGTGTGGTTGAAATAGCGCCCATCGCCTCCAAGAATAAGCAGTTTTCCTTCAACAGAGCCAATAGCGTTAAAAACAGACTGTATAAAATTTTCCACATAATGGGGCTGTTGAAAAACCGACACTTTCTTGCGTAAACCAGACGTTCCCAGTCTTTGATCTGGAAAAGCCATGGTTAAAACTGTCGTTATCATCACAAAAACGCCTTTAAAATATTTTCTTTAATTTTAAAGTGAATATCGGTCAAAGTCGATCGTTAATTCTACTTGACGAGGTAACGAAATACTTGCACACTTAAACGGAAAAGCAAGGATTATTTAAGGCGCCCTCTTAAAGAGTCGTTAAATACCAAGACTGCTGAAAACATAAATTTCATAAAGAAGACAGGAGCATAGTTATGATGAAAAGAACAGTTCCCAACACCACCTTCCATACGCGTGTGCGTGATGAATCGGTTGATGGAGATAATCCTTATCGCTGGCAAGACGTAAACAGCGATGCATATTTTAAAGGAAAACGGGTCATTCTTTTTTCTCTTCCTGGAGCCTTTACTCCCACTTGCTCAACCTTTCAGCTTCCTGATTTTGAAAAACTCTATGATGAATTTAAAAAAGTTGGCATTGATGAAATTTATTGCCTTTCCGTCAATGATGCTTTTGTCATGAATGCTTGGGGCAAAGCGCAAGGTATCAAAAATGTCAAATTAATTCCTGATGGCTCTGGTGAATTCACCCGCAAAATGGGTATGCTGGTTGCAAAAGACAATATTGGTTTTGGCATGCGCTCATGGCGTTATGCTGCTGTGATTAATGATGGTGTCGTTGAACAATGGTTTGAAGAACCAGGTTTTGCAGACAATTGTACAACAGACCCCTACGAAATTTCTTCACCACAAAATATTTTAAAAACCTTGAAAAGTTAATTTGAAGACTAATTATACAGTTATCAAATGCAAACTTTCTAGCATAAACTCCTTCTTAGGAAGGAGTTTATGTTTTTTGTGTTTTATGAATGATAAATTGAAAAATTTGTCATCCCTCATATTTGCAACACCTGCGCCTGAAACGATTGACGAGAAGCATTTTACGCCTTTCCTCTATAATTTTATCCACACGCTCATTCCGCTTGTAACGTGCAAATGGTTTTGATGGACGCAACAGGGAAGAAACTGACAATATTGAGGGTATGATTCAATATGAATAACGATAAATCATCATTATAAATGAAGATATGATCCAATATGTACGTGCAAGAATTGGCATTGATGAAATTTATTGCCCTTCCGTCACGATGCTTTTATCATGAATGCTTGGAGCAAAGCGCAAGGTATCAAAAACATCAAATTAATTCCTGATGGTTTGGTAAATTCACCCGCAAAATGGGTATGCTGGTTGCAAAAGACAATATTGGTTTTGGCATGCGCTCATGGCGTTATGCCGCTGTAATTAATGATGGTGTCGTTGAACAATGGTTTGAAGAACCAGGTTTTGCAGACAATTGCACAATAGATCCTTACGAAATTTCTTCACCACAAAATGTTTTAAAAACCTTGAAAAATTAATTTGAAGACTAATTATACAGTTATCAAATGCAAACTTTCTAGCATAAACTCCTTCCTCAGAAGGAGTTTATGTTTTTTGTGTTTTATGAATGATAAATTGAAAAATTTGTCATACCTCATATTTGCAATACCTGCACCTGAAACGATTGACGAGAAGCATTTTACGCCTTTCCTCTATGATTTTTCGCACACGCTCATTCCGCTTGTAACGTGCAAATGGTTTTGATGGACGCAATAGGGAAGAAACTGACAATATTGGGGGATTATTATAAATGAAAATATGGTCCAATATTACATAACAAGAATATGCGACCAACGCATCTCAGCCTCCATCAACACCCTTAACAAATTTTTCTCCCCCCTCAAAAAACATACTCCCCTCAACCATAGCCCTATAATAAAGCAATATATACTCCCTCGCAAAAGGATCAATTTTGCTGCGGTAAAGAATAACCATATACTTTAAACTGTCTCTTTAAAGACACTGGCCCTCAAAATGAAGATTCTTTGAAAAGAACGACCGCTAAAGCAGTCGTTTATTTGGGTGTTCTACAGTAAACAATGTATTCTCTTCTTCCTCTTCAGAGAACTCAAAATCTTCATCACCTTCAGGAAGTCCAAAGATATCTGGATTTATGAAATAGCACCCTTCTTTTATCCCCTTGGCAATAATTTTGTAACGTTCTAATTCGTTGAGACCTTTTTTAAAACTTTCAAAACTAAGATAGTGCGATTCTTGCGTTGAAAAATCGCAATCCAAAAATTCATCAAGAACATCATGATCTAATGTAACCTGATCAAACCATAAATCCATCTCATCTTCCTCTGATATTTTCGCCACTTGCCACAACATAACAAAAAAACTCTTTAATCCAACAAATGAGAGCCCACCAATCATCCTCCGGCTCTCAGGCGCTCCCGAAAAGGTAATTTGCGGAAGATCTTCAAAGCCAAAATGTGAGGGAGGAAGCTTAAATGATTTGCCAATATCCTCAGGCCTTTTAAGAATAAAAGGATTTCTTTCATAAAGCACAGTAAAATCATATTGAACCATTGTATTTCTCCACTAAGCAATTCATTTTGTAAAAAAATAAATATTATCAATTAGTTACTATTATAGCAGCTTCCAATTGATGCAATATTTTGCTGTCAAAAATTGTTCGATTTAAGTTTTTTCATTGTTTTGTGAAACACGAACAAATCTTTGAGAGAAAATGCTCTCGGTCTCTCCCATAATCCGCACATGCTAAATTCTGTATAGTGCACAAGAAAACCAAAGAATTTTATACAAGCAGGTGAGAAAACAAATGTTTAAACCAAGATGAATGACACCTTCCCTTTACTAAAGGGAATGATACAAGTGAGATGACTTTCCCGCATGTTTTGTTCACGAAAATGCCCTCATCATCCCTTCGAAAGGGCTGGTGATAGTACATAAAACGCCTTTACCCCTAAAAAACATTTCTTGTTTATCCAGCACAAGCCAAAAAAAGCACTACAACTTATGCCCTTGTGCATAAGCACATTCAAATGTGCAAAGTACAAATCCTTAAAAGAGAATGACAAAAATCCAGCCGAATGTTTTTTTAAACTTTTACCGCCTTTGGGCAGCCAAAATATCCTGTACGGTTTGGACCAATTGCTCTTCATCAACCATCACTTGCGCTGGTCTGCTTTCACGCCATGTTTGATTATCTTTGATTTCATGGGATAACCGCGCCCCTTCAATCAAATCCTTGATCTGTATTTTTCCACTCTCGCGCTCTTGTGAACCTTGGATAACCACACAAGGTGCTTGGCGGCGATCAGCATATTTCATCTGCGCCTTCATCCCTGCTGCCCCCAAATAGAGTTCAGTACAAATTCCAGCATTACGCAATTGCATGACCATTTTTTGATAACGCGCAACCATTTCTGGTTCTTTATCCATCATCAGCACCACAACAGGCCCCGTCTTTTCTTTGACAGGCAATTTGCCAAGATTCTGCAAAGCAGCGATTAAGCGTGAAATACCAATAGAAAAACCTGTTGCTGGAATATTTTCCCCACGAAAGCGCGCCACCAAGCCATCATAGCGCCCCCCACCACCAACGGAACCAAAAACAACTTTTTGTCCATCATCATTGAGAACATCAAAAAGCAAAGCAGCCTCAAAAACAGGTCCCGTATAATATTCCAACCCCCGCACCACCGAGGGGTCAATTTTGATGCGGTTTTGAGCATCATTTGCAGCAAAGATTTCCTGCATCTCCTCAAGCTCACGCACCCCTTCAAGCCCTTGCTCACTCTGATCAACAACTTGTCTAAGAGCATCAAGCGTTTCCTCTGCCGTTTCAGCTTCTACGGTGAGTAAAGAAAGAATACGATCTATCTCTTTATCTTTAAGCTGTGCACCTTTTGTAAAATCACCACTTTCATCCAAACGCCCTTTGCCCAACAGCAAACGCACCCCTTCAAGACCAAACTTATCCAGTTTATCCATTGCACGAAGAACACTTAAGCGCTTTTCAACTTGATCATCCCCCTGCAAACCAATCAACTCTAAGACCCCCTCGAGAATTTTTCGGTTGTTGAGCCGAATAGCATAGTCATCATGCTGAAAGCCCAATTTTTCCAAACTATCAGCTGCCATCATACAAATTTCGGCATCCGCAGCAACGGTTGGTGTACCAACAATATCAGCATCAAACTGCATAAATTGCCGAAATCGCCCTGGTCCAGGTTTTTCATTGCGGAACACAAAGCCCAAGCGATAACTGCGATAAGGTTTTGGCAAAGTTTCAAAATTCTCTGCAAAATAACGAGCAAGAGGTGCGGTGAGATCATAACGCAAAGACATCCATTGCTCATCATCATCTTGCAGCGAAAAAACCCCTGCATTTGGACGATCTGCATCAGGTAAAAACTTTCCCAACACATCCGTATATTCAAAAATCGGTGTTTCCAGCGCTTCAAAACCATAAAGTTCATAAACTTCACGAATCTGAGCAATCATGGTCTCCGTTGCATATAATTGTGCACTCGTGCGATCCACAAAACCACGAGGTAAACGTGCTTTGGTTTTTTCCGGTAATGATGACATAGGATTCTCTAACAACAATTTGTCTTTACAGATATTATGTGTCTTATCTTATAGCAATAAACCCTGCAATAGCTTTCTCAATGATAAGCCTCATAGACACCAGTGTAACACACACCAACCTTTGCTTTACAAAGGAAATGTCAATTGCCTTGAGATAATCGGCTCTACAAAAATTTGTAGCATGAAGCTATGAACGACACCTTTATTCTCTCTGCCCTCCAAGATCGTCACCGCGCCCTTGTCTTGAGTCGATTCATAACAAGCCTTTTTATTCCTTATCTTCAAGTATTTTTATTGCAAAACTTGTGCATACAAGAGACATGATTTTTCTTCATTCATCATGGGATGAGATTTGAAATGAAAGAATCTTGGGACATTTTGAATTCTCTTTCAATATGCAAAAACAGAAATGATCTCATTATGCCGTAAAACAGCGTTGTTTAGGATAGCGATACAAGATATTATAAGGTTTACATATTGAGTATTAAATGAGAGAAACAAGGCGTGAGGCAATAAGTAATCTCTATTATCTAACAACGCTTTCCCTCTTCCAAAGCCCGTCTTTTGCATGTATATCCCTCTCCCAGCCTAAAAAAAGGAAAACAAGGATTGATTTTAGCAAAACAGAAGCTTTCTCCTCGAAAAAGTCTTCTTTTATGAGGATTCTCCAATTTTTTGTCTATGCAAAAATCTTTAAAACATAAGCGTATTTTTAGCCTGCTCGGCAAAATCATGAATGTGCATTTTTAAATCAACACTCTTTGGACCAGCATCGGTAATGGCTCTTGAAATAGAAGGAATAATATTCTGCCATAGCTTTTGAGGAAACTGATTTGTCAGTTGTGTGATCGTCCCTCCCTGAGCACCAATACCTGGAACAAGAAACAAGCAATTTTTTAATTGTTCGATTGTCTCTTTTGCTTCACTGCCCAGAGTTGCTCCCACAACCGCGCCAATAGGACCAACAGCATGATTTTTTCCCAAAGACTGGCTATTATAGTCACAAATGCGCTGTGCCAAATGAACAGAGACTGTTTGATCACCAATGCGGGCATTACGAATATCCTTACCTTCTGGATTTGAGGATTGCACAACCACAAAAACTGTTGTTGCTGTTTCTTCTGCAATTTTTATCATCGGAATAAGAGCATCAAAACCAAGAAAAGCATTGGCGGTTATGGCATCTGCTTTAAAAGCACTGTTTGAACCAAGCCAAGCTTGACCATATGCTTCAACGGTAGAACCAATATCCCCTCTTTTTGCATCAGCGATCACCAATAAACCTTGTTCCCGTGCATTTTCTATAAGCTCTTTCAGAACTCGAAGACCTTCCACACCATACAATTCAAAAAATGCCACTTGCGGCTTTATAATACCCGCATTGCCCACAACCGCTGTTAAAAGGATATCACAATAATCTCTAAGTCCCCTATCATCAGGGCTCAAACTCCATGATTGCAAAACTTTATGGCTCGGGTCAAAACCAACACAAAGCGGTCCATAGATTTCACGATTTTTAAAAAAACGGGAACAAAACATTCTTACAAAGCCTCTGTTTAAATTTTCTGATACAAAAAAGAAGAAACATATTGATCAAAACGACTGGTAACACGCTTTTCAGCAAAAAGAAAATATTTTCAAATTTCATGACAGGATGTAAACAAACAAGTATTATAGAGCACTTTATAAACAAACCTCGTGGGATAAAATATTCATTCTGCAGTTCTTTCTTTGAGGATATTTCTCTCACCAATCAGCAAAATCCCTATAAACAAGCTCTCGTTTGGAAATCGCCCAAAAACACTTTTCACCATCTGAAGATGGATTATCACAGCATCTTAAAGCACAACAGTCTCAGCACAA
>NZ_JAQITA010000010.1:26681-87582 GCF_028618575.1 Bartonella sp. ML70XJBT.G | reverse complement strand
CTAAAGAGTCAATATCATTTTTTTAAAAAAATGCGAAAAGAATGCTTTTTATAATCCCATTATAATACTAACCTGAAATAACAACACACTCAAAACTCGATACAAAATAAAATACACACAAACTGAGTGCACATTGCTACGATACACCATTGCACAAAGATCTCACACACTCTATGCTTTTCATCAGAGCAATAGGAAGGTATTAATGTCATCTAAACTTACGCGTAACCAAACATTGGTTCTAAACACTTTAAAGAATGCAAAAGGGCCTTTAAGTGCTTATGCGATTCTTAATCATTTACGCGATGAAGGATTTCGTGCACCACTCCAAGTTTACCGCGCATTAGAAAAACTTGTGCAATTAAAATGTATTCATCGTCTTGAAAGTGTAAATGCTTTTGTAGCCTGTTTACATCCTGAAAATTGCCAGCACGAACTCACCACCTTCATCATTTGCGAAAACTGTGGTAAGGTGAATGAAATACAAAACCAAACGATTGTCTCTGACTTGAAACAAATGGTTCAAGCGGTTGATTTTCAAGCACGGAAGAGTACTTTAGAAATACGAGGCATTTGTAAAAAATGCGCGATAAAATAATCTCTGGATACTTGCAACTTTCTATATTTAGCATTATGCTTCTGAAATTATTCCATTGCTTGAAAAGCTTTTATCATCCTTGCAGATACATCACCTCCCTTGACAGTGATATGCTTGTTTCACTCATTGAAACATAAAATTGAAAGTGTAGAATTATGTCCATATCTGAGACGATTGCTTCAACCAGATATTTAAAAAAAACAAAGACGAAAATAATCCGTATTCTTCTTATCGTCCTTGCTCTTTGTTTGCTGTGGTTTAGCTATAAATGGATAACACAATGGCGTTATATGCTCACCACTGATGATGCTTATGTACAAGGAGACATAGCAGCTATCGCACCTAAATTAAATGGATATATAGAAAAAATTGCTATTAAAGCCAACCAAACTGTAAAAAAAGATGATATCTTATTCCGCTTAGACAATGGTGATTACAAAATCGCCTTAGAACAGACAGAAGCCCGCCTTAACACGCAACAAAAAACACTTCTGCGTATTGATGCACAAATTACAGCTGCTCACAGTGCGCTAGATGATGCACAAGCACAAAAAGCTGCCGCTTCCGCTATAGCAACCAATGCACAACTCACCTTAAAACGCATGACGGAGCTTAAAGCCAGTCGTTATGCTCCTCAAGCAGACGTTGATGATGCCAAATCAGCTTATGAACAAGCCATTGCGAATGTTAATCGTGCGAATGCACAAATAGCTGCAGCGCGCGCAAATATTCAAGTGTTAGAAGCACAACGAATTGAAACAGAAAGCCAAACAAAAAGTTTAGAACTCACGCGTGAAAAAGCACAACGTGATCTTGATTCAACCATTATACGGGCTCCATTTGATGGGATTATTGGCAATTTGTCCGCGAAAACGGGAGATTTTGTTGCAAATGGCCAACGTCTTGCAGCATTAGTCCCAACACAACAGCTTTATATTGACGCAAACTATAAAGAAACACAGTTGCAAAATATTCATGTTGGACAAACAGCTTATATTACTGTTGATGCTTTCAAAAAAGATGCTTTTACAGGAACTGTTCTCTCTATTGCACCGGCAACAGGAGCTGTTTTTTCCCTTCTCCCTCCACAAAATGCCACAGGCAACTTCACCAAAATCGTTCAACGTATTCCTATACGGATCTCTATTCCAGAAGAAGTTTTAAAAACTGGACATATTAGAGCGGGCATGAGTGTCTCTGTGGAAATTGATACACGGACAAAACCACAAGATGAAAATCTCTTATAAAAAGCAAATGATCTTACTATGACATCTCCCCCATCAGAGGCAAAACATTCTCAAGAGCGCACCGAAATCCGCACAATCGTGGTTTTTATTGCGATGGCCTTTGGTATGTTTATGGCTATCTTGGATATTCAAATCGTTTCCTCCTCTTTAGCTGAAATTCAAGCGGGTCTTGCAGCAAGTTCTGAAGAGATTTCATGGATTCAAACCTCTTATCTCATCGCTGAAGTCATCATGTTGCCCCTTTCTGGATTCTTAGGAAGATTGCTTTCAACACGCGTTTTCTTTACCATATCGGCTGTTGGATTTACGATTACCTCTATTCTTTGTGCAACAGCAACATCTATTGAAGAGATGATTGTCTACCGTGCACTCCAAGGTTTTATTGGTGGAGGGATTATTCCTAGCGTTTTTGTTGCATCTTATATCCTTTTTCCTCCTTCCAAACGCCCAATTGTCACACCTATTGTTGGACTAGTAGCAACACTAGCGCCAACCATTGGTCCAACAGTAGGAGGCTATCTCTGTCATATCTCCTCATGGCACTGGCTTTTTCTCATCAATGTACCCTGCGGCATTATTATCTCAATTCTTGCTTGGAAATTGATTGATTTTGATAAAGCAACCCCCTCTTTAATGGCTAAATTTGACTGGTTAGGCCTCATATCGATGGCTGTTTTTCTCGGAGCATTAGAATATATTCTAGAAGAAGGCGCTCGCCATGATTGGTTTAGCGATAAACTGATTCTAAACTTATTCATTATCATGATCTTGTCTGCAGTTTTCTTCTTCTGGCGTGCTTTGACTGCGAAAGAACCGATCGTTGATCTTACGGCTTTTGCCAATTTTAATTTTTCAACCGCAGCCATTTTTTCTTTTATGCTTGGCATAGGTCTTTATGGACTCACATATCTTTATCCCGTCTATTTGAGCCAAATTCGCCATTACGATGCGCTTATGATCGGAGAAACATTATTCCTTTCAGGATTTGTCATGTTATTAACCGCGCCTGTTGCTGGATTCCTTTCAGCACACATTGATGAACGTTTGATGATGGCAATAGGACTTTTTGGCTTTGCCTTAGGAACTTGGTTGGCAAGCTCCATCACAGACAACTGGGATTTTTGGGAGCTGTTTTGGCCTCAAGTTCTCCGTGGTGCTTCCATTATGTTATGTATGGTCCCTGTGAACAATATTGCCCTTGGAACACTCCCACCAGAACGTATGCAAAATGCCTCTGGACTTTTTAATCTCACACGTAATCTTGGCGGTGCCGTAGGGCTTGCTATTATCAGCACTCTTATGACAAAACGCACAGACCTCCACTATGAACGCATAGCCGAAACTCTCCAACAAGGAAATAGACAGGCAACGGAAATACTTTCAAGCCTCACTGCGTACTTCAAAACGGCAACTTTTGATTCCCATACACTTGCCCTCTTTCAACTTTTTAATATGGCGCGCATACAAGCAACGGTTATGGCTTTTAGCGACATTTTCTTGATCATGGCTATCATCTTTATCGTCTTAACATTCATGACGTTTTTTCTCAAAAAAACACCACCACTCACCGATACCCCCTCAGGTCACTGAGTTTTATCCATGAAAATTATGGAGTGTTTTTGTACCCCTCATCAATTGCTTCTCTCACTTTCCTATAACGTTATCTCCTCTAAAGAGATGATATAGTATTAGATACTGAATGCTTATTCCTCATCAAACTCTTATTAAATGCGAGAATATGTGCATACTTTTAAGAATGAACTTTTTAGAAAGGATGGTACAGTTTGAGATTTAAAAAACAAAGCCTTTACCTTATCTAAAACGCTTATAATTTCTCTTGCGTATAGATAAAGGAGATAAAAAATATTTGCCTCTTTATGATAGAGGATGTTGTAATACTATCCTTAATCTTTAAAAAATACTGTTCTTAAATGCATAAATTGATTGTTTTACTCAACTCTAAAGAAACTTTCCTTATAATTGCCCTCCCAAGAACTTCTCTCACGCTCTTCATTCTGCTTCAATAAGAGATCGCCTTGTACACAAACTCTTAAACTTGTTTTCTTTAAACATAACGGTAAAATTGACGAATATCATCGTGCAACACTTCCTCCCCTTTCCTATCACAATGATAAGCAAAACTGTTAAACACAACAGAGCAATATTGTTGTCTTATCAGAACACACACACCCATAGATTTGATTCAATCCATGAAAAGCGCATATTTGCACGGTATAATATAGTCGAATCGACCTTCGCAAAGGACCTTCTGAAAACTAACCTCTCCTCTTGAGAATTATCATTTTGAACTCACAACCCCTCACAATCAAACTAACTATTTTAGTTATAATGACATCTATAATTTCAAAAGAAACTGGTCTCTTGAACACGACAATTTACGAAACATACACCCCTTTCAAAACAAGATTTTAAAACCATTTCTCCTGTTCTTAAGCCTCTCTTTTAACCTGCAATGAAAAACTTTGGGGACATGAAGCAACGAAAAAATTCTATAAAAAGAGCAATAAAATCACATCAACCTTTTCATCAAACGCCCCTTAAAAACAATATAAATACAAAACACCCTCAATGAACACACTGCAATGATCAAACAGAGCAAAATGCACATGCAGGCAAAAACCTGCTGAGCAACAAAACTATCCTAACACTTTGTATTTAAAGACAAAACCTGCCATGCACAAATATGGAGAGTTTCCCTAGATTTTACGGTTAGAAAATAAATCCGTCTTTTAAGCCACTTTATGACGCTGCAAACGACTCAAAACTTCTCGTTCTCCACTAGGAATCAGAGTGCCATGAGATGCGGCAAGATAGTCTGGTATTAATTCCAATGCTTGAAAACGGTGTTTTTCATAAGGACCAGGCATTGCCAAATTTTTTGTGAGCCTGTTTGAAAAACCAAAACGCTGATAAAATGCACTATCACCCACTAATAAAATGGCACCATGACCGAGTTCTCTTGCTGTTTTAATTGCATGTTGCATCAGAACAGATCCTATTCCCATACCAGAATATTCTGCTGAAACAGCCAAAGGTCCTAAAAGCAAAGCATATTGTATAGCATTTTGCTCTTTGTTAAACCGAACATGCCAAAGACGTACACTGCCCACAAGCTCTCCAAGTGCATTTTTAACGACAAAGGAAAGCCCACAGGCAGCCAACCGCCCACGACGCAAAACCTCTGACGACTTACGCTTACGCCCCTTTCCCAAAGCTAAATCAAGTAACTGTTCCCGATAGGGCGCATCAGCCTCTTGCTCACATGCAAGGCTAAAAAGCGCACCATCTTTTGTTTGAAAATGTATCATATCCATATTTGTCACACGCCTCCCCACTATACATCTTGTCATCAATAAAAAAAGACTTAAATCACATAGGATCGCAAAGGCTCAAAACCATTAAAAGCAACCGATGCATAAGTTGCCGTATAAGCACCCGTTCCATGAATCAACAACTCATCGCCCACTGTCAGAGATAAAGGGAGGAGATAAGGCGTTTTTTCATAAAGGACATCTGCCGAATCGCATGTTGGCCCTGCTAAGATGCAAGGCTCCATAGCCTTATCATCATGAGGCGTTTCAATAGGATAGCGAATTGCTTCATCCATAGTCTCAGTCAAACCATTAAATTTTCCCACATCAAGATAAACCCATCGGATATTATCATCGTCTGCTTTTTTGGATATCAGAACAACTTCTGTGCGAATAACACCCGCATTACCAACCATCCCACGTCCTGGTTCAATGATCGTTTCAGGAATACGATTACCAAAATATTTTTTTAACGAATCAAAAACAGCTGTTCCATAAGTTTGTTCGCTAGGAACATCTTTTAAATAACGCGTTGGAAAACCACCGCCCATATTAACCAATTTCAAGGAAATTCCTTCTTGCTCCAAACGCTTAAAAACCGTAGCTGCATCCGATAGAGCACGATCCCACGCCCTAAGATCAGTTTGCTGAGACCCCACATGAAAAGAAACACCATACGCTTGCAAACCCAATTGATGTGCTCGACGCAATACATCAACCGCCATAGCAGGAACACAACCAAACTTACGTGACAAGGGCCACTCAGCGCCTTTTCCATCGGTAAGAACACGGCAAAACACGCGAACTCCTGGAGCAGCGCGCGCAATTTTTTCCACTTCTTCAACACAATCAACGGCGTAAAGGGAAATACCAAGTGCATATGCACGAACAATATCACGCTCTTTTTTGATGGTATTTCCAAAAGAAATACGATCACAGGTTGCCCCCGCTTTTAAAGCCATTTCAATTTCTGCCACAGAAGCCGCATCAAAAGATGAGCCTAAAGAAGTAAGCAAACGCAAAATCTCAGGCGCTGGATTTGCCTTTATCGCGTAGAAAATACGAGACTGCGGAAGAGCTTTTTCAAAATTTAAATAATTTTCACGGACAACATCTAGGTCAACAATTAAGCATGGACCTTCAGAACGATGTGTTGCAAGAAAATCGCGAATACGTTGCGTCGCCATCTATCAATTCTCCTAAGGGAATAAAACCCCTCCTCTATGCTTGGACAGCATAGAGCCGCCAATAGCTAAAAGACAAAACACATACAGCTAATATCAGCACTCTGATTACTTTCATAATCAGAAAGAAACCAATATTGCATACAATGAAAGAACAGCGCAGAAACTGCGTTATCCTATTTTATCTGCCTTTTTGATTGGAGTTGAGAAAACCACTTCCGCACTGAAGGCAATGAGGTGTGCCTCTATAGTTATCCCAGCATTTGGACAGCTGGAAGACACCAGAAAGGCCCGCACCGTCGTTGCTTCAAGATGTCCTCACTCTTTCGGTTGGCCGTAAGAATGACTGGAGCGGTTAGTTCCAGGTACCGTACCGGTTAATCTCACCATTTGAGAACCAGCGGACACCCACAGGCACGTGCGACTTTGGGCAAGGCTCGATATAAGATGAATCGCTCTTTATTTCAATGATTTTTTTTTATTTAAACATTTTTTAATTTTTAAAGAAAATATGATGTAAAAAAACAACAGATTCTGGCAAAAAATAAGTCACTCTATTTCTTTTAATCACTTGTAAGCCTTATAAAAAGCCGCATCATTGTGTCACTTATTTGCAACTTTTGTTAAAAAATCTGTTTGCTTGGAATTCCTTTGTGGAGAATTTGCGCTATGCAATCCATAATGATGACTCTCTTATCTCTAAACATTCCATCATAAGAATGCTTATAATAATGCATTTCTCAACTTCATCATCTGTAATATTGATGAATATCATAAGCCCATCATCATATCTTTACCATCCCCCCATACACTTAACACCTCCATACAAAAGAGCGCTTTCATTGCATATTTTATCGGGAAACGCATCCAGCTCATCCCCTTTTAAACTCTCTTCTCTCAGACACCATCAATAAAGCATTTTTATATTTCAAACAGCCATAGATAAATGAGGAACATTTGAAATCAACCAAATACAAGAAATGAAAGGAAGCTGATTGTAAAAATAAACAATGATTCATCAATAACTGAAACTTTCACTACAAACAAAAGACCGGACAACGCCCAGTCTTCTAACCCTTTTCTTTCTTAACAAAAAAAGTAAAAAATTTAAGCTTTAAACGACAATACCTTTAGGACTCTTGATGAGAATCAAGAGCACGCAATTTTGCTAATCGAAATTGCCGATGACGTTCACGAAAACGCTGCCTATCAGCTTCGCTGCGCGTATCATAACAAGCATCACACGAAACACCTTCTTCATAATGAGGTGACAATTTGCTTTCAGCATTAAGAGGGGAACGACATGCACGACACAGTTCACGCCCACATTCTTCAAGACCATGTTGAACAGAAACACGCTCATCAAAAACAAAGCACTCACCCCACCACAAACTTTCCTCTTTTGGAATTGTTTCCAAATATTTCAGAATTCCGCCTTTTAAATGATAAACCTGTTCATAGCCAAGTTCACGCACGTAAGCCGTTGATTTTTCACAGCGAATCCCACCTGTACAAAACATGGCAATTTTCTTTTTCTTCTTTAAATCAGCTTCATGCTTGCGTACCCATTCAGGAAATTCACGAAATGTTTTAATACGTGGATCAATTGCTCCTTGAAAACTCCCAATCGCATACTCATAATCATTACGCGTATCAATGAGAATTGTCTCTTCATCTTGAATAAGAGCATTCCAATCTTGAGGGTCGACATAAGTTCCAACAACCTTTAACGGATCAACACCTTCAACCCCCATTGTAACAATCTCTTTCTTCAACCGCACTTTCATGCGATGAAAAGGCATTTTTGATGCCCATGAATATTTAATCTCCGGCGTTTGAAACGCTGGTTCAGCTGTAATAAAACCCACTAATGTTTCAATTGCAGCACAAGATCCCGCAACAGTTCCATTAATGCCCTCTTGTGCCAAAAGCAGGGTTCCTTTGATATCATTTGCTTGACATAAATCCTGCAAAGGTTTTTGTAATTGACGATAATGCTTTAATTCTGCAAAACAATAAAGTGCAGCAACTCTAAATTTTTTTTCCATGTTCTTTGCCATAACGCGCGTTTCATTCAATTTCAAGATTTATTCATTCATCCTTTAACATATTGTGCTAAATCAAACTATATGAAACAATACCATCTCTTTAACAGAAAACATCATGTGCCAAAAAACAAACGCTCTTTTATCACTTCTCCAACAACAAACTGTTATACCTATTTTGCAGATTGATGATCTGCACAGTGCCATACCCTTAGCACGTGCCCTTATTAAAGGTGGGCTCAAAACAATTGAAGTCACATTGCGAACTCCCAACGCATGCGATGCAATAAAAGCAATTATACAGGAAGTGCCACAAGCAATTGTTGGCGCAGGAACCATTCTGAGCCCTCAGCATTATGAACAAGCCGAACGGACAGGAGCAAAATTTATTATAAGCCCTGGCTTTTCAAATCAATTAATCGATTGTGCAAATAACAGTGAAATCCCCTTTCTCCCTGGTGTGATGACACCAAGTGAGCTCATACAAGCGCGAGATAAAGGCTATTCATATCTTAAATTTTTTCCTGCCAAAGCAGCAGGAGGCATCACCTTTCTTCAAGCCTTAGCATCCCCCTTTTCTGACATCCGCTTTTGTCCAACAGGCGGCATAACACAAGAAAATACAAGACAATGGCTCCAACTTTCTAACGTCTTCTGCGTTGGCGGTTCTTGGATAGCCCCAAAACAGCTTATAGCAGCAAGGGATTGGAATGCAATAAGCGCATTAGCACATGTAGCAACACAGCTCTCCTCTCCCCAAACAAAAGCACGTTCCACAATATAAGACGCAGATCTATATGATCACTCTTAACAAAGATTTCCCCCTCATACACCCTCGCCCTCATTCTTCCATATCACCACCATAGAAAGACAAAATATCACAACACCTTCATCAAAAGAAATTTGGCAGAAATCTGTCGTTTCCAATGTTGCGAGAACCCTTGGCACCTGAAACGATTCATAAGAGACATTTTACGCCTTTCTTTTATAGTTTTTATTGCTACGCTGATCCCGCTTGTAACCTGCAAGCAAATGATTCTGATTGATCAACATAGAAGAGATAAGAGAATCTCACGATATTCAGGGTTCTCATTCACCATAAACAGCTCTCTATTACCATTATAAATCAATGCATTATAGAAAATGATCCCTCGACAAAACAGTTGTAATGCCCCCCTGCTCGAGAGATTCACGAGTGGTCACAGGATAAAATTTCAACTGTTGTGCATATACCCCAATCAAGAAATCTTCTGGGAAAAAGACGACAAGATCTCTCACACAAATAAATTCATCTCACCAATGTGTTGTTTGAATAAGCATCATTTCTGAAAATGTTTCATAAGTATCAGCATCACGAACAAAACATGTAAAGGAAGCAACACCCACTACCCTTAAAAGCAGATAAAAAGGCTTTTTACAAATAAAAGCAGCAAAGATCCTTAGATCTGTAGAGCTTCATACATAAAATGCAGAGAGCTCTGTTTTCACCCTACAAAAGCCCGCTCCACAACATAGGTAGCAGGTGCATTATTAGCACCTTCAACAAGACCAAAGGATTCACACATCCTTGCACAATCCTTCAACATTGCCATAGAGCCACAAATCATCACACGATCTTCATCAGAAGAAATTTTGGGTAAACTAGTCGTTTCAAAAAAATCACCGCTTTCCATAACAGTTGTAATGCGCCCCATATGCTCAGAAGGTTCGCGGGTGGTCATAGGATAAAATTTCAACTGTTTTGCGTATTCGCCAATCAGTGGATCTTGTTGTAAAGAGGCGACAAGATCCTTTGCATAAGCCAGTTCATCTCGCTGACGGGTTGTTTGAATAAGCACCACTTCTGAAAATTTTTCATAAGTATCAGGATCACGGATGAGACTTGCAAAGGGGGCCACACCCGTCCCCGTTGAGAGAAGATAAAGACGCTTTCCAGGAATAAGAGCATCAAGAACCAATGTTCCAGTCGCTTTCTTACGCATCAGCACTGTATCACCAATTTTAATTTTTTGCAGATGTTCCGTTAATGCCCCCCCTGGAACTTTGATTGAAAAGAACTCAAGCTGCTCATCCCAAAAAGGACTTGCAATCGAATACGCACGATAAACCGGTTTCTCTGCGTTTGGTAAACCAATCATAACAAATTCACCAGAACGAAAACGAAAACTTTCTGGACGATTCAAGCGAAATTTAAACAAACTGTCCGTATAATGATAAACTTCCTGAACAGTAAGCGCAAACACATTTTCAGGAATAGGAAAGTTTGACGTAACGCCGCTAATGTTTGACTGAACATGAGTAGCAGACATTTTCATAAAACTCTTCCCTTAATCTTCATTCAACCAACAATCTTCAAAGTGATATAATACCTGCATCCTCATCTGCCAATATTTTTCTTAAAATACAGACCATAAGATTAACACTTTTATATCAAAATTAGTTGCAAAGAAAAAAATGTACAAAACATGCAACTTGCATGATCCGAAAATACATTATCACTATCAGTGATAAAAAAGAAAATGTAACGCAAGCATTTTTAAAAAATCATTAAACAGTGAATATAACATTCATGCAAATCTGCTCCAATGCGATCACCTTCATGAAAATAAAACAGCAACGTGGCAACATTTAACACAACCATAAGATTTATTTAACACAACCATAAGATTTGCTGTTATTCACCCCTTGATCAAGTAAGGTAGGATAATTCAAAATAAATTCTCAATCACAGAATGACTTACATGAACACTGTTAAATGTATGACATTCCTCATGGTAAACAAAAATGTTAGCAGCCTTTCAGAGAAAATCATTAACGAAATGATCACCCCACTTTTTATAAACCAATATACCCACCATCCCCATTTAAAAAATGAGTTTGCCCAGCAGTAATGAGAACGCACTCCACCATCATTACCCTTTTTCTGGAAAAACATTCATTGATTAAATTCAAAAACAAGCAGACCATGATGCAAAACAGCGACAACCCCACCCGCAACAACGGTACAACTTAGCAAGCGCACTCAAAACAATAAAAAATGAAGAATGTTTTATTCTGTAATTGATAACCCCTTCCCCCCCCTTAATTCATGAAAAACAAAGCTCATTTTATCAAAAGCACGCTCTCTAACACCCATGTTACAAAAACTTTAATTCACTACTACTCGTAAAGTTTTTTCTGATTTCACTATGAAAAACAACACAACACTATGAGTACGTTTTTATTTTGTAATGCTTTAACCAAGGAGAATTCAGTAAAATATAAAAGTCTATCCCTTACCAAACCTCAGTAAATTACGCCGCCATAAAAATATAAAGGAAAAGAATAATAGCATGATTATATTCAAAATAAATCTTTTACCTTAAAAGATTGCTCTGATGAGACATAATCCAGTATGAACTCTTGATGATTTTAACAAGAACAAATAATACGGAGATCCTTTTCATATATCGTAGAAACTATATGAAATAATCAAAGGGAACTTTGTACCTCACTGACTTTAAGAGAATTTTTCAAATGAACAGATACATTGATGACGCAAATGGATTCTTTCCTGCTACAGCTATAGCAATTATTGATGTAAGTGCTATAGTTGAAAATTATAAAACTTTAGCCAAACGTGTCGCCCCCACACAATGTTCAGCAGTTGTAAAAGCCAATGCCTATGGGCTTGGTGCAAATAAAATTGCTCCTGCGCTTTATCAAGCTGGTTGCCGCACTTTTTTTGTTGCCAAAATCGAAGAAGCACTTCAATTAAAAAGGATCTTACCAGAAAATGCCATGATTGCTCTTCTCAATGGACTTCCACACACAGCAGAAGAGTTTATTGCACAATCGGGCATTGTTCCTGTTCTCAATTCTTGGCATGCTATCGAAGACTGGCAAAAACTTTGTCAAAAAAAGCACAAAAGATTTCCTGCAATCATTCAAATCGATACCCAAATGAACCGATTAGGACTTGATAAACAAGAATTACAACAACTCATCAAACACCCTACAATTTTCCAACAAGCAGAAATAAAATATATTCTCAGTCACCTTTCAAATGGAGAAAACGCCTCTTGTTCATCCAATAAAACACAATTAGCCGCTTTTAATGCCATACTTGCAAAGCTACCTGCCTGTAAAGTCTCATTTGCCAACTCTGGAGGCATCTTTCTTGGTCCAGATTTTTATTTTGATCTTGTTCGCCCCGGCATTGCGCTTTACGGTGTTAATCCCCATGGCAAACAGCAAACCACTCTCAAACCCGTTATAAAACTTGAAGCTCAAGTTCTGCAAAGCCGCTTTACCGATATAGGAATGCCTGTTGGTTATGAAGAAAGCTTTATTACCCGCAGACCAAGCACTCTGACAACCATTTCTATCGGCTATGCTGATGGTTGGCCACGCATTCTTTCCAATAAAGGGAGCGTTTATTTCAATGGGTACAAACTGCCTATTGTTGGACGCGTTTCTATGGATTCTATCATAGTTGATGCTACCGATCTTGAAAAAAAACCTCAAAGAGGTGATTGGGTAGAACTCATTGGTCCCCATCAAACTCTTGAAAAAGTGTCCACCGATGCCAATACCATTCCCAATGAAATTCTTACTTCTTTAGGAAACCGCTATAAACGTATTTACATTTAAAGTTCTCTCAAGAAATAAAGTAAAAAATGCCTCCTTTCAGTAAAAAATCCTTCAGCACTTTCAAATCGGATAAAACAGTCAAATATAAGGCTATCCATCAATACGCCCTCCCCAGAATTCTGTTCATCGATATTTCCATCAAAAGATTTAAGTGAATAATGATAATAGAAATCATCAATTTATTTGCAGACGATTATAAGAAAAATGAAATTCCAGAAGAATAATAGAGTCCAGAACAGATGACAAAAAGCCCACACAAAATGTGTGGGCTTTTATCAATATAAACCAATAAATTTAATAGCTATTAGCCAACGGGGGACAAGAACAAATCAGCATTCTATCTCCCGCAACATTATCAATACGAGAAACAGGAGGCCAATATTTACTCGCTGGTTCAAGATAAGCGTTAGGAAAAGCTGCTTCTTGCCGCGAATAAGGTCGTGCCCAAGCATCATCTACCGTATCGACTAATGTGTGTGGTGCATTGACCAATGGATTATCGTCTTTTGGCCAAACACCGCTACCGACTTTTTGGGCTTCTTCAGCAATAGAGAGCAAAGCATCACAAAAACGATCAATCTCTACTTTTGGTTCTGATTCCGTTGGCTCAATCATCAAAGTTCCAGGAACAGGAAAAGACATTGTCGGTGCATGAAATCCGTAATCAATCAAACGTTTTGCGATATCATCAACACTGACCCCATATTGTTCTTTCAAGACGCGTGTATCAACAATACATTCATGAGCAACACGTCCATTTTTACCTCGATAAAGAATAGAATAAGCCTGAGAAAGACGCGCAGCAATATAATTGGCATTTAAAATTGCTGTTTGTGTTGCATATTTCAAGCCATCAGCTCCCATCATTCGAATATACATCCAAGTAATGACAAGAATAGATGCACTTCCATAAGGCGCAGCTGAAACAGCATAGGACGTTCCTTCTTGTTCATGTCCTGGCAAAAATGGTGTAAGATGCTTTGCCACTCCAATCGGTCCCACACCAGGACCACCACCCCCATGGGGAATGGCAAATGTTTTATGAAGGTTCATATGACAAACATCTGCACCAATATCTGCCGGACGCGCAAGCCCAACAAGTGCATTCAAATTAGCACCATCAAAATACACTTGTCCGCCATTTTCATGGATAATGGAGCAAATGTCCTTAATACTTTCCTCATAAACACCGTGAGTTGAAGGATAAGTGATCATGAGAGCTGCCAAACGCTCCTTATGCAATTGTGCTTTCATTTTGAGATCATCAACATCAACATCCCCATCACTCAAGCATTTTACCACAATAACTTCCATGCCCGCCATATGAGCAGAAGCTGGATTGGTACCATGGGCAGATGCCGGAATAAGACAAAGCGTGCGTTGATGTTCTCCCCGCGATTGGTGATAGCGGCGGATTGCTAAAAGACCTGCATATTCCCCTTGAGCGCCAGAATTTGGCTGAAAAGAAACTTGTGCAAAGCCTGTAATTTCACACAACCACGCATTGAGTTGATGAATCATTTCCAAATAACCCACAACATCTTCTTGGGGTGCGAAGGGATGTATATTGGCGATCGTAGACCAACTGACAGGCATCAATTCAGCAGCCGCATTAAGCTTCATGGTACAAGAACCAAGCGGAATCATTGCCCGATCCAATGCCAAGTCTTTATCTGACAAACGACGCAAAAAGCGCATCATATCCGTCTCTGAATGAACCGCATGAAAAAAGGGCTGTGAAAGAAAAGCAGCATCACGCTTCTCTCCCATAAGTCTTGGAGAGTCTTCATCAACTAACCTTGCGCCAAAAAGCTGTGCTAAAGCATGGGCATCCTCGTCTGTTGACAATTCATCAAAATTGATGGCAACCCTATCATCATCGAGAACACGAAGAAGACGCCCATCTGTTTTTGCTTGGCGTGCAATCTCTCGCGCTTTTCCCTTAACAACCACACTAACACAATCAAAAAAATACTTTCCTTCACAAGAAATACCTGCTGCCTCTAAACCGGCAACAAAACGGCATGTTAAACGATGAATACGCCGTGCAATATCCTGTAAACCCTGAGGTCCATGCCAAACAGCATAGGCTGTTGCCATATTTGCTAATAAAGCCTGTGCTGTACAAATATTCGACGTCGCTTTATCGCGCCGGATATGTTGTTCACGTGTTTGCAATGCTAAACGAAAAGCAATACGCCCTTTCGTATCCACAGATTGACCAACAATACGCCCTGGAAGAAGACGTGTGAGCGCCTGACTCACCGCAAGATAACCAGCATGAGGGCCTCCAAATCCCATCGGAACGCCATAACGCTGCATCGAACCGACAACAATATCCGCCCCCCATTTTGCTGGTGCTTCCATAAGAGTGAGTGCCAAAGGATCAGCAACAACAATGACCAGCGCGCCTTTTGCTTTTGCTTCTTTAATCACTTCACTATAATCATGAAAAAAGCCTTTTGTATCAGGCCAAGAAAGAACAATGGCAGCCGTATCAGAACAAATTTCGCCATTTTGACTTATCTGAATGCCTTGTGTTTGTGCACGCGTTTGTGCAACACTCAAGGTCTGAGGATGCAAAAGACTTTGAAGAGAAATTTTTGTTTTTTTCTCACGAGCAAAACGTATAGCTATTGCATTTGCTTCTGCTAAAGCAGTTGCTTCATCAAGCAGTGAAGCAGCCGCAACAGGTAAACCAGTAAGTTCACTGACTAATGTCTGAAAGTAAAACAAAAGCTCTAAACGTCCTTGGCTAATTTCTGCCTGATAGGGAGTATAAGCAGTATACCAAGCTGGATTTTCAAAGAGATTTCGTAAAATAACGGGCGGGACAAATGTTCCATAATACCCCTGCCCTATAAAACTTTTATGAACTTGGTTTTTCTCCATTATTTTGGAGAGTTCTTCTAAGGCTTGGTTCTCACTTGCTGCCTTTGGGAGATTAAGAGGTCGTCCCAAATGGATAGAGTGCGGAACAGCTTGAGAAACCAGTGTTTCAACACTATCAAGCTCTAAAACATCAAGCATTTTTTGTGTTTCATCGGGACGAAGCCCAATATGGCGAGAAAAAAAATGACGTTCTAACATAGCACTCATCCAATGAATGCCTTATAAGCAGCCTCATCCATCAACCCTTCAAGTTGCGTTTCATCCTGCAAGGTCATTTTCCATAACCAACCTTCTTTTTCGGCTTTCTGGTTTACCAATTCAGGATTATCTACCAATGCCTCATTTATTTCGACCACCTCACCATCAAGAGGTGCATAAACATCAGAAGCTGCTTTCACCGATTCCACAACAGCAGCAGCATCACCTTTGACAAGTTGCATGCCTATCTGCGGTAAATCAACAAAAACCAAATCCCCCAACTGTTCTTGGGCATAATGTGTGATACCAACCGTAATCACTTGTCCTTCAACACAAAGCCATTCGTGATCTTCTGTAAAATAAGTTTTAAACATAGAAAATTATCCTTTAAAATAACGTTGTTCAACAAAAGGAAGTGAATGAACAGATAGTGCGATCTTTTTGCCACGCAGCTCTGTAAAGACCTCTGTTCCTTCCACTTTCCAACCAACAGGAACGTAACCCATCGCTACAGGACCATCAAAAGAAGGACCAAAACCACCTGATGTTACTACCCCAATCTGATTCCCCTCATCATCGAGCAACACCGCGCCCGCACGAATAGGTTGACGTGTTTGCGGTTTTAATCCGACACGACAACGAGAAGGACCTCTCTCAAGTGCTTCAAGAAAAGCCTTTGCTCCATAAAATTGTGCCCCTTCTCGAACACTTTTAGGCACAGCCCATGTCAGCGCGGCATCAATGGGTGTGGTATCAGGCGTAATATCATTGCCATGCAAACACAACCCTGCTTCCAACCGAAGACTGTCGCGCGCCGCAAGTCCAACCCACGCAACACGAGAATCTTGGAGAAATTTTTCAGCCACGGCAGCCGCATGCGCTATGGGGAGAGCAATTTCAAAACCATCCTCCCCCGTATAACCAGAACGGGTTATAAACCAATCTTGTTGTGGTTCAAACCCCTGCATAAATAACAGTTCATTACCAGATATCCCCGCATCAGCCATAACAGCGGCTGCTTGAGGACCTTGGAGAGCAAGCAAGACCCTTTCAAGAGCAGTCACCTGACAGTCAAAACCAACAACCCGCTTTTGCAATTCAGCAAAGTCGCCTTCTGCATTTCCAGCATTCGCAACCAACATAAAACGGCATTCTGCCAAACGGGTAATGATAAGATCATCCAAAATGCCAGCTTGCTCATTCAGCAAATAATTATACCGTGAGTGACCAATCTTTAACAGTGCAGCATTAAGAGGAAAAGCATAGGATAAAAATTCCACTGCCTGTGGTCCCTCTACAGCGATCAATTTCATATGAGAAATATCAAAGAGCCCTGCATGTGCACGCGTATGAAGGTGCTCTTTCAAAACACCAAGAGGATAAGTCAAAGGCATGTTCCAGCCTGCAAAAGCGCCAAATTTTGCTCCAGCTTTTTCATGCAATTCATGTAAAGGAAGTCGTTTTAAAGAAAGTGTTTCAAATTCTTGTGATGTACCCATAATATCTCCAAAAGTCGCGCTAACGCCATACAATATGGCTGTCTCTGCACCCCTCTGTCATAAACCTGAGAGACTCGCGAAAAGATCTTTCGCTTACACCTTCGGCGCGGACCTTTCCGACTTTCCAGATCTGTCTTTCTTCTTTTACGGTCCTTTAAAGCCTGAGAGATTATGGGCTATTTTCCCCTTCGGCGGCATACGCAAAAGCTTGCAGTCTGCACTCTCCCGCAAAAGAATGAAAGAAACGATACGCTCTTTCCGACATTTTTAAACCTATAGCCTATCTTTATCATGCTGTCATTAATAAAGTGATGAGAGCGCTCTCATTTTAAACTTGCATAGACTGTTGTAAAAGAATTATAATAGTGAGCCTTTTGAGCATTCTAAAACCCGTAAATGTCCCTGTTTCAGGAATAAAGGAAAAAAATCAAGGGACATAAACAAAAATACAACTTGAGAAAAGGCAAGGTTTTGCCCTCTTAAAAGAAACACCAAGCAATATCCCTCTTGCACAGTACAACCTTAAACCACAGAGTTTCTGTATTTTTTAAAGAGGTAAAAATTTCAAATATTTTATCCAATAATTTAACGCACAAGAGATTTATTTTTCTTTTCTGTAAATTTTTGTCTCTCAATAGCGTCATAAAGTGCGATTATTTACGTACCAAACTTCATCACATAAAGGTTACAAAATACTCATGAAAGCAGGCAATATCCATTATAATTGCGAAAATGATCTCCCAAAGCAAATTGCTCTTTTCCCGCTAGAGGGTGCACTCTTGCTACCAGGTGGTTTTTTATCGCTCAATATTTTTGAACCAGAAGCGCTCGAAATGGTTGAAAATGTTATGCTAACGAATCGTTTAATTGGAATTATCCAACCACTATCATCGGATACAAACCGCTTTTCCACACAACTTTACAAAATAGGCTGTATAGGGCGCATTACAAACTACAATGAAACAGGAAATGGTCAACTTTTCATTATCTTACAAGGTGTTTGCCGCTTTACCTTAGAACAGGAACTCGTGAATACAAAATCTTATCGAACCGCTCTCATTCGCTCAAACATCGAAGACTTACAAGAGCCTGACATTGCAGAAAACATTAATCGAGACAATTTGCTCAATATTGTTGAAAAATATCTCACGATAAATGAAATGGAATATAATTGGAGCAGTATTATACAAGCGCCCACCCCTTTATTAGTCAATGCTTTTTCAGCCCTTATCCCCTTTACACCGGCAGAAAAACAAGCTCTATTAGAGGCTCCAGATATTGACAGTCGCGCCCAAACTTTGCTTGCTTTAACGGAGCGTTCACTCATGAAACAAACAGGGGCAGATTACCATTTAAACTAAATAAATATTGCAATATGAAAAAAATGACTACCGATCCCAAAATGCTTGAATTACTTGTTTGTCCTCTCACAGGAGGAACTCTCTCCTTGAACAGAAACACGCAAGAATTAATCTCACTCAAAGCAAAACTTGCTTATCCCATTCGCGACGGCGTTCCCATTATGCTTGCCTCTGAAGCGCGTCCTCTACAAGACAATGAAAAAGCAACATACGAACAATAACAAATCTTCGCACAGTTTATTTCTGTAAAAGCCTGTTATATCGAAATCTCATCAAAACAGAGAAATGCATTGCAACAATTGCATGTAAATTTTGCAAAAAAATCAACAAGCATCTCCCTTTAATTCTAATTGACGATTTGAGAGAATTATCTTATGAATGAGCCTGTGATATTGGTCGTATACGCAGCGATCAATAGGGCCTGGAAGCCCTAACATCGAACACAGAATAGATCTGCTTTGCGGATATCCCGGAATTTCCGGGGGCTCTTGTTATGTACAAGTGCTCTCAAGCACTAAAAGCAAGAGGCTGATTCGATGTCAGCACTTCCAGCCCCCGGAATACCAATGCGAGGGCGCTCGCATTCAAAGGGGAAGAAAGTGCGCGCAAAAAATCCACATTTTAACGATAACTCCGTAGGCAAAAAATTCGTCTCAGAAGAAGCATCATAGGGCTTTCTCAACAAAAATTAGGCAGTCGCTTAGGTGTTACTTTTCAACAAATTCAAAAATATGAAAAAAGCATAAATCGTGTCGGTGCAGGACGCTTGCAAGAAATTGCCGATATACTGGAAGTACCTGTTTCTTTCTTTTATGCTGATATCGCAACAAAAGAAAAAACTACAAATCCCCATGATGACAGAATATCGAGCAAAGCGGAATCTCTGCTTTTAAAAAATTTCAGAATGCTTACCCGCAAAAAACAAAGAGCAATCTTGCAATTAATTTCTCATGAAGAAAACAGCAGCTTATTTTCATAAATTACACTGAAACTTTCTTAAATAAAAAGCTTTATAACAAGAGAGCTGATTTGAATACCATAAGAAAAAAACAATCACGACAAACAACGCCTGTGCCTTCATAGTATAGCAAATTGATTTATCATGATCATTTATTATCATGCATATTGAATGCTCTCCCGAAGATCGTAAAATACTCTATTATTTTAACTCCTCCCCATTAAATCAGCAAAAACTATCCCCTTGCACGTCACAAGCATAGCTTGTGTGTGAGTAAGAACTGTATAAAAAGTGCCTCTTATAAACACTTTTAAATACAAAAGCTTTCACCCCATTGAGAACTGGTAAAGGAAATAATGCTGCTAGCTTGCTCCTTCACAAGCGCACAGATGGGAGTACATAATGGCTTTATACCATTCATGATAGCCATCGTGAAATGAGCATAAGTGTCTTAAGAAAGATCTCTTTAAAACAAGGGCGTCAATATGCAACACAATGGTATCTGTTCTTCACGACAAACATGCCCCCATGAGAACCTATCTATACAATAAATACTTAAACCAAATGAAATATAAAAAACTCTACCAATACAATGCACGGAGCAATCGTCACAACATTCAACTTCTCAAGAAAACAATGCATATAAAAATGAAGAATTCACGAGATGAGAAGACTGTAAAAAATACTGATACAGCTTAGTATCAGTATTTGATTTTGTAACTCTCAAAATTTCAAAAGAAAAGTAGATTTAAAATAAACCGCTCTGTTGGCTATTGCTTAGAATTGACATAAACAAATTGAAGCTGCGGCAAAAATGAACTTTCTAAAAATAATATTCATTTAAATATTCCTTGACCAAGTTGCCTTCTCCTGAGTATAGCCCAAGGGGAGAAGATCGAGAGAGGAACAGGAGTATAGAAAAATGAGTTTTAAAATTGCAGTTGTTGGCGCAACAGGAAATGTTGGTCGTGAAATGCTCACAATTCTAGAAGAACGTGGTTTTCCTACTCATGAAGTTGTTCCTTTAGCGTCACGGCGTTCATTAGGGCAAGAAGTTTCTTATGGTGATAAAACTTTAAAAGTAAAAGCGCTTGATAGTTACGATTTTTCTGACACGGATCTTTGTCTCATGTCTGCGGGAGGAAGTATTTCCAAAGAATATGCTCCAAAAATCGCTGCTGCGGGCTGTGTCGTCATCGACAATTCATCCACTTGGCGCTATGATGCAAATATCCCGTTGATTGTGCCTGAAGTCAATGCACAAGCCATTGACGCATTTTCCAAGCGCAATATTATTGCTAATCCCAATTGTTCAACAATTCAACTTGTTCTAGCGTTAAAGCCCCTCCATAATGCAGCAACCATCAAACGTGTCGTTGTGTCCACTTATCAATCGGTTTCTGGAGCCGGTAAAGAAGGAATGGATGAACTCTTTGAACAATCCCGAGCTGTTTTTGTTGCCGATCCCATCACAATAAAAAAATTCAGCAAACGCATTGCTTTTAATGTCATTCCCCATATCGATGTTTTCATGGAAGATGGTTATACAAAAGAAGAATGGAAAATGACGGCTGAAACAAAGAAAATTCTTGATCCTAAAATCAAGTTAACAGCCACAGCTGTTCGCGTTCCTGTCTTTATCGGTCATGCTGAAGCCGTTCATGTTGAATTTGAAAAACCTCTAAGTGTCTCTGAAGCACAAACCCTTCTACGCAATGCACCTGGCTGCCAAGTGATTGATAAACGCGAAGATGGTGGCTATATAACGCCCTATGAAAGCACGGGAGAAGATGACACCTTTATTAGCCGTATTCGTGAAGATATCACCGTTGAAAATGGTTTAGCTTTTTGGGTTGTTGCGGACAATTTAAGAAAGGGAGCCGCATTGAATGCTGTTCAAATTGCGGAATTACTGGCATCCCGTAACTTAATAAAACCTAAGTCAGCAAATTAAACAAAAAAGCAGCATAAAGCAAAAGAATGCTTGATGCTGCTCTATTTTTCGTAACTCCTGCCAACCACCGTTATCTACTGACTTCCTTCCCCCACCACAAATGACGAAGCCTCCTCCTCGTGCTAGTTTGTAAATAACCAGCTTTTTGTCTTATAGATTTCACCTGCTGAGCATTTGTATGATTGACTGACAGAAGACTGTAAATCCTTCCCTGAAGGCCTACCATATATTCTAAAAATACTTGAATGTGTAAAGTCTTATACGCCTTATATCGCTATATCCCAAATGACAGTGTTTTTACGGCGTAATGGGATAGGTTATTGGATTTCTTTCTCTCTTATGGAGCAGGATATGTTACAACACGATAGCGTGTTTCATTACGTTCAAAATTTTTGAAATTGACATCTTCAGGAAAAAAGGGATTATAAGCGCTTACGTGCTTTACAGAAACACCCTGTGCCTTTGCTGATGGATTAAAAATCGTTTGTTCATCCCTTTTTTTAACACCTGTAGAATCAATAATCATATCGGTTCTGTAGAATTTTTGTGCCTTTTTCCGTGTTTTTTCAGGCACTGCAAAATTTTTAAAACCAGAAACAATCTGCTTTACCTTTTTCTTTTGTGTTTTTATGGTAGAATTTGGCTTCACAGGCATATCTGTAAAAGAGATCGTAGGAACATTATTGACGTTTAAATAACGTGCAAACACCCAACCAACCTTTCCATTATAACCAAGCGAACACCAAGTTTTATTGGAGAGACAGCCATTAATTTGTACTTTTTCTCCCATTGGAATGGTTGCAATAACTTTATAAGCTGCTGCCGGACCTGAGCGTAAAACCGCCTGACCTGACGCCACACGAGCAACAGTTCCAACCGCTCCATAGGCAGTCGTTACTCCAAGCCCCACTCCCCCTAAAGCCGATAAAATCAGTGTTGTTGATAGAAAATTCTTTTTAAACATTATGTTTCTTCCTCTCTAAAATGCGTAGGACAAAATATTGACCTTAGCAAAAATTTACCGCGTTTAAGTCAAGTGGTGATCCATTCTTTGCCTACTCAAAGAAATTCACCACATTTCGAGAAAAGTTCATCCCTAACCGCCCAGTAAACACAGCCTATTGTCTTGATTGCGCACTATTCTCCTCATGGATTTACCACCAAACGTCGTCTGACCGCGGGGTGCTATAAGCAATCGTTACTTAAAGAAGTTTTGAAAGGGCCTTTGGTTCCCCAAACAAAGCATGATAAGAGAAGAATTTATTGCCAAAATTGAAGAGCAATGTTGCTTGCCTATAATATTGTTTATAAAGAATACTGACGAGTATAGAAAAATAATACTCTTTTTTGCATAAAAAGAATTGAATATTTTATAAAGCTTTTATAGTCTCGAATCTCTCTAAAAAAATAGAGAGTATATTAAGTCCCCTCTTAAGAAATCTCTTGGAAAAGCAAAAGAAAGACAAAAGCGCATGACATTAATAAAATTATTCCGGAGTACTACGATCGGATTCCTCCTTTCTCTTTTTGCACTTTTTTTGTCCAGTGCCTTTTCCATGGCAGCAGATAAATCAAAAATAAAACTTGGTGTTATGGAAGGGCATGAAGCAACTATTTGGCAAGTCGCAGCTGCACAAGCTAGAAAAACCGGTTTAGAGATTGAACTTGTTTATTTCTCTGATTACACCCTCCCCAATGATGCTGTGAATGCTGGAGAAATTGATGCAAATGCTTTTCAGCACACACCTTATCTGAATAATCAAATGGAACAGCGTGGTTACAAACTTTCAACCGTAGGATATACATTTCTTGCCCCAATTGGTGTCTATTCACACAAAGTCAAAGACTTAAAAGAATTGTCTGATGGGGCACATGTTGGTCTTCCTAACGATCCAACAAATGGTGGAAGAGCCTTACTTCTTCTCCATTCGTTAGGTCTTATTAAACTCAAAGATCCTCACGATATTCTTGCAACACCCCTTGATATTATTGACAATCCTAAAAACTTGCAAATTCGTGAATTGGATGCTGGTATGTTAGGGCGAGCAATTGATGATTTTGATATTGCCGTTATAAACACAAACTGGGCTTTGGTCTCCGGATTAGACTTACAACAAGATGCAATCGCGTGGGAAAAGGCTGAAAATAATCCTTATAATAATATCATTGTTGTACGCACCAGCGAAAAAGATGAACCTTGGGTCAAGAAATTGGTCGCTGCTTACAATAGCGAACCTGTCCGTGCAAAAATCAAAGAAATTTTTGGCCCAGCAGCCAAAACATCTTGGTAATTGTAAATGGAAAAACCCGCTCTTATTTCCTTAAAAAATATCAGCCGTTGTTTTAACAAAACGGCTGGTATTCCAGCAGTGAATAACCTCTCCCTCGCTATCCATGCCGGTGAGATTCTTGGTATTATTGGACGCAGTGGAGCAGGAAAATCGACACTTATTCGTTGTTTAAATGGGTTAGAACAAGTTGATTCAGGATCCATTTTTTTTGAAGGCGTGGATGTTTCCAATCTCTCAGAGACAGAATGGGCACCTTATCGCCAACGGATTGGCATGATTTTTCAACATTTCAATCTTTTATCATCGAAAAATATTCTCGATAACATTGCACTGCCCTTAAAGTTAAGTGGTATAAGTAAAAAACAGCGCCACGAACGTGCCCTTGAACTCATTGAATTGGTGGGATTATCTGGTAAAGAATACTGTTATCCAGCAGAACTATCGGGGGGGCAAAAACAACGGGTTGGTATTGCCCGCTCTCTAGCCGCTAATCCTAAAATATTGCTCTCAGATGAAGCAACCTCTGCTCTTGATCCTGAAACAACACAGTCTATTCTAGAACTTCTAGCCGATATTAATAATCGCCTTAATCTCACCATTGTGCTTATTACCCACGAAATGGAAGTTGTGCGCACCATTGCGCATCGTGTTGTTGTTCTCAATCAAGGACGCATTGTAGAAGAAGGACGTGTGAAAGATATTTTCACCTCACCGCAAGATGATACAACCATTGCCATGCTCAAGCTTGTCACCCCACAACTTCCCGAAAAATTTGCCAAAAATCTTAAATCTATAGGCAATGAGGCTGTCATTGAAATCAATATTGCCGGTGAGATTGCCCAAAAACCTTTTCTCAACCTTCTGGAAGATGAAACCGGATTTAGAGCACGTATTTTACATGGTGGTATTGATACAGTCCAAGGTGAAACTATTGGGCGATTATTCTTAGGTTTTCCGGCAAAAGATAAAGGAGCTTTAGAAAAGGCTGTTCAGTGGTTGACAGAACAAGGGCGATATTGCGAGGTTTTAGGTTATGTTTAATGTTCTCTCTCATGAACTCCCAAGTGCCGTTCTTGATACAATATTAATGACAATAAGTGCTTCTTTGATGGCACTTATAATAGGGCTTCCCCTTGGTCTTCTACTTTATACAACCGCACGTGGAGGAATTTTTTCCTCTTCTCTTATCAATCGCCCTTTGAGCATCATCATTGATAGTATTCGCGCCATTCCCTTTATTATTCTTGCATTTTATCTTCTTCCGATTACGCGTATGGTTGTGGGAAGAGGTGTAGGAATGCCTTCAGTCATCTTTGTCCTCACCATTTCAGCTATTCCTTTTTACGCAAGAATGGCCGAACTTTCTTTCAAAACCGTTGAAAACGGCCTCATTGAAGCTGTCCGCTCCATGGGGGCAAGCCGTTTGCAAATTATCAGGCATGTTCTCATTCCTGAAGCACTCCCTAGTCTCATCACCGGTTTTACCGTCATGATAATTTCTCTTATAGGCGCCACTTCACTTGCTGGATATCTTGGTGGAGGTGGTTTAGGTGATATGGCAATCCGCTATGGCTACCAACGTTATAATACTTCCATCATGACAAGTGTTATCATTCTTTTAATCATTCTCAACGTCATTACCCAATGGACTTCTGATAAAATTGTACAAAAGCTGGATAAAACAAAGCACTAAAATAATTAAGGCATTCATACACTGTTTACCAAACACCATAACGCCTTTTAATGATGAGTGCCCTTTGCCCCTCTCTCGAGAACGCATATAATTATAGAAAAAAGCATAGGGATATTTTCGGCAATCTTCATCCTTATCCTTTCAGCGATCCCTTTTTATGCATGAATAACCGAACGTTTCTTTAAAACAGTTGAAAAAAAGACATCAAAGCTATCCACTCTATAATGAAACGTTAGTCTACAAAGGATCAGGCGTGTTCTTATTCCTATCAACGCATTGATTTATAATCATAATGTCTTGTTTACATGCCAAATGAAAAACCGAAATATCGTACGAGACTCTTATTTCAAACCTCATTTATATTGAATCAATCAAAACTATTCTTTGCACATCAAAAACAGAACCGGCATCTCAGTAGAAACTATATAAGCCCCTAATGCCTCTCATGAATGCTCTCAAACGCAAAGACTATCCGCACCATTGAAAGCGAGCAAAGTAAATGATGCCAGCTTGTTTCTTCATAAGCGTAAAAGTGATGCGCTATAACGACTTTATTGTTATACTATTCACGAGTACTTTCATATCATGAGCTTTGGTACATTAAAAAATGTTTTTTACAAGCACATAAAATAACAACACAATGGTATTTTGCATGATGGTCTTGTCCCCCTAAAAACATGAGAAACGAAAGTATGAAGTAATGCGTAATCTCTATTCAAAATACCGCCGTGGATGCTTTTTGAAAGCCGTAAAGCCAAACTCAAAATAGCGGTTAAGATGGCAATTGTTTTTTATCTAGAAGCATTCCTAGCCTCCTCACCGGTTTTACAGACATGATGATTTCTCTTCATCAGAGCCACTTCACTTGCTGGATATCTTGGTAGAGACGGTTTAGGCGACATGGCAATCCGCTTATGGCTACCAACGTTATAAGACTTCCATCATGACAAGTGTTATCATTCTTTTAATCATTTTCAACGTCATTACCCAATGGACTTCTGATAAAATTGTACAAAAGCTTGATGAAACAAAGCACTAAAAATAATTTAGGAATTTGTGTGGTTCTCCCCAACCATAGCAACAATAAGCCACTGAGCTGTAAGGGCTGGTTTTTTTAACTGTTCAATTTCCACCGTAACACCATAATGAAAAACAACCCGACCAGAAGGACGCACTTCAGCATCATTTAAAACAAAACGAGCACGCACCCGTACACCTGTTTTCACAGGGCTCATAAAGCGTACCTTATCAAAACCATAATTAATCCCCATTGTTGCCCCTTCCAACTCTGGAAGCGCCTCATAAGCAAGCGTAGACAAAAGTGATAAGGTTAAAAAACCATGAGCGATAGTGCCACCAAAAGGGGTTTTTTTTGCCCTTTCCTCATCTACATGTATCCATTGGTGATCATCTGTTGCACATGCAAACTGATTAATCATCTCCTGTGTCACAAGACGCCATTGCGATAACCCTACTTCCTTCCCAATAAAATTGGCCACATCTTGTACTGCTATTTTTGGCTGCATAACGCTATTCCTGTTTTATGTGCTAAAAGTACCCCATTCCTCTTGCTTTTATAAAACCCATTGATTAGAGCATCAAGAATAAAAGACAAACTATTTTAAGTAGCAAATGCGCCTTATCAAGGAAGACAATACTCTTTTAATAAGGTAATGTGTAAATAGGAAAAAATAATGGCAAGTAATGTAAACCTAACTGGTTTAGCGCACGATTTGAAGCAGCGCGCAGAAAACCACCCACCCATCCGTATTGGGCTCATTGGTTGCGGTGAAATGGGAACAGATTTGCTATCAAGTGTTGCGCATATGGATGGTATAACAGTTGCAGCCGTTGCCACCAGAACGCCTTCGCGTGTTTTTGATGCCGCAACACTAGCCTATGGTGAAGATGGATATGTACGTGCAGTTGAAAATGCTCAAGCTCTAACCAAAACTCTTGAAAAAGGTTTGATTGCCGCAACAGATGATATCAACCTTGTTTTAAGCCATGAACAAATTGATATTATCGTTGATGCCACAGGCTATCCTGAAGCTGGCGCGGAAATTGGCATCAAAGCACTGGAAAATAATAAACATCTTGTCATGATGAATGTTGAAGCAGATGTTACGATCGGCACTTATCTGAAACATGAAGCAGAAAAACGAGGTCTTATTTATACACTTGGTGCTGGTGATGAACCAACTTCTTGTATGGAGCTCATTGAATTTGTTTCAGCTCTTGGACACAAGATTGTTGCCGCTGGAAAGGGAAAAAATAATCCCCTCCTCTTTGATGCGACACCCGATGCTTACGAAGAAGAAGCATTACGACGTAATATGAATGTGCGTATGCTCGTTGAATTTATTGATGGTTCAAAAACAATGGTTGAAATGGCAGCAATTGCCAACGCCACTGGGCTTCTTCCTGATTGCCCAGGCATGCATGGACCACACGCAGCATTGCAAGATTTAAACAAAGTACTTATTCCCCAACAAGATGGTGGCCTTTTAAAACACTATGGTGTTGTGGATTATTCCACAGGACAAGGTGTTTCCCCAGGTGTTTTTGTCATTGCAGAAGTAGCGCATCCTCGTCTACGCGAGCGTATGGAAGATTTAAAAATGGGGCAAGGACCTTACTTTACCTTTCACCGTCCTTATCATTTAACAGCAATGGAAGTTCCACTCACCTGTGCACGGATTATGCTTTATGGCAAAAAAGATATGGCACCACTGAACCATCCTGTTGCAGAAGTCTGTGCTGTTGCTAAAAAAGATTTACATCCTGGCGATCAGCTAGACTTTATTGGTCTTTATAGTTATCGTGCTTGGATCATGAATTATGCAGAAGCTCGTGCACAGCAAGCCATTCCTTGTGGACTTCTAGAAAAAGCAACGGTAACTGCTGAAATCAAAAAAAATGAACTCATTACGGTGCATAATACTGCGATTCGTGAAGATCAGTGGATTGCACGCCTTCGCACCAAACAAGACCTTCTGCTTCATTAACCCCTTCCTTCCACGAAGGCCTCAAAAATCCCTTATCATCTTTATTATGTTAAATTACAAAAATAATTTTATCATTCTATAACTTGGATCAAAGACTAAATACGCTACAATTCACTTCTTCTTATTCCCCTTCTGATAAATGAATAAAAACATTCATTTAACCTCAAAAATAACACAAACGCGTAGATAAAATTTTTTATGAAGAAAATATCTTATCAAGCCATTTTCATGTAAAAGCAATCACAACATTGAACGCGAGCAAAGTGAAGGATAGAGCCCATTTGTAGCTACATAAATAAGATAATCATACCCACTAGATTTTGCATTATTCTTTATATAGCAAGCGTTCTTACGTGCATTACAGATAAAAAGAAAGATCTTTTCAAAATAACGCGTTGATTGATAAATGATCATTTATCATTTTTTAATTGCCTTAAAATTCCAAACATAAGAATATTTTTTGTTTTATACCTATTTGAAAGCATAAAAAATGTTCAAATGTGTTGTCCATAACAGACTTAAAAATAGAGAGCACCATAAGGATATGGTAAAGGAAAGACGGTACAAACTTGCCAGCACAAAATAACCTACTGTCAAAGAGAACGCAAACTCTCTCACTAAAAAAATATCAATTGAAAAATATTGAACTTTGGCCAATAGCAAAATATCATATATTGTCTTTAGTGACTTTCATATTTGATACAGAATAAACTATTTAAAATATTCATTTCTCTCAATCAATAAAATGAACAACAAAATCTTCTGATTAGATCGGTGAAACTTTTTCTAAATGAGAAATAATAACGCTATAATAAAAACTACAGTGCTCGGTATATTTCCTGTCATTAAAGAAAAAACAATGAAATAATACCTATAACACCGAAAATCCTGAAAATAAAGACATGTCTTTTACTCTTTCAAAAGTTAATCTCCTTGTCCTTCAATATGAGAGAAACAGGAAATCTTACAAACTATATATTCTCTTTGCATATTGAGAGCCTTATATTATCCTCAAAATTACCGTACTTTTTCTCAAGAAAATTTTCATCATTTTTCATAAATCTCTCACCTTCATTGCCCACATATTTGAGATGAAAAGGCTCCTATTTGCGTTTCTCCCATAGATAGATTAGGATACGAGGAACGACTCTACCATTTTGATCACTTTGTCTCTATCGACTTTCTTTTAGGCAATAAATTTATGGTATCTAACACGCCTTCTCTTGCTCTTTTGCCCTTGGGCGCCCACGAATATCATGGAAGTCATCTTCCCTTTGAAACCGATTGGATTATAGCTGAAGCTTTTGCAAAAGCACTCATCCTACAAACAAAAGAGCAATTTCGGATTGCACTCTTACCGGTTGAAAAAATTGGTTATTCTGTAGAACATATGGATATTACAGGCACAAAAACCCTCACCTTTTCTGATGCTATTGAACGCTGGATCAATATTGGTGAGAGCTGCTATCATAAAGGTATGAAACGTTTTCTTCTTCTCAACGCGCATGGGGGCAATTCCCCTTTAATAAGCATTGTGATTACCGAATTACGAAGACGTTTTTCAATGCTTGCGGTGGCAACAAGCTGGAGTCGTTTTGGCCTACCACAAGGTTTGATGGAACCGTCTCAACAGCACCTTGATATCCATGGAGGATTTATCGAAACCTCCCTAATGCTTTATTTAGCACCAGAAAAAGTGCATATGGAAAAAGCACAAAATTTTCATAACAAGCAAGCTGATATGATTGCCAATTATCGGTATTTACGCGCTTATGGTCCCCATGCTTTTGGGTGGATGATGCGTGATCTCAATCCCCAAGGAGCAGCAGGCAATGCAAGCCAAGCAACCCAAAAAGCAGGTGAGGCAATTTTTTCTCATGTTCTTTGTGGGCTGCGTGACTTACTTGATGATATCAATCGATTTAACATAAACGCATAATGATCAAAGGCCCTCCATGGAACAGACACAAAATACACCAAAGAAACTTCCCGTTACTGTTCTCACTGGCTATCTTGGCTCAGGAAAGACCACTCTCCTCAATCGCATTCTCAGCGAAAATCATGGCAAACGTTACGCAGTCATCGTCAATGAATTTGGTGAAATTGGCATCGATAATGATCTTATTGTTGAATCGGATGAAGAAATTTATGAAATGAATAATGGCTGTGTTTGCTGTACTGTGCGCGGCGATCTTATTCGTATTCTAGAAAGCTTAATGCAGCGCTCTCACCGATTTGATGCAATCATTATAGAAACAACAGGACTTGCTGATCCTATTCCCGTCGCACAAACCTTTTTCATGGATGATACTGTCCAGCAAAAAACAGCTCTTGATAGTGTCATAGCAGTCGTTGATGCTAAACATTTACCTTCTCAACTTAAAGAAAGCCGTGAGGCTGAAGACCAAATTGCCTTCGCAGATATTGTTCTTTTAAATAAAATTGATCTCGTTAATGCACAAGAGCGTGCCCATGTTGAATCGCTTATTCTGGCAATTAATCCGCGCGCAGTGCTTTACGCCACAGAGCGTGCCAAGATCCCTCTTGATAAACTTCTCAATCTTGGTTCCTTCGATCTTCAGCGCACTCTAGAAAATGATCCTCATTTTCTAGATCATCACCATTCAGATCATGTCTGTGGTCCAGGTTGTGATCATGATCATCAACACATATCTACCATTCATGATGTTACGGTTACGTCTGTAAGTTTAAAAACAGGGGCTCTTAAACCAGAAAAGTTTTTTCCATGGATACAACAGATTACACAGCAACAAGGTCCTAATATTTTACGTTTAAAGGGGATTATCGCCTTTCAAGGAGATGATGATCGTTATGTGATACAAGGCATACATATGATTCTTGAAGGACAGCATCAACGTCCATGGAGTGAAGATGAAAAACGTGAAAGCCGACTTGTTTTTATCGGCCGCACCCTTGATGCTGAAAAACTGAGAACGGGTTTTGAAAATTGCGCGTAAGTGAGTAATAATGCCAAGCATAACCAAGTATGATCTTAAAGGCTACTGCCTCTCCTGCGGTTTTATAGACAATAAAGCAACCTTCGTTTCCGTGGAAGGTTTTATTGTTTTTTTAACCCCAACCCCTCAAGTTATGGAAATTCACCACGGAATTATTTCCAGTGATTTTTCCCCTGATCATACAGCAATCATCACTGGTGGAGAAGATGGCAAAGTCTGTCAAACAACAGCAGATGGTCACACACAAGTGCTAGGAGAACGAAAAGGCAAATGGATAAACAAAGTTGCTTTTGGACAAAAAAAAGCTTTTGCTTTTGCCTCCTCACGTTTCACATGGGCAAATGTTGGGAAAGGAGAACAAGAGCACCTTCATGAACGCAGTGTAGAAGGTCTTGCTTTTTCCCCAAAGGGTTTGCGACTTGCCGTTGCCCATTACAATGGTGTTACCCTCCATTGGCTCTCAACGCAAACCGCTCCAACCACACTGGTATGGAAAGGAGCGCATTTTAATGTCACCTTCTCACCAGACAACCGCTATGTCATTTCTACCATGCAAGAAAACGCCCTTCATGGCTGGCGTCTTGCCGATAATCAGCATTTACGCATGAGTGGCTATCCAAGCAAGGTCAAAAGCTGGTCTTGGAATGCAAAAGGCAAGTGGCTCGCAACATCAGGGGCATCAGCGGCAATTATTTGGCCCTTTCATACAAAAGAGGGTCCTATGGGTAAAACACCACTAGAACTCGGTACAAGAGCAAACGCACTTGTCACCACCGTCTCATGCCATCCCAGCGAAGAAATTGTCGCAATAGGCTTTAACGATGGGGTGATTTTATGTGCTCATTTTCGCGACGGAAAAGCAATCCTTCTCAAAGATTATGGGAAAACTGCCATCTCAGCGCTAAGCTGGGATCAGACGGGACATAATCTCGCCTTTGGCAGTGAAAGTGGTGAATGTGGCATCATTGACATCTCTGCTTAAGAAAAACAATAACAATCATTGCAAATAAAAACCACCCTTCACCCCTCCAGAAATAATTGAATACAAAATTCCACTTTCTCTCTAAACAGCAACAGTGGAATATTTGAAATATGCAGCATTATTATTGTCTTCTCATCAAACTCCATGGTGCATCATTACATCAACACTCCCCTCCTGAAAATCAATTACGCCTCATTCTTAAAGCATGGAAAAAGCAGTGTTTTTCTAGAATGACCTATCACCTGTGTTCTTCTTTCCATTATAACAATACATTGATTTATCATAATAAATTAATGTTTTTCAACTTGCGTCATACTTCTCATACTATACGTTTCTCACATCATAATCGCTCATCACATTGAATTAATTGAAATCACTTACTTGCATACCACAACAAGGCTGGCATATAAGTGAAACTGTATACGAAAGAAGTAAAAATGCCTGTTATGAACCATTTCAATGCTAGAGCGCTATCACAACATCATAACACTCTCTAGAATAATCATTCCTCCCACTGTTGTTGAAAGTCCAATACCATTGGTAAAATTCATCTCTATTTTTGCATCGTTATGACTCTAAAGACTTCTCACATCGGTATCCGTTTTAATTTCTACATATAAAAAACAAATCACACTTGAGAAAACACTCTGTCCCTTATTCGGATTGCATCAACCATCTCCTCTCGTATCTCAAATGCTCCTCCCCATTATTCGACACCTATCGTCCCCCTTAAGACAGAATTGAATAGGGCAACACCCACCACTGTCAGATTTTCATACCCGTTACTAAGAGTTCTTTCTTGTATAACCATTACATACAAAACACTCTTAATGATGACAATATTGACCTTAATCAGTGTCTTTTTCCCACGCCTCTATGGCTACATCAATGAGGCATTTTCACTCCATGAAAATTACCTCTCCACAACAAATTAATCATGAGCATTCTATACAAAAATAAGAATAATCATTATAAAACCACATAAAGAAAGATGATTTCTAGATATTTTGATCATAATTTTCTACAAACTTTCTTCCCCTTCACATAGAAATAAGAAACAAGGTTCTGATTCATTGCTCTCAATTTATTTATTAGATGCGACGCATATAAAACATTTTGTATTTTATTTTCTTTGATTCATTCTTTGTTTTATATAAAGTTAAAAGCATTACACTTAAGATTGTAATATTAACAAAACACGTAAAAAACAACTAAAAATAAAGGAAACTTCATCCTTCAAAACTATTCTCTAAAGAAAGTTTATCAATTTGTATGTATTAAGAAAAATCCCAACAAAAAGTAACAATTGAAACCCATCAGTATAAAAAAGAGTTTTGTTTCTTGATAAGAGAAAAAGAGTAAACATTTTTCAAATAAAAAATGTGTTGTTAAAAGCTAAAAAATAATAGGCAGAAAGAAAAAAACCACAGGCACAGCCTGTGGTTTTAAAAGAATGAATCACTCTATAATAAAACTAAAAACGATAACGCAATCCTCCAGAAAAACTTATTCCCGAAAAGCCACCCTTTGTGAGCTTATGCTGATAAATCAGATCAGCATTCAAGACAAATTTTTGCGACAACTGAGCATTAAAACCAACCCCAGCTTCTAAGGAAGAACCAAAAGAACCTAACTGAAAAGTATCTTTAAACTGTACAGATTTCTTTTCTTCAAAACCATGAACAAGATGAACTTTTCCATATAAAGAAACATCAAGATCTTTTTTAGATACAGAAAGCGTCTTGGTTACGCGTCCACCAACACGTGCTATCCACTGATCAATTTTACCCATTTCAATGTCAAAATTGTCAATATCACGGGCTTTCTCAAACTGGAGATGTTGATAAACAACCTGAACCTGCGGATCTACGACAAATCCTGCATACCTTGTTGCAATTGTCTTACCACCCGTCAAGGAAACGCTTAAAGGATTACCCTTCAATGTTGCCGTCTTACCCCGTGTAAGAGTGAAAACATCACCTTTGACCACACCATAGGATAAAAGACCATCTACATAGAAGCCCGCATCATGCTGCATGCTACCATATGCTGTAGCTGTCCATTTATCAAATGTGCTTTCTTGGCTTTGTTCAACATCAACAGGTTGTAAGGAAAGCTTTCCATAAGATCCCATAACTCCAAAAGATATGACACTGTTAGAGTTTTCAATCTGTTGCAATAAAATACCCGCCTCTACAGCATGATAACTAAAATCGCCTTTATAACCATATTCGAATAGAGATAAATCTGAAATATAACGGTAACTCCCACCATAGCCACGCAAAAATGAAACAGAATTTGCACTAACATCTAGCATTCCATTGGATATACTCCGCTGTATTTCCAACTGCTTATTTTGATTGCTAATATCAACCAAACCGGCATGGAATACACTATTGGGCAAAAGCAAATAGGTTGGCAATTGCGGAACAACAGCCTTTCTCATAAACTCAGAATGATGTTCCAAATCTGGACCAGCAATGGGTCTAAATCCGGGGGAAGAACCGAACACAGACGTAGAACTAGGAGCTAGACTAGAGCTAGGATGGGAATCAATATACCCATTCTCAAGGCGGAAATCCCAAAAATCCTCTTTACCTTCAACTAATCTCTGAGCAAAACTTGCCTCCCCTAAATCAGACCCTGGACCATAAGCACGGAGCCTATATTGATAAGGTGACCCCTCCAACGCAACATAATCACCATCTAACTTAAAAGAATCTTGACTTGCGCTTCCAGACACCTGAATAATTGAAATTCCTTTGTTATTTCCATGCTTCCCAGTGCCTTCCCCTAGACTTCCAGCAACACTTTGTACATGTACTATCGTCTTTCCCTCAACATCACCATGAATTAAAAGCCTATCCGTTTTTTGATTTTGGAGAATCCCCCCGCTATTGAGGTAAGTGTTAAAATAGAGACGCGCATTACCTTGTGCCTTATAAACCAGACCTGACCCTTTTCCAATACGAAGCGTTTGATAATCAGTCGCTATGTCAGCTTCTGGTTGTTCGAACGTGATAGAACTATCAATAAGATGTATCAATGAAATCGACGAAAGACTCATAGAACGAGAATCTCGCAAACTGACATTTTTGGGTCGCGATAAAATCCATTTTGAATTATCTCTTAAGCGAAATTCAGCAGAAGAGCTACCATCAAGATGGACCCCCCCTACAAGCATAGAATCATCAGCCGAAACCTTTATAAAAGAATGATCTTCAGCCTTTAACAATAAATCCCCAGAGATTTCAGACTTTTCTAAAATTTTGATAAGACCACCAGATTTGCTGCTATAAAGAGCTACACTGTTTGGAACTTTAACAGTGGTCTTGTATAAATGAGCACTCCCTCGTTTTGGTAAATTCGTTTCTGGCAAATTTCCAAATAACGCGCCCTCCCCAAAAAAGCTATAAAGTTTATCTTTCTCATAAGGTCTGGTATTTTTCTTCTGACTTTCAGATGCTTCCCCCTCAAAAAAATGGAAGCCATAGGATGTATTACCTTCCACAACAACAGTGGAATCCATCATATCAATATAACCAACCTCTCCCTGAAATGAAACACCATGGGCACTCGTAACTTTAACTTGCCCATTCTCAAAACGAATATAGCCAGCATTTTGAGACATCTGAAAAGCTGAATTCCTCCTATGATGACCTCCACTGTCTGTTTGGCTACTATTTTTAGTAATGGAAACATTTTTTAAGCTAACTTGTCCTTCTTCTTTTGTTTGAACTCCAACACCCTTTGTAAGATCAATCGTTCCTCCTTCTATACTAACTTCTCCCAAATTATCTGCCATGATACCATACAGCCAAAAGCCCCCTTCACCAACAGTTGCAGTATCTTTAATGGTAATATTATCCCCTTTAATCGTTGTACGATTCCAATTTGTAAGTTTCCCAGATGCCCTTATAGCTGCTTCTTTAGTGTTATCCTTGGTTTTCTGATAAGTTTTATGAGAAATAAATCCCCTACTCCCCCCATTACACCAAAAAAATTGAGCGTCCGTATTACATGAAAATTCATTCTTACCATTTTGCGCTACAACAGCAGTAGCAGCGGAAGCATTCGCTTGCACCGAATTAACGGCAGCGGTTTGAACCTCGGCATCAACCTTGTGTACAAAAAAAAGGCATGCCGTTGTAAAAGCACATAAAGAGAGATGATTTTTAAATATCTTTACCATAATTCCACCATATTTATCCCCCACTTGTTTAAAAGATTGATATTTTGCCAAACTGCATCAAAAAAATTAATACACTTTGTTGTATTTTTTATGTTTATTAGTTTATTTTGTATTTTATGTAAATGAGAAATAGAAATTATTAAAAAGCTACAATCTAAATTTGTCATTTTTATAAAAACTTATGAAAATACCACTGAAAACGACGTGAAATGCACGAAAAAATACTAATTAGCACGCTTGTATTCGTGAAAGATGTAATTAAGGTACTGCCTTAAAAACAGCATTTGAAATTCATTTCACTACATTTTTAGACAAATATGAAGCGCATTAGTGCTCTATAAGCAACACCAGCTTTTGTATAGCAAATGAGGGAAAACCTATAGCCTATATTTGTCTTAATTTAGGCTCTTAATAAATAAATATAATCTTAGTTAGTTAAAAGTATAAAGTTGTAAAGGTAAAAACCAGTTTCCAGCCTTATCATCATCCTTTAATTCAATTTTAGGGCTTACAAAAGCATCTAGAGCAAAGCTTTTAAAAAATGGATATATTATTTCACGTTTTTATTTATCGCATTTTTCAATGGGATCGCAAATACATAAAAATAGCACATTACTACGCGGACTCTTTCACACACTTTCTTAAAAAATATCTTTCATTGCCCAAAATTACATCTCACATTGCCCAAAATTACATCTCACAATATTCCCTATAAAGATGCATAGATCTATTGGATACAACCACTTTTACATTGAAGGAAGTAAAAGACTCCCTATATTGATTCATAAAGATAGTTTAGCGTTTTTATATTGAATTACCCCCAAATAGCGTAAGATTTTCCCATTTAAAATCTCTCCTATATTAAATCAATCAAAACCACTCATTTGTACGTCACAAGCGATGCTAACATGCGGGTAAAACTACAGAAAACGAGTAAAAATGCCCTTCATGAATTGTTTCAGATATCAAAAACTGTAGGAACATTGAGAACTGAAAAAGAGTATAATGATGTCAACCTGCCTTTTTTATAAGCATAAAGATAGTAGTGCTCAATAGCTTTATCATCATACTATTCACAGGTGCCATCACGAAATGTGCTTGGGAGCCTTAAGAAGTGTTTTTTTAACAAGCCCGTGAATGTGCAACACAATGGCGTTTTATTCTTCGTAAGGGATATGCCTTCATTCAATCATGCTTCCATTAAATAATGTAAAAAACTAAAGTGTGAGGCAATAAATAATCTCCATTCTTTAAAAGATTTTCTCTAAATGCTTTTGAAAGCCGTAAAACTAAATTAAAGGATGATGGTAAGGTTGGAAACTGGTTTTTACTTTATATTCTCCCCAAATAAAGTTGTTTCCCATTTCAAAAATTACACAAATAGGCTATATTCTTGCTCCATTTGGCATACAAAAGCCGCAACAGCAGACCACCATGTTCTCAAACATGCGGCTGCATTAAGTTCAGATGTTGATTTACAAGCGGCACCACCATTTTATTTTCAAAATCAAAACACTCATAAATACCTTTTATTAAAATGATTCTAAATGGTCTCCTTCATCCTTTCTAAAATGGTGTACATCCACAGATCATTCCACCTTGTGAAACGCCTGTAAATGACTTTGTGAATTCATCAGAAGAGAAATAAAAATAACGGAATCTTCTGTACTCAGTACTCTTCATTTAAAGAGCAAAACAATGAATTTTCTCACATAGGAAATAGCTATGAAAGGTAAATTTTGACAATTATTGAGTACAAAAACTCATCAGATCGCCTATACACATAAAACAAACATATCATGACTATTCCAGTTCTATCAAAAAGGCAAAAATCTTGTGAGAGTACAGCCGATTAGATAAAGAAAAAGGCAGCATAGTATGCTGCCTTTACATGAAGTTAGTAAAGCTAGGTATTCTACCTTGATCTTAGAAATTATAGCGCAATCCGCCCGTAAAACTGGTTCCAGAAAAACCTGCCTTAGTTAACTTATGCTGATAAACAAGATCACCATGAAGCGTAAACTTGGGAGACAATTGCGCATTAAAACCTAAGCCCGTCTCTAGTGAGGAGCCAAAAGCGCCTAACTGGAAAGCATCCTTAAACTGCACAAATTGTTTCTTGCTAAAATCGTGAGAAACATGAAGCTTACCGTAAACGGAAACAACATGAGCCTCATCGCTAGCAGGAAGCACCTTGGTTAAACGTCCACCAATACGCGCGACCCATTGATCAAGAGTACCCATATCAATATCAAAGTTATCAATATCACGGGTCTTATCAAATTGAAGGCGCTGATAAACAAACTGAACCTGCGGATCAAAAATAACATCATCATCCCCTATCACAAACGCCTTACCAGAAGTTAATGAAGCGCGTAACGATTTACCCTTTAATGTTGCCGTCTTACCCCGTGCAAGGGTGTGAACATCTCCTTTAAACAGACCATAGGACAAAAGGCCATCCGCATAAAATCCTGTATCTCCCTGCATACCACCATATGCCGTAACACCCCATCTATCAAATGAACTTTTTCGGCTTTGTTCAACATCAAGAGGCTGTAGAGAAAGTCTTTGGTAAGATCCAATAACTCCAAAAGAAGTCGCACCATAGACATTTTCAAATGTTTGGAGCAAAACACCTGCATCAACAGCATTATAATCGATCTCACCTCCATAACCATATTCAAGCCGAGACAGGTTTGACCTATAACGGTGATTACCACCATAACCACGCACAAAGAACGCAGGATTGTCACGCCTTTCTAACATCCCACCAGAAACAATGCGCAACGATTGTAACCACTTGTTTGTATGCGTAAGTTGCATCAAACCTGTATGGAAAAGAGCATTTGGCAAAAGCAGATAACTTGGAACTTGCGGGACAACAGCCTTAGGAAGAGGCTTTGGCTCTGGTTCTGGTTTGGGAGGGACTGGAGGAGGCGTTGGAACAGGCTTTGGCTCTGGTTCTGGTTGAGGAGGAACTGGAGGAGGTGTTGGCTCAGGTTCTGGCTCTGGCTTCATATGTCTACTTTCAAGGCGATAATCCCAAAATTTTCCATCACCTGCAACCAATCTTTGAGAAGGGTTCGCTTCTCCCAAATTAGATTGTGGACCATAACTATAAAGCTTATACTGATAAGGTGAATTATCTAACGCAACATAATCACCCTCTAACTGAAAAGAGTTTTGAGTTGCTTCTCCGGAAACCTGAATGATTGAGATCCCTTGGTCATTGCCACCATTGCCCGTATCTCCCCCTGGACTTCCTGAAACAACACTTACATGAACTGTCGTTGTACCAGAAACATCACCATGAATTAAAAGACGGTCAGTTTTTTGCTTATTAATATCACCTCCTCCATCTAAAAATGCATTGATATAAATATGAGCGTCATCCTGTGCTTTATAAACAGCACCTGTCCCATTTCCAATGTTTAGTATTTGATAAATATAGTTTTGACTAGGCTTTGAGTTTGTAAACTCAATAGCACTATCTTCCATGAGAGTAACACGCGAAACAGATGAACTCTTTACAGAACTAGGTCTACTCTGTTCGCTCGTTCTCGAGTTTTGCAAAACCCATCTCGAACTAGCACCCAAATAAAGCTCAGCTGTAGAAGTCTCATCGATATGGGCTCCCCCTTCAAGAGTAGAGCCGCTAGCCAAAACCGTTAAAGAAGCACCATTTTCAGCTTTTAACAATAAACCCTCTGAACTCAAAGTGCTTTGTGTTAAATTAACAACTCCTTCAGTAAGATAGGTACTGTAAATAGCCTTATCTTCAACAAAAAACGTTGTTTTATCCAAATTGACAACCTCTAATCGTGGTGTCTTCTTCTCCTCTGATGAAGCCTCTTCTTGAAAATTGTATTCTGTCAACGGCTTCTCTCCCTTAAAATATATACCGTAAGATCCCGCACCTCTCACATTAAAAGAAGAAGATTTAACGTTAATTTTAGTCACAGACACCTTAGGCTCAGAATCTTCAGACCCAGCATCCTCACGCAATAAATTCCCAGACAAAGGTATTGAATTGAAGGTATCGACTGTATTTTCTGGTAATATGCCATGGATATTCATAGCACGAACAGTAGCCCCCTCTAAATGAAGAGGACCACCTAAATCCGTATGCAAAACCGCATGATTTTTATTTTCACTGCTCTTCCCAGTAATCTTAACATTTTCGAGATTTGCTTTTCCACCTAATGTGGCAGAAACCCCATGACTATTCATAAACTCAAGCGATCCACCTGCCATCCAAATTTCTGAACGGTCATAACTGGAAAGACTTGCCTTTCCATCAGCAGTCTTAATGTCTGTATCCTCTAAAAGAATAAATGAATTCCCTATTGCCTCAACAGCCTTATGAGTCTCCTCAACAATCCCTTTATGTACCTCAATGATTCCATTACTCACATAAAAAGCTACGTTTGCATTCGTGATGATTGGTGATGTCAAAATAATCTTGCCATCCTTGAATACAGCCACACCACGCATATAAGGTTTATCAGAAACTTGACTGCGAACAATGACATTTTCCCCGAAAACTCTTGATGTCCTTCCTCTTACCTTTATAGCAGTGTTAGAGGGATATTGTGAAAAGTTTTTACGAGTAATCTTATAAGACCGCTCGCTAATGTCATCCTCCCCACAGTGATGACATCTATAATATAAACCATCATGTACTATTATACGTTTTGGCTCGACAGTCTTACCACGAACTTCTTTATATTTAACACGAGGATATTTATCTCTGTTATCTCCACTATCTCCACTCAGAGGCTTAGAAATATTATTTCCACTAAGCAAATTTGAGCCGATACAAGTAGATTCGCGCGAACCTTCTTCCCCAGAGAGAACAGTTCCAATGTTCCTACTCATACTACCGTGAAAACCATTATAGGTCTCCCCCACAACAGAGATGTTAGGATAAAGCGGTATAAAATCAACAATAATCCTCCTCCTAGCTTCCTCTAAATTTTCACCAACCGCTATTCCATTCTGTAGCAAAGAAAGGATAGCCGTTGTGACAGTATATAAACATACACGATTTCTAAACATTTTAATCATCGTTCCCTCAAAAATTTCTGCCCCTCTCATTGAAAACAAAAGTATTCGTAAAAAAATCCCTATGAGCACCTCAAAACACGAAAAGGAGTAACCAAAGGAACGCATCTACCGCTCATTTGAACAGTGTCATGAATTATTCTCATAAACTTGGCGTACAGCTTACACGCAACACAACAACTACTTATGGATGAATAATCATTTGACACCACCTATGCGGGTATAATGCATTCTGTATTTCATGTAAAGCAAAAATAAAACTATTGCGTGTAATTAATAAAAATACACAATCTAGCATTACGAATTTTAAAGATTGACAAATTACATGAGTCAAAAAGATTACTAAAATCAATAAAAGAGGAATTCTAACAATCAACCTCAGAAAATATCACATACCATAGCCGATAAATCAGATCCGTATTAAAGTCAGGATACTGTATGCTCACATTGAATTCTATGATTATAAAGCATTCCCATAATAACAACTTTCTATTAGATTATTTCCATCCCAAAATCTAAGGGAACTCACTTTAACATAGAAAAAACAATACAATCATCAGATTCTCCTGCACACATAAAACAAACATATCATAATTGTTCCAGTTCTATTAAAAAGGCAAAGATCTTGTGAGAGTACAGTCGATTAGATAAAGAAAAAGGCAGCATACTATGCTGCCTTTACGTGAAGTTAGTAAAGTTAGGTATTCTACCTTGATCTTAGAAATTATAGCGCAATCCGCCCGTAAAACTGGTTCCAGAAAAACCTGCCTTAGTTAACTTATGCTGATAAACAAGATCACCATGAAGCGTAAACTTGGGAGACAATTGCGCATTAAAACCTAATCCCGTCTCTAGTGAGGAGCCAAAAGCACCTAACTGGAAAGCATCCGTAAAGTGCACAAATTGTTTCTTGCTAAAATCGTGAGAAACATGAAGCTTACCGTAAACGGAAACAACATGAGCCTCATCGCTAGCAGGAAGCACCTTGGTTAAACGTCCACCAATACGCGCGACCCATTGATCAAGATTGCCCATATCAATATCAAAATGATCAATATCACGGGCCTTATCAAATTGAAGACGCTGATAAACAACCTGAACCTGCGGATCAAAAATAACATCATCATCCCCTATCACAAACGCCTTACCAGAAGTTAATGAAGCGCTTAACGATTTACCCTTTAATGTTGCCGTCTTACCCCGTGCAAGGGTGTGAACATCTCCTTTAAACAGACCATAGGACAAAAGGCCATCCGCATAAAATCCTGTATCTCCCTGCATACCACCATATGCCGTAACTCCCCATCTATCAAATGTACTTTTTCGGCTTTGTTCAACATCAAGAGGCTGTAGAGAAAGTCTTTGGTAAGATCCAATAACTCCAAAAGAAGTCGCACCATAGGCATTTTCAAATGTTTGGAGCAAAACACCTGCATCAACGGCATTATAATCGATCTCACCTCCATAACCATATTCAAGCCGAGACAGGTTTGACCTATAACGGTGATTACCACCATAACCACGCACAAAGAACGCAGGATTGTCACGCCTTTCTAACATTCCACCAGAAACAATGCGCAAAGACTCTAACCACTTGTTTGTATGCGTAACATTCATCAAACCTGTATGGAATAAGGTATTTGGCAAGAGCAGATAAGTTGAAACTTGCGGAACAACAACCTTAGGACGAGGCTTTGGCTCTGGCTCTGGTTTGGGAGGGACCGGAGGCGTTGGAGAAGGTCCTGGTTCAGGTTCAGGCTCTGGTCTTGGAGGAGCTGGAGGAGAAGGTTCAGGTTTCATATATCCAGTTTCAAGGCGATAATCCCAAAAGTCCCCTGAACCTTTCACTAATCTCTGAGCAGGGTTCGCTTTTCCCAAATCAGATGTTGGACCATAACTATAAAGCTTATACTGATAAGGTAAACCGCTCAATGTAACATAATCACCATCTAACTTAAAAGAGTTTTGATTTGCTTCTCCAGAAACCTGAATGATGGAAATCCCTTGATCATTTCCCCCACTGCCCGTAGATCCTCCTAGACTTCCTGAAACAGCGCTCACATGAACTGTCGTTGTACCAGAAACATCACCATGAATTAAAAGACGGTCAGTCTGTTGCTTATTAATATCACCTCCTGCATCCAAGAAAGTATTAAAATAAATATGCCCACCATCCTGTACCTTATAAACATCATCAATGCCATTTCCAATGCGGAGTGTATGATAAATATAATCACTATCAGGCTTTGAGTTTGTAAACTTAATAGTACTATCATTCATAAGGCTTACAAGTGAAACAGATGAATCTCTTATAATCTCAGACTCCTGCTGATTTCTCTGTTTTTTGGATTGTAAAATCCACGCAGACTCGTTGCTTAAATAAAGTTCAGCATTAGAGCTCTCATCAACTTCACTACGGCCTTCAAGATCAGAAGCATCTGCTAAAACCATGATAGAAGCACCTTTTTCAACCTTTAACAATAAGCCCTCTGAATGAAGAGTACTCTGTAATAAACTGACAGCACCATTCGTTTCACCAGTACCATAAAGAGCTGTACCTCCTAAAACTGAAAACATTGTTCTACTTAAAGTAACAACATCCATTCTGGAGATAACTTCTTCCTTCAATAAACTTTCTTGATCATTGATGTTTTCCCACGGCTTACCTCCCTTAAAATATATACCATGAGCTCCATCACCTTCTACTGCAATAGAAGAAGATTCAACATTAATCTCAGACACAGTAAAATCAGACTCAGAATCTTTAGGTAAAGGAATCGAATTAGGAGTCTTGACAGTATTCTCTAATAATATGCCATGGATATTCATAGCATTAACAGTAACAGCTTTTAAATTAAGAGGACCACCGAAATCCGTATGTAACACCGCATGATTATTTAGATTTGTTTCCTTCCCCTTCCCAATAATCTTAACACCATCGAGACTTACTGCTGCCTCTAATGTGGCAGAAATCCCATGACCATTCATAAACTCAAGCGATCCACCACTCACATGAACTTCTGAACCACCATAACTATACACACTTGCTTTTTCACCTTTATCATCCGTTTTAATGTTCATATCTTTTAATGTAACATATGTAGGTTTACCTATCGCTTGAATAGCTGTTGCACTCTCACCAATAGTCCCACCATTTATATCAATGCTCCCATTACTAGCGTGGAGAGCTACCTTTGCATTATTTAGTTTGAAATTGGCTAAAGTAATTTCTCCCCCCTCTGATACAGACACACCACGTTCAAAAGATTTTTCTGCAACTTGACCACCGACAGTTATATTTTCCCCTTTTACTTTTGCAGATGCTTTTTTTACTGTTATAGCAATACGATTAGATGCAACCCCATCAATTTTCTCATCCGTAAACTGGTAAGATTTATCCTTAATTGTATCCGTTCCGCAACTATTGCATATATAATAAAATCCATCATATAGAGTAAGCTTACTTTCCTTCCCCGATCTGTCATATGTATAAATATACCTACCCTTATCCCTATCCCCACCTATTCCTTTAAGGGGCTTAGAGCTATTGCTTCCATTAAGTAAAATAGAACCAACATGAGGTGATTCACGGTCACCTTCTTCTCCAGAGAGAGAAGTTCCACGGCTCCCATTAAGATTACTATTACCTCCAATCATTGTACTCAAATTGCTATGAGGCTCAACATTACTAGATCCGCTTGAAATCTCTCTTGTAGGAAAAGTAGTGTATATACTAGATAAACTAGAAAGAGGTGAATTAGGGGGAACAGAACTAACACTGATCTTATAAGATGGATTTTTAGGAGTAACAGTAATTATATATCCACTCCCAGATTCCTCTGCATTGGCCCTAGCCACTACTCCATTTTGTAACAAAGAAATAATAGCCGTTGTGACAGTATATAAACACACACGATGTCTAAATATTTTAATCATAGTTCCCTCGAAACCTTCTTTCCCCTCTCATTGAAAACAAAAGCATTCGTAAAAACATCCCTCTGCACCCCTTAAAATACAAAAAGGTGTAACCAAAGGAACGCATCGACCGCTCATTTGAACCGTGTAATGAATGACCAAAACAAACTTGGCGGAAGCTCTATAGGTAACACAAAACTACCAATAAGAGAATGATTATTCAGTACAATTTATACGTGTATAATGCATTCTGTATTTCGTGTAAAGAAAAATAAAATCAGTGCGTGCAAATTAATGACAATTACAACCAAAAAATGTTTATTTAAAAATGATTAAAGATATATGCGTAAAAATATTGATCCAATTCGTAAAAAACGAATTCTAAAAAACACGTTTTAGCAAACATCAAACATGATAGTGGCTAAACAGATCAGCATAAAACGAAATTAAGATATCGTATTATAAACACTAAGCACCCGTATCTATTGTTGTGCTAGTGATGGAAGCATTCACCATTAAAGAAGTGACTAAAGAATACGTAGCAGGATTATGATTATCAGAAAAATTTATAAAAATTCATGTAAGCATAATAAAAATGCTTTCATGCAAAAAACGAAATATATTGTGCACTCATATTCCCAAAAGAAATTTTTTGATCGCCAAATATTGTTACAAAGAAAAAAGGCAGCACAGAGTGCTGCCTTTTCTAAAAAGTACGTACCGTACCTTATGTTAAAATTGATAACGTACTCCTCCGGAAAAACTTGTTCCAGAAAAACCAGCTTTATTGAGCTTATGTTGATAAGCAACGTCACCATGAAGAGAAAACGCTGAAGACAATTTAGCATTAAAGCCTAACCCAGCTTCTAAGGAAGAACCAAAAGCACCTAACTGGAAAGCATCTTTAAACTGCACAGATTTCTTTCCTTCAAAACCATGTACAAGATAAAGCTTACTATAAAAGGCTACAGCATCCACTCCTTCAGATCCCTTAGGAGTCTTTGTTACACGTCCACCAACACGTGCTACCCACTGATCAAGCTTTCCCATTTCAATGTCAAAACTGTCAATATCACGGGCTTTCTCAAACTGGAGATGCTGATAAACAACCTGAACTTGCGGATCAACGACAAATCCTTCATATCCCGTTGCAATTGTCTGACCACCTGTCAAGGAAACACTTAAAGGATGCCCCTTCAATGTTGCTGTCTTGCCCCGTGCAAGAGTAAGAACATCACCTTTGAGCAGACCATAGGACAAGAGACCATCTACATAGAAGCCCGCATCATGCTGCATACTACCATATGCTGTAGCTGTCCATTTATCAAATGCACTTTCTTGGCTTTGTTCAACATCTACAGGTTGTAGGGAAAGTTTTCCATAAGATCCCAGAACTCCAAAGGATAGAGCACTGTCAGTATTCTCAATTGTTTGCAACAAAACACCCGCCTCTACACCCTTATAGTTAAGATCACCTTTGTAACCATACTCAAGTGCAGACAGATCTGAAGTGTAACGGTAACTTCCACCATATCCACGCAAATATAAAGCAGGATTTTCACGAACCTCTACCATTCCATTGTAAGTAGCTCGTAATGCTTCCAACTGCTTACTTTGGTTATTTACATCCATCAAGCCGGCATGGAATACACTATTTGGCAAGAGCAAATAAGTTGGAACTTGTGGAACAACAGACCTGACAAATTGTTCAGGAAAACCAGATGCAAGTGTAGGAAGAGTAGACTTAACATACTGATTTTCTAAACGGAAGTTCCAGAATTCCCCACCATCCTTAATAAATTTCTGCTCAACATGCTCCTGTTTTGCAGTCGCTTTTGGGCTGTAAGAACGAAGAGTATACTTGTAAGGTGAATTCTGCAGTGCAACATAATTACCACCCAGTTGGAAAGAGTCCTTTGCTGCTGTTCCATAAACCTGAATGACTGAAACACTATGAGGAATCTTAGCATGCTCCTTATTGGCTATATTTTCCGAAAGTCCCTGCACATGTACTATCGTTTTTCCAGCAACATCACCACGAATGACAAGCCTATCTGTCACTTGTGCACCACTTGGATCGTTAGGGCTTAAATGTGCGTTGAGATGAATTGAAGCATCACCTCCTGCTCTGTAGACAATACCTTTACCCTCTCCAATGTGAAGTGTTTGATATTTCTCTTCAGATTTCGGAGCTAAAAACTTCATACGACTATTTACAAGACTTAAAGATGAGATACATGAATCCACACATTCTGAATTTTGTTCATCAATCTTATGTGCACTTCTTGTAAGAATCCACGCTGATTTATTGGTCAAATCTAATTTTGCATAAGAACCTTTACCAACGCGCGCACTACCTACAACAACAGAGTTGTCAAGCGAAGCTTGTATACTAGAATTATTCTCAGCGCTCAACAGCACATCACCAGCAAGAATTGTCTCCTTTTCTAATGAAATCTGTCCATTAGAGTTATTAGCATAAACAGCTATACCATTTGCAACTTCAAAGTTCGTTTTTTTCAATGAAATTGCCCCTGTTACATGTATAGGTGTTTCTTCCTGTTGGAATACAGCATTGGGTTTAACAACACTTACTTTCTCAATAGCACCAGCTTTCTCTGAAGCCTTATTTTGATTCTGCTGCTGATCTTCTTTTTGTTTTGTTCCATCAAAATATATGCCATGGCTACCATTGCCTTCTACTTTAACGGTAGAAAACTCGATATTCGCACGATTTAAAGAAGGACGAACGTCAGAAGATCTTCTTCTCCTAGAAGTTCCCACTTCAAAAGCATCACCATTTTCTTTAACCCACAAAGCAGTGGCATCAGTAGAAACAGTCCCATTCTTCAAATCAACAGAGCCATTATTATTCAACAGAATAGCAGCACGCTCAACCTTCTTTGCAGAATCTGACGTTCCTGCTTGTTTCTTCACAGTAATATTAACCTTGTCTAAATTAACATTACCTCCTGATTCTGATCTCACTGCCGTTCCACCTGTAACACTAATAGAACCAGAATCCATTGTTATTTCACCGCCTTGACTAGCCAGACCAGCAACAGCCGAATCCGCCATCACATTAATTTTTGTATCCTTTAAATTAATAGATGATCCAGAATCAACCAAAGCGCCTACATAATTAGCATTGACTGTTCCTTCAATGACTTTAACTTTTCCACCCTTTTGTGCTTCAAGCCCAATCGAAGAAGATTGAATTGTTGATTTCTTATCCAAAACAATTTCTGCTTTTTCTTCCGCAAGCACAGCACTCACAGGATTACCGCTACCAGCCTCAGAACCAATAATGGTAGCAGCTTCTAATGTAATAACGGTATTCTGTTGTTTTGCATGCATAGAACGCTGAGTCGCACCACTTGCTTTCAATGTAACACTTGTCATTGTATACGATTTGCCATCACTGCACGAATAAGCAACTTGCTGTTTTTCCGCTCCATTGCCTTGTAAGTTATCACACTGAGAAGACACTTTGTTTTGCCCAACACCATTGACAGGTACATCAGTAGATACAGCACCAGATGACTGTGGGATGGTAGATACTGAATGAGAAGAAACAGTAGACGAACTAACATCAGATGTTTTAGCATCTCCAGTCGAAAGTAGAGTACGTCCTACAGGTTTATCCTCCTTCTTAGGTACAGCCACTTTTTTCTTAAGATCAGTAGAACCAACAGACGTAGTAGCATCCTTAGGCACGCCAGCACTCTTACTAGCAGTAGATGTTACCCCCTCAGAACTCTTTGATCCCGTAGATTGAGGTGCAGAAGGTGTAACAGCCTGAGTAGACGTCTGTTCAGTTTTCTTAGACGAAACAGAAATAGTAGAACCACGTCTTCCAGGACCCGAACTACCAGAAACATTTATAATAGATGCAGCAGACCCAGAACCTAAATTCACACGCAAACCACCTACGTCAGACCTCGCACGCGCAGAAGATGGAACAATCTGCCTAGGTACATTTTTAGTTTCCTCTGAAGGAATAGAAGCAGATACAGGAGCCCCTGTAGAGGAAGGAAGTGCATTACGCTCTTCTTCATTCTGATTAACATCTCCTGCTGAGCCAGTAAGAGGAGGAATACTCAAAGTTCCATCGCTCTCATCTCCTGTGTTCGAAGTCAATCCACCTGTACCTAAATCATATGTATAAACTAAAGCATTTGTAGTAAGATCACCACCCACTATATTATCATCATATTCATCATCATCATATCCATCATATCCATCATCATATTCTCCATAGTTTATATCATATTCTACTTCATTCTGATTAGCTCCCCCAGTTGAGCTAGAAAGAAGAGAAACACCTACATCATCGCCTGCGTTCAGAATAGATTCACCTGTACCTACACCATATGTATAGACTCCAGTGCCTGTAGTAAGATCACCATCTACTATATAATATCCTGTATCATCTATATTATACTCTGCTTCATTCTGATTAGCGTCCCCAGTTGAGCTAGAAAGAAGAGAAATACTTAAACTTTCACCGCTATTATCTGTTGTTTGCAGCTGATTAACGTTTTCACTTGAGGTAGGAAAAGAAGACATACTTAAAGTCGTACCATTCCTTCCCGTTGTTTCTGATAACGGAGTAGGTAGAACAGGCACTTCAGAAGTAGACGTTGGATACCCTAAATCCGCATCATGACCATCTATTTCAGACACCAACGACAGAGAATCCTCTACTTGATAACGCTGGAGATACTGGCGAACCAAGTCTTCACTTAGAGTATCATCCTCATCTCTATCGGTTAGGCTACCCGTCTCAGAATCGATCGAAAGCAAAGAACGTCCCATTCCCGAAGACTGAAGAACTTGTAAATCATCCTCCTCTTCCTCTAAATCAAATTCCAAGCCCTCATAATCCTCAACACCTTCAAGATAGCTATAATCATAACCTATCACGTCTCCCTGTGCATTAAAAAGCACAGAAGGACTAGGATATACATCATTTGGAAGCAGTTTCAAACTCAAAAGCTTATCCGCAAATGCAGAATCTGGTACACCATGCGGAGAAAAATCGTAACCCATATATTTGTCTAACGCTATGTGTGAGGCAGTAGGATGGGCAGGGGGGACATATTGTCCTTGAGCATTTTGTTTTTTTCCTTCTAAACGGAAATCCCAAACATCTCCTGAAAGACCTACACCAAAATTCTGCATTCCCGGAGCAACCTCTGGACCATAAGCACGAAGAATATACTGATAAGGAGAACCATCCAACGTAATATACTCGCTTTCTAGCTTAAATGCCCCTTTCTGTGTATTTCCATAAACTTGGATAATTGGAATACTACGATATTGATCTTTGTGTTCTCCATTTGCAACTGCGTTTTGAGGTTTCTGTCTATTTACAGCACTATACATATGCTGGTTGTTTATATACACCGTAGTTATTCCCAAAACATTACCATGAATCAAAATTCTATCAGATATTTGCTCATTACGAGAATCTTTAGACAACGGTTCTAGACTTACATTCAAATAAATCTTGTTTGAATTCCCAGAGGATACATAAACATTACCCTTCCCATCTCCGATTCGAAGTGTTTGATAATCTTTTTTCCCATTCTCCGGAGGTATAAATCCAATAGAACTACCTTTAGAATTAGATGCAGAATCAGTCACAAGAGTAAGAGCGGAAACACACGAATCTACACAATTCATCCCCGAAGATTTCCAACCTTTACTTTTTTCTAAATGCCATTCTGATTCCGATAATTTAAGCTCAGCACGTGCATCCTTATCAACATGAGCAGCACCTCTTAGTGTAGCTTTATGAGCTAAAACCGTCAAATCAAAACCAGAAGCTGCTTTCAATAACAAACTCCCAGAAAGTTTCGATTGCTCCCCTAAAATAACTTTCCCCTTAGAATCCTTACCATAAATAGCTATACCCTCTGGAACATTAAGAGTAGTTGCTTTCAAAAAAACGCTACGTGTAGAATCCTTACGTGCTGGAGGACGTGCTGGAGGACGTGCTGGAGGACGTGCTGGAGATAAACTAGATAGTGGCGACAAATGATTGGAAGGAGATAAGATATCACTTGATTTTTCCAACATTTTCTTATCAAAATATATACCGTAAGAGTCCTTACCATTTACTATAATATTTGACTCTTTCATACTAGCAAACAATTTCAAGGATACTGAACCAATCTCGTTCTCGTTATGTTTTTGCACCACACTGGCAGCATCACCAAGAGAATCAATATCTGGTAAAGAGCCCTGAGCCTTATCATCGATCTGAGGAACAAAAGCATAATCCCCATTCTTAGAAAAACTACCCTTAACATTATCAAGATCCCTGCGGAATGCTGAAAAAGATTCATCAGTCAACCATAAGACAGCAACATTAGAACCACTAAACTTTCCTTGATTGAATGAAACAAAGCCTCCCTTCGACAAAAAACCTATAGCGTCTGGTCCTTCTTTCTCTTCACCATCCTCCCTTTCATACGACTTAACCTTAATACCAACCCCCTCGAGTACAACAGAGCTATAATCCTCCGATATGGCTCCTATTCCCCCTTGTGCAAAAGTAATAGTCCCAGATTTCATCTTGATTCCAGATAAAGCAAGACTATGAAGACCGTTACTATATCCACTGTCTTTACTCACATCGATAACTGTCCTCTCCAAAAAAATAGAAGATTCAGAAACAGCCAAAGCACCTATATGAGCTCCTTCTATTTTCCCTCCCTTCATGACAATTTTACCACCATCTTGAGCTTCAAGCCCAGCAACAAAATTTTTAATCCTTGAGTTATTTAATACAGCCTTTCCAGCCGTTCCAGTAAATATAGCGCTTCCAAATCCCCTCTCCATTGAAGCACGATGAGCACGCTGCGCAGATGAATACTTACCTTCAATAGACATATTGTACAAATCAACTTCTGTCTTTCCATTCTGTATGGCTATAGACAAGTCCTGAAGATCATTCAAATTCTGGAAACTCGTTATATTCCCTATCACTTGCACAGCATTATCACCATAGCTCTTCACTTGAATACCACCAAATTTTACCTGATGCTTTCTTCCATCCTGACAGATAATAGGTGAATTATCGTCCTTATAATTCTGAGCATTACAAGTATATGATCTTCCGTTATATAATCTTTCGTTGCCCTGCGAGCTCTTATTCTGAGGCTGCACAATCCTCGCACCCGGCAAAGCTTGCGGAGAAGAAGCGCTCTTCATGACTGAACTACGTACAGGACTTGGATAAGAAGAATATTGTATTCCTTGCCTCCCGTACAAATAGCCTGGGGACAAACTATTTGATTGGAAATCGTATGATAAATCGTTTCCTTGCAGAACTCCGTTTCCCACAGAAATATCCACACTTTGTAAAAAGAAGAGAGCACTCGTTGTCAGTGCGCACAAACGTGCGCGATTTTTAACTACATTGATCATATGTCAAACTTTCTAAATATAACTTGCAAAAGCACTAGAATTAAGTGAAAATAAGATAAGTGCACGTTTTGTAACATACATTAGTCTATTTTACAACATATCGCATCTTATTATAGTACTATTTTGTGCATAATTTTGTACATAAAAATGTCTAAGTTAAGTTTTTAAGTGTGTAAACCCTTAAATATTTTGTGAAATAAAGGATAAATAACTATGATAAAATATCTGAAATGGGTAGCTTCCATTTTTGTTGTTGCAATGAGCTTTGCAACATTTGCATGGGCGGGGGTGAGTATTGATGCAAATATAACAGTTGATCATGTTTCAGGCACAACTTCTGTTCCCACCTCTCCACAAAAGGTTATTGTATTTGATATTGCCTCGCTTGATAATATGAATCGCCTTGGTATCAAAGCTGTGATCGGTATTCCTGAAGGAAAGAAACCTTCCTATTTACAGCAGTTTAATGATGCAAAATATGAAAAAATTGGCTCCCTTTTTGAACCTGATTATGAAAAAATTGCTGCCCTTCAACCTGATTTAATTATTATTTCCTCGAGAACTCAAGCCAAATATAAAGATTTATCTAAAATCGCTCCAACCATTGATCTAACCGTAGGAAATGAAAATTCTCTTGGAGATATTGAACGGAATGTGTCTATCCTTGGAAAAATTTTTGGCAAAGAAAAAGAAGCAGACGAAGAGATTGCCAAGCTCAATGCAAATTTAGCAGAAGTTCGTAAAAATACGCAAGGAAAAGGTACAGGACTTGTCCTTATGACCTCTGGTGGTAAAATCAGTGCTTTGGGTCCAAAGTCACGTTTTGATATTATTCATTCAGCATTTGGAATTGCTCCTGCAACCGATAAACTCACAGTACAAAAACATGGACAGCTCATTTCCCCTGAGTTTATTCTTGAAACCAATCCTGACTGGTTGTTGGTTATTGATCGGGATGCAGCAATTGGACGGGAAGGTCAATCTGCAGCACAATTGCTTGACAATGAACTTGTTCATCGTACAACAGCTGGCAAACAAAAACAGATTATTTATTTAGACTCTTGGAGCTGGTATCGCGCAGCTGGTGGTCTAACTGGGCTTAATGAGGCAGCACAACAAATCAATGAAGCTTTTACAAAAAACAAATAAGCGTAAAATAACTTGCGTGCTGTCGCAATAAAATTTAAGAGCAAAGGCTGTTTAATAACAGCCTTTTTTTGTTAGAAAATGATTTAACGTGAAAAATTATTGGATCATCATAACGATTCTTATTCTTCTGTCTATTCTCAGCATTTTTGTTGGTTATTCCGATGTGACACCTTCTGACCTCTTATCAAGCAATCCACATGCCTGGCTTATTTTCTGGCAAACCCGTCTTCCTCGTACAATTGCAGTGCTGCTAACAGGTGCAGCACTTGCACTCTCTGGCATGATTATGCAACTGCTTGCACGAAATCGCTTTGTTGAACCATCTACCGCTGGAACCGTTGAATCCGCGTCCCTTGGCATTCTTTTTGTCATGATTTTTCTGCCCGATATTCCTGTTTTAGGGAAAATGATGATCGCGACAATTTTTGCCATGACCGGTACACTGCTTTTTATGTTTTTATTGCGTCAAATTCCTTTCAAATCTGCTCTCATGGTACCATTGGTCGGAATTATGCTAGGTTATGTTATTGGCTCCCTCACCAACGCCATTGCTGATTATGAAATGTTGCTTCCCTCTCTTCAAGGCTATTTATTTGGCAGTTTTGCAATGATTTTGGAGGGAAAATATGAACTTTTATGGTTCTCTTTTCCCCTCTGCATTTTTGCCTATTTCACGGCTGATCGCTTTACCGTTGCTGGTTTGGGAGAGGACTTAACCAATAATCTTGGACTCAATTATCGTGCTGTTATGTTTTTGGGTCTCTTTATTGTTGCATCAATTACTGCGGTTATTGTCTGTACAGTTGGTCGAATTCCTTTCGTTGGATTGATTATTCCAAATCTTGTTTCAAGTTTCATGGGCGATAATATGCGCCATACTGCTCCTTGGGTAGCAATTAGCGGTGCAGGATTGGTTTTAATTTGTGATCTTTTAGGGCGAATAATTCACCCTTCCTTAGAGATACCCATCAGTACTATGATGGGCGTTATCGGGAGTTTTATTTTTATTATACTGCTGTTACGCTGGAGAAAGCGTCTTGGATAAAAAGAAAAAAACAACGTTTGTATTGTCAACGCTTATCTTGATGGCATGCACCGTAACGTGTCTTTACATGACATGGAATGTCAACATCCACACTTGGTCATTCCGACTCACAAAACTTATCTCTCTTCTTCTTATTGCCTATACGATTACCGTTTCTACTATTTTATTTCAAACAGTGGTCAATAACCGTCTGCTTACGCCTTCAATTATGGGGTTTGATCAGCTTTATATTTTAATTAAAACCACCACGATTTATTTTGTAGGCTCTCTTTCTTTACCCTTTTTAAACGAAGAAGGACAGTTGATTTTTGAAACTTTCATTCTCATTCTCTTTTCCATAAGCCTTTTCCGCTGGTTATTTTCAGGGAGTCTAAAAGGACTTCATCTAACACTCTTGATTGGTGTTATTTTAGGTGGCTTTTTTTTCAGTTTACGTATGTTCATGCAATTGCAACTCAATCCGGACCAAATGATGAATTTAACGGATATTATGTTTGCAAATTTTAATAAATTCAATACGTCATTAATCGGCTTTGCTACTGTCATTGTCTTCATTGTGAGTCTGATTGGTTGGCGTTCACGGCACCTGCTTGATGTACTTGCTTTGGGACGCGAAAATGTGCTCAATCTTGGCGTGGATTATCGCAAAAGCGCTACAGCTATTCTGATTTTTGTTTCTATTCTCGTATCCATTTCCACAACACTGGTAGGACCCGTAACTTTTTTTGGCTTGTTAGTTGCCAACCTTGCTTATGAAATTTCCCCTCAGGTGAAACACGGTGTTGTGATGCCTACTGCAATATTATTGGCGATTATTTGTCTGGTTGGTGGACAATTTATTTTAGAACAAATTTTTCATATGGCAGGACGTTTAAGTTTTATTATTGAATTTTGTGGTGGTGTTGTCTTCTTAACCTTACTGATGAAGGGAAAACTAAAATGATTGAAATCAATCATCTTTCCAAATCTTATGGAGCAAGGTTGATTATCGATGATTTGTGCCTTCGTCTTTCCAAAGGGGGGATTATTTCTCTCATTGGTCCCAATGGTTCTGGAAAGTCCACGCTTTTGATGCTGATAAGGCGTCTTTTACCATGCCAGAATGGTACAATTCATATTGACGGCTGTGATATTGATAAAATGCCTCACGATATTTTAGCTCAAAAACTCTCAATCCTGCGTCAAGAGAATCCTTTATCCTTTCGTCTTACCGTGTATGATTTAGTCAGTTTTGGACGCTATCCATACTCAAAAGGCTGGTATAATAAGGAAGATAAACAATTTATTGACAGTGCACTTCGCTATCTTGGTTTACAAGACCTAAAAGACTGTTTTTTAGATGAACTTTCTGGCGGACAGCGTCAACGTGCTTTTATTGCAATGGTCATCTGTCAAGACACCGATTATCTCCTATTAGATGAACCCTTGAACAATCTGGATATGAAACATGCCGTTGCTATGATGAAACAGTTACGCCGTACAGCCGATGAACTCAAAAAAACCATTCTCATTGTTATGCATGACATTAATTTTGCATCGTCGTATTCAGATATGATTGTTGCCCTTAAAAAGGGCAAAGCAGCCTATTGCGGAACACCACAAGAAATTATGCAGCCAGAAATCCTTAAAGAAATTTATGATATGGATATTCAGATTGAAACAATCAATGACATTCCTATCGCCTTTTATTATCGATAAATCCCTCTTACTTATTCATAGTTAGAAAGATTGTTTTTTCTCCTTGCCTGCACACTAAAATCTGCTAAAAGTGGCGGCATTAGCTTATTGGGGAATAGTTTAATGGTAGAACAGCGGACTCTGACTCCGTCAATCTTGGTTCGAATCCAAGTTCCCCAGCTGTAGCTTGCCAGCAGTGTAGCTTGCCAGCAGGTTGTAGCTTGCCAGTGTAGCTTGCCAGCAGGTTTTGTATATTTTGACACTAGGTTTTGTACCAATTTATTTTGTTTCACATGATTTTTAAGTGGTTCTCAAAGGGTCTTCAAAGACCTTTCAAAGGTTGTTTTAAGATTCGTCATTTTTTGTGAGAATCTATGGGATTTTGCTTCTCAATCATCGGATCATTATTTTGAGCTCAAGCGGATATTTCTGGAAAGTTGTCGTTATCCGTTAGGTCACTAAAGCATGTAAAGTCAGATTGGAAAGCCAAAGGGACGATTCCTGTTGGTCCATGGCGTTGTTTGGCTATGATAACCTCGGCTTTGCCCTTAGCTTGCTCCATTGCCTCTTTCCATTTGTGATACTCAGGAGCGCCTTCTTTTTGTTCTTCATTTTTGAGATAATATTCTTCACGATAAACAAACAACACAATATCGGCATCTTGCTCGATTGAACCTGATTCACGTAAATCGGAAAGTTGTGGACGTTTATCTGTTCGGTTTTCAACTTGTCGCGATAATTGCGAAAGCGCAATGATGGGAATATTGAGTTCCTTTGCAAGTGCTTTAAGACCCATAGTAATGGCTGTAATTTCTTGAACGCGGTTTTCAGAAGAACGCTTTGAACCGCTTGTCATCAGTTGGATATAATCAATGATCAAAACATCTAGACCATGTTGTCGTTTAAGACGCCTTGCACGGGCGGACAATTGTGCAAGGGATACAGCACCCGTTTGATCAATATAAAGAGGGATTGTTTGTAAGGAACGCATTGCGTAAATGATGTTGGTAAATTGCTCTTCTGAGATATTACCACGACGCATATCAGAAGAAGAAACCTTTGTTTGTTCTGAGATAATACGGGTTGCAAGCTGTTCTGTTGACATTTCAAGAGAGAAGAAACCGACAATCCCCCCTTCATTTTCTTGTGTTTTGTTATCACGCTTACAAGCATTGGCAATATTAAAAGCAATATTGGTCGCCAGAGAGGTTTTCCCCATCCCAGGGCGCCCTGCTAGAATAATCAAATCAGATGGTTGCAACCCGCCCATTTTCTCATCAAGGGTTTTAATATGGGTTGCCATTCCAGAAAGCTGTGAGGAACGCTTTTTTGCAGCGCTTGCCATGTTGAGTGCTTTTGCAATGGCTGTATCAAAGTTTTCAAAACCAGCTCCATATTTGCCTTTCTCTGCCAATTCAAACAACTGATTTTCAATCGCTTCAATTTGTTGCGAAGGGGCAAGTTCTAGGGGAGTATCAAAAGAACTATTCACAATTTGAGTGCCAAGGTTAATTAAAGAACGCCGAATAAACAGATCATAAATAACCTGTCCATAATCTTGAGTATTGATGATTGTGACAGCTTCTTTGGCTAAACGAACAACATAATTAAAGACTGTGATATCTCCAATTTTCTCATCATTTGCAATAAAGAGCTTCATGGTAATCGGATCTGCAACTTTTCCCTTTTGAACAATTTGTAAGATGATATTAAAAAGCCTTTGATGCAAGGCTTCAAAAAAATGTTCTGGTTTGAGAAAATCAGAAACGCTCTCAAGAGCATCATTATTGATCATGATGGCCCCGAGCAACGCTTGTTCTGCTTCAATATTATGGGGAAGTTGCCGAAAAGAAGGGGCAAAATTGTCTCTTGGGTTTTCTGTTTCTAACACATTTAATTTTCTCATACCTCTTTTCCCTTCTCTGGTGCCTCAAAGGTGATTTCTGTGATGTATCCGCTTTGCTTTTCATAGCGATGGGTCACGGTTGCAGCCTTCCATGGGCCATTGATTTCGCCTCGAAACCCTTGCAGGAGAAGCGGTTGACCCGCCATGATTTCAGGGCGCCCCTCTAGGGTCAAAGAACCGCTGCCTATAGCACGGCAAAGCCTGTCTGATTCGGAGGCACAAGCTGCCTGTGCTTCTTCTTTACAAATGTAACAACCACGCAGACGCCGCACGGGACCGCTAAAACCTGTCTGATGCTTGACAGACAATTGTTGCCCTTTTGTGCGATCAAAATAAGCAGCTTCAATGGTGCCATATTGGGTGCGTGGCTCGAGGGTAAATTCCCAGTTGGAACAATCGTGTTTATAGATGTCGAGTGTTGGTAAGTTATCGCCGCTTAAAAATAAAAACTTATTGTCCTTGATTAAAAAACGTGCCTGCATGCGGTCAGCAAGGCGGGTTAAAAAATCAACGGCCGATTGATCGGTGCGCACCACATAAGGCAAGGTTTGTTTGGTGAACTGAGGACTAACCTTTGCTTGATAACCATGCCGTTTGGCAAGGGTCTCAATAATCTCAGCAATGGTTTTGTGGTCAAAATGTTCACTGTCTTGTTCTTTGATCTCCGCACGCATGGAAGCGCTTTTGCCGCAAAGGCGCAAGATTTCTCCATCACTGCCCCCACAACTTACAACCGACTCCACAACAAAACACCCCATAAAGGCACGGATGCTGTTCTCATAGCCAAAGATCACCTGTAGTGCACTGTTGCTCGAGGGAACCTCTAAATCATTGCCACACTCATCAAACTCTGCTTCAAATGTATCGGCTTCATTACCGGCATGATCTGTGATGGTTGCGGTTAAAAGACGCTGGTAAAAAACCTCATGAACAGGTTTTTCTCCCACCTTAACCACAATAAAAGGGTGTGTGCGCATTAATCCCATAACCGTTTCACCATACTTTGGGGATTGTGAAGTGCGAATTCAGGCAAAATGACCGTTAAGCCTCGTGGTAAAATTGGACCATATTTGGCAATCTCTGGATTGGCTTCCAATGTGGCTTCACAATAGCCGTTTAATAACCCAACTTGAGAACGGTCCCCTAACACAGCCATGGCATGTTGAAAGCAGAGGAGATCGAGACTCATATCCTCCAGCTCTACAACAACACGCTTTTCTGGTATCTTCATAGAGTTTGCCCCACTTGGATTTGTCCTTGCGGTTTTCCGCCATTAAAAAAGGGTAAGAGACTGATGGAATAGCGGATACGCTGGGATTGACCGGAGCGACTGATAAAGTCGTGGTCTTTCGTGATACTGGTGATCACCACGGGTCCATGGAGAAGGACACTATAGGTGGTATCATTGATCCAACGAAGCATCTGGACCGGCTTTGCTCTTTTGATCGTTGTGGTGATGGCATCAATGGCAACCCGGTCACCAAATTCTTCTGGAAACCAAACGCCATGAATGGTTTTGGGATCATTGCCATAGCCAGTAAATTGCAAACTAGGCGACCTGCCAAAACGCTCCATAGAAACCCATGAGGCAGAGAATTCCTCTTCAAAAGATTGGAAATTAAGCCAGTCCACATAAAATTGATGTGGACCTAACATCATCA
>NZ_JAQITA010000010.1:0-26671 GCF_028618575.1 Bartonella sp. ML70XJBT.G | reverse complement strand
TCCCTCATGCAATGCATTAGCGCGTGCCCGTTGAATGGCGTGAGTAACCGCACGACCAGTGGTAATGGGATCACGTGCGCCATTGACATGCACCGTAACATTTTGAGTGCGATACATAAGTTTGTGTGTCCCTCCCCTCATTGCCTTCCTGCCATTATTCGGTCCCTCCATGGAGGGCATTGGCGCGTGCGCGTTGAATGGCGTGACTAACCGCACGACCAGTGGCAATGGGATCACGTGCGCCATTGACATGCACCGTGACATTTTGATTGTGGGTGATGGTAGAGCGGTCTTTCTCTCTTTGCTCTAAGCCCAAGTGATTGGCATGAGAATGACCTGCAAATTGTGCTATGGGTTGAATGGTTGTTTTGCCCCCAAGCCAACTTGGCAAATGAAACAGGTCGGATAAATCAATCGATCCAATCCAGCCCTTTATGCGACTGGGCAAAGATTTAAAAAAATCCATCAAGCCTGTGATGGTCCCCATAAAGCCATCGACAATCCAACTCGCTAAGTCTTCCCCTGCTTGTTCCATACCTGCTTTGGCATCCTCAGAGAGCTTTTCGCGGGCAAAAAAGCTTCCCAACCAGCTCCAAAAGTTGGAAAGGCTTTGTTTAAAGCCCTCCCACACATTGCCAAACCACTTGCCAACAGCGCTAAGTCCCTGTTTGAACTTTTGCCAATGGGCAGAGAAATCAAAGGCAGCAGCAATAATGTTTTTCCAACGTGTAATGGTTGCCGTGTCGGCGCCAAAAAAACGCATGACGGCTTCAAAGGCACGACCAAAAGCGCGTATTAGCCCCCGTGCAAAACCTTTGACAAAGGAAGAAAAACGATCCCAATATTTCCACAAAACAAAACAAGCAGCCACGATCACAGCTACAACAGCAGCAATCAGAGCACCGATTGGGCTAAAAACAGCCCCAACCACAGAGGCTATGCCAGCAGCAATCACTTCTATCGCTGTCCCTATCCAACCAAAAGCGGCAGCAAATGCACTTCCTGAGATCATAATCCCCCGAAACGCTGCCACGAGTAAAGTCATGGGACGCAAGAGTCGAAGTGAACTTGCCCCAAGACCCGCGGTTAGCAAGCCCAGTGAGCGCCCTGAAGCCAAGAGCCCGCGCCAACTTGCAGCAAGACCACGACTCACAGCACCCATCTTGATAAAAGACGTGATCAATTGAAGAAGCCCAAGACGTGTGCCAGCAAAAGTAAAGCGCAACACACGCAAAGCAATATTAAAAGCCATCAGAGCGGCAATGGTTTTGATAATGGCGCTTGTTAAAGTGGGATGAGCATTCGCCCACGCCATAAGAACATTGATAAAACCACCAACACTTTCCATCAAACTGTTGAGGGGGGGCAGAAGCACTTCACCAATGGTAATCCCCAAAGCCACGATACGGTTTTGCAACAGTTCAAATTGCCGCATAGCACCGGTTGCTTGTTTGTCCGCCTCTTGCTCTACCGAGCCTTTAAAGACTTTTGGATCTTTCACATACTCTAATGCTTGCCCTAACAGCTCTGGGTTACCCACCAATTTGGCAAAATCACCGGTAAAGTCTCGCCCAGCAATGGCAATCAGCGAACGCATACCCTGTTCTGATTTGCCCAACACATCAAAAAAGCGCACCAAAGTACCAGTGGCATCTTTGTCCAGATCTTCCATGAATTTTTCGCGGGAAAGCCCAATATTGGCAAAAGCATCTTCAATATGTTTCCCCCCTGCCTGTATGCGCGCACTGATAGAGTTAAAACCACGCGCGGCACTCTCTGGGACAATCCCAGCAGAAATCATCGCCGTACCAAAAGCCGCTGTTTCGCGGGCTGTCAGTTTAAACATGGTTGCCGCTCCGGTAGCCCGATTGGTAAAATCAGAGACTTCACTTGCCTTGGCCGCCATGTGGTTGGAAAGATGGTTGATGGCATCGCCTAAATCTTCGATGCCTGCCTGATTAAGCTTAAAGACATTGCGCAATTTGGCAAAGCGCTCACCAATTTGATCTCCGCTCATATCAAAGGCGACCGCTGCCTTGGCAGCATAAACACTAAAAGCTTCTAAATCTTGTTCACCAATCCCTGCTTGGCTAGCACTGGTCATCAGTTCTAAAACTTCACGGGCGGCGAGAGGAATTTTGGTGGAGGTTTCCAAAGCAAAACGGCGCAATTCCTTTAAACGATCAAGGGGGGCATCCAGAACTTTTTCCAAGCCTTTCATCGATTGGTCGAATTGCATGGCTTTATAGAGAGGGGCGATTAAGGTTGCGGTTTGGGCAATGGCTCCTACCATGCGCCCCCGCGCTTGGTTGAAAGCATTTTCCGTATTGGCTGTGGCTTCCTTCAAGTGCTTAGGGTCAAACCAATTTTTAAAGTGTTGCCTTGTCTTGTTTTGGAAATGCGCAACATCGCTACTGAAAGCTGCAAGGTCTCGCTTGGCAGAGGCAATCCCCTCTTGCAGATGATTCACAAAACGCACAACAAGGGAAACATCCATGATCGCATCTCATCCTAACATTTGGCTTTCATATTCTTGGGCTTTCAGGCGGGCTAATTCATAGCGATAGGAGACAACATCAAGCCAATCCATCTGGTTAATCTCTAGAGCCGACCAGTGATAATAAAGAGCTAGCTCTGCTCCAAATTGTCCAGCATAGGGGATTGGCGTTGCGTAAAAAAAGCAAAAAAAGCCTTAAACACTGCCACAAGATCAACAACATCAAGACGATCAATAAGTTCAACAGATTCATGAGACATCTCTGCCAAAAGCGCTGTAATACCTTCTGTCGCCTCATGGGTAAACAAAACTTGTGAAAGCTTAAGAATGAGAACATCATTGCTAGGTTTTTTTTGCTCTGCAAATTCAGGTACAAGCAGCTCTGTCAACTGTGGTCCAATCAGCACAGACAATTGCTTGGCATGTTTGAACGTGGGGCGATAAAAGGTCAATTTATGCCGTGTCGCTTGCCTACCCTCACTGTCTTGGTACAGAATGGGAACAGCTAATTCCACCTCAATACTGGTTTGTAAACTTGTCATGATCAATTCCTATAAATTAAGTATAGAACGGCGACGCCCACCAATATCTTGCCCATTGCGCACGAGCCAACCACCCCGTTTAAACGAGAAACGATGTAAAACAGAGCCATCCCAAAATTCCGTATAGTCCCAAATATTTTTGATCTCGCAATCATAGCCTGTGGCTTTTCCAGCTGTTAAGCTTTCGCTATCGACTTTGACCAAACGCCCTGTAACATCAATGGAATGTTCATGCTCGCGCCCATCTTCTTCAGACACCACATGTTTTTTGCCGGTAAATTTATGACGAAGACCAGGAGGACCGCCAAAGATACCGATGATTTCTGGCGTGTGGCTGTGGATTTTCATTTGCAAGCTCAAAGCTTTCACACCAAGACCACTCACATCAATTTGCATGTCAGAGCCCCCTGGTTGATAGGTTTCGGTGATTTCTTCCAACGTGGGAAGTTTGAGCGTTTCAAGATCAAGATGAAGATTGACATCATCATCAACAATCAGGGTAAAACCACGAACAATTCTTAACGTCATACATCACTCCTTGCTGCTTTGCGATACCTCTCTAGCGTATCACCAAAGGCATATGTCATTTTATTTTGGATATCTTCAGAGAGCCGATTAAAGTAAGCGCCATTGCGCCGGCTGCCGAAGCTTAAGTCTTCGAGAGGGGGCACTTCTTCTGCATCAAATTCCACCCGCAATTTTCCCAATTGTAAAGTGCTGTTGGAATTTAAATCACGGTCAAACCAAACACGTCCTCCAAGCAGTGCACCACGCGCAATCAGATCATCCAGAAACTGTGTAAGGCTGCGGGTAATGGCAATGACATGTTGACCGGTCAGGTTTTCGTCATTTGCCCAAGGGCGGAAATTGTTAATGATGGTTTTTTCCAAGGCTGCACGGGTGCGCACCACATTGACAAAGCGCCAGAGTGGATCACTCGAGGTGGTGTGATTGCCCCATAAAATGCGCCCATTAGCAGCCATTTGCCCATGCGCATTTTGGCTAAGGCGTGCCGGTATAAAGGTGGCAATATCGGCTTGATTGAGGCGATTAGCCTCATGATCAATTTCCCCATCAAAATAGCTAATGGGGCGTGCTGTGCCTAAAATACCATGCACATCTTGGTTAGAGGGGGACCAAAAAACACCCCCCTTTTGTTTGTCACGTTTGATAAACATCGCCGCCACAAAGGGGCTTGCTGGTTTAATACTCACACCACCCTCACTATTTGCTACCCGCACAAAGGGGTCAATCAGATAACAAAAGCGTGAGGAAAAATCCGCGCGAAAGGCAAGGCTTTCTTCCGTATTTTTGCCCCCTGTATCGAACACGGCAATGGCTTGTAGCTTTTCTGCCACCTGTTCTAGAGCATCTGCTAGCGGGTTTTTGCCATTATCAAGGCGCCCTGCACTATAAGCTGGCGCTAAGAGAATTCCAGGCTCTACCCCTAAATGCCCTCTAGCATGCGCTAGGGCATGAACACCGGTTAAAGAAACACTTGACCCCACCATTTCGGTTTGGGTCTCAGCAATGGTAGACTTTTCCTCCACCCGCACGAAAATCACTTGTGCCTCAATCCCTTGCGCACGAACGGCATTGATAACATCAAGGGCTGTTCCTCTTGTCCCAAGCTTTTGGATTTTCTCTGTCTCATGGGTAAAGACCAACACGGGCTCGTTAAGGGGATAGGTCTGTGCATCCGCATCAGGGGCTGTAACAACCGCTCCAAGGGCGGTTTGATCAAATGTTGCTAAAGGACGGGAATCCTCACCAGCCTCTACAATGCGAATCCCATGATTAAATTCTGTTGCCATCTTGCTCTCCAAATCAATGAAGAGACTATAACAAGCATCACCATGCTCCATAAGCCTGACAGTGTCAGTCAAAAAAAGCCCTTTAAAAGGGCTTTAAAAGAATTTTCAAAAAACTTTTATAAAAAAGAAATTATACAGTTTATAAGCTATCAGACAACAATTGTCCGTTTAAGCGTATCATTTTTTTATAAGTTATAAGTGCATAAATTATTCATTCTTTCCATAATCTTATAAGGACAGCACCATCAGCTCCAGCACCGCTTGGAGAAGAATCAGAGTGAGCACCGGCACCGCCGCCGCCAAAGCCACGCCCTGCTTTTCCTGAAGTATAGTGACCTTGTCCTGTTCCTCCACCACCTCCTCTTGATGTATCGCCTCCAGCATTACCGCCATTACCACTTGTTTGACCCGTAACTCCACTCGTTCCAGCATAACCATTTCCCCCTTTAGCAAGTCCTGGATAGTTATCTGTTGCTAAACCAAAGTTCCCGCCAACTCCTCCAGTACCACCAGAACCTGAAGAGTAATTAGATGAATTGTAATAATAAGCTCCACCTCCACCTTTTCCCCCTGTAGCAGTCATAAAATTCCTTCCAACAACTGTTGTTCCTCCAGAATTTCCTGTCAGACCTCGCTTTGCAACAGAAGCTCCTCCTTTACCAATGATGATATTCTCATGACCGTTTAAACTTACTTTATAGCCATACCATACTGAACAACCGCCACCGCCGCCACCTCCTCCTAATCGTGGCGTATCCGCTCCACCACCACTACCGCCGCCCCCCCAGGCTGTAATTTCAACTCTAGTTTGATCCGTGACCCAGTTGGGCCATTCAATTTTCCCATCTTGCGTATAGAGCAATTCAGCATCGGCAATAATGAGTTTATTAATCAAATCTTTTTTGATGTTTTTAATTTCCTGCTTGAGAATATCTATTTCTGATTTCGTATAAACAAGATCTCCATCAACTCTCAAAGGTCCTTTAAGCGAACTTCCGGTTGTGCTTAAGTTAGTGACCACTTTGTTGTTATGGGTAATATTCAATGATGTGTTTCCCAACAGTTCTAAGCCGCCACTCATGGTAACTTTGCCGGTAAACTTATTATAACTTTGCCATTCATTTGGGCTTGCTAGGCGTCCATAGGCTGTAAGATCTTCATTAATCTTGGCTCTAAAATCATCAAGCCCCACGATATCTTCTGTTTTATGTTGATGGGCGCCTAACAACGAAATGGCACTGCCAAAGGTAAAATTATTATTGCTTGATTTGTAAAGAACATAATTGTTGGCTGCGTCCTTAGCGCCCTCGATATCGCTTAAATCAGCAAAAGTGAAGGTTTTATCGGCTGCCATCTTGCCATTAAGGGCGCTTTCTAAACCCGTCACATCACTGATTGTGTGCGTGTGTTTTAAAGGTGCTTTTTCGTCTATCTTTTCCTCAACATCGGCTATTGTCTGATCAATTTTGGTCAAGTTTTCCCGCAAGATGGGGAATTCAGAACTGATAAAGCGTCCTTCTTTAGGCAATTCCATGTCGAGTTTTTTTGTTTTGGTCATCTCTGTTTTCCCCTCATAATATGCCGGCGCCAAAATCACGCACCATGGACCGTGCAGAAGGTCCACCAGTAAGGGTGAGTTTGAGACGTGCTTGTTTTCCTGTTTTGTCACCACTCACAAATTTTCGTTCTGTCCAAAGCGGTTCAGATAACTGCTCTGTTTCGTCGAGTTTTAAGGGGCTAAAAGCACCATCATCCAGCTGCATCTCGAGTGTAAAGGTTGCACCGCCCGGTAAAAATGTTTTGATATAGCTGGTCAGCCTTGCCTTTTCTCCAAAGGCAAAAGCACGGGTGACATAAGTGGCTGTTTTATGGATCTTCCCCGCAATCAATTGCACAGGGGCAAATAAGACGGGTGAAAGCTTCTCTGTCCCTTTGAGAATGGCGCGAAGCTTTACCTTTTCACTGATATATTCACTAAGGCTTAGCAATTGAAAGGGTAGCAGTTGATAAACCGTGCCATTGTTTCGTTCAATTTCAAACACAACAGAACACTCGCTTGAAGGTAACTCAACGGCTGCACGGATTTGTAAATCAGAGCAATCCACAAGATCAAAACTGCCTAAATCTACGGTTTTTTCTGTTTGCCTGTAGCGGGCTGCCAGCACTCGAAAGGCTAAAGCTTCATCTTGATGGGCTGTCCAGCTCCTCGCATTGACAGAGGAAAAGCGTGGACCGGTCACGTAAGGGTGACTCGAGACGTATCTCTGGTGTTCTGTATCAAAATCTCCAAGCTTTGCCAGTGAGAGGGAATGATCAGCATCATCTGTCTTGATAACAAAAGCCGTTAAGCGGTCATCCATCACAAGGAGTGGTACATCATAGCGTGCCTCTGCCCACCCTTCCTTTGCGCCCTTCATGGAATAGGAGGTTTGTGCTTGGATATCGGCAGTTGGATAGCCATTTTCAGTGGTGACCAAATCAATCACCAGACCATGGGCTTGATTGCCAATTTTACAAAGATGAAAGTCAATACCTGTGATTTGCCGTGTTTCATCGGGGGTAAAGACTTGGGCTTGCGGGTCGACTTGCGTCCAGATTTTCACCGTGGTGGTGCGCCGCATCACTTTCACATCAATCACACCTTGACCGGTAAAAAGCCCTGTTGCAATGGTTCCTCCTTTTCCCCGTGCCACAACATTTTTTGTCCCAGCCGTAATATTTTGTGGAATCGTGAAAGTGCCTTCAAGGATGCCTTTGGTGTTAGCAACAAGCTTTGTTTTTGGTAAAACATTCACACCATCAAAGCTAAGGCTTTCCAAGATTTCGCTACTGCCAAAACCTTCAATCTTAAAGTTCACCTTAATTTGCCTTAAGAAATCGATTTGTTCTTGTGTCGCACGCACCAAGTCATCACGGATTTCTGTCCTACGTACGCTACTGCCACGGTGTGTTCCCATATTGAGTTGATTGGTGACACCAGAGAGCCAATCGGTGCGCTGTTCATGCCAAAAGTCTGTTGCGGGTTCAAGGGTTACTGTACCAGGCAGGGGTGCAAAATTTTGATAGGGGTTGATTTTTTCGCAAGCCGTTGTCAACTCTTGCGCAATAATCACTTCATTGGTCCAGTCAAGCGTGACAGGTGCGTTCAGATGAGCAGTGTAAAATGTTGGATCAATGGCAAGCTGCAAAATACCGTTTCCCACAGCCCCCGTTTGTTCAAAACCTTCATCTCTGTAACTGTCATCAAGAAAAGGGTCAGCAAACATGCCTTTTTTGGCAACAGGCTCTTTAGAGTCCACATTGCTTTTAATACGCTCTAACTGCATCAGCCTGTCAAGCGAGAGCACCCGTTGAAAATAACGCCACATCTCATCATAAGGCGCAACACGTGTGCCATCATTGACCACAAGGGGCGTTTCAAGCCAATTGTTGGTGATGGTGGCAAGAGAGAGCACATCATCAGGGACACTTGGTGCCATGGGTTGGTCTGATGAAACCCCTTTGATGTAAACCACATTGCCCCCTGTGTTAAGACCAATACGGTCAATGCGGGGCAATTTGTAAGTGTAACTGATAATGATATCACCATTCTCAGCACCCCCTGAGACGGTGATTTCCTGTGCTGTGACTTTATCAGCCTGCACCCGTGCACGATAACGATACGTCACCCTATAACTGCTCCCCGCTAAAGGTTCATCCCCCACAGGTGCCCAATCAATGGTGTCACCGGTTTTTTTAAAATCTGTGCCTTCTTTAAATTCCTTAGTTCCTTGAACGACTTTGATAAACGCGGTGATGCTTTTATCAGGAACACCATCACGCCCAGAGGCAACCGCACCACGGGTGACGTTAACGGTTTTTTCTTTTGTCAACAAAAGAGACTGAATATCGGCAATAGGAAAATAATAGGGTTTAAAGGTAAAACTTGTTTTCCCTTTTGGGGGGGCAAAAATATGCGTTTCGCTTGGAACAACGCTTGTCGAAAAATCCTCCATCTCTTCATGGCGCAAGGCGGCTAAGCGTTTGCGTTTAAAGCCATTGATATTGGCTTCTCCTTCTTGAATACTAAAGACTTGGCAACCGTTGTTTGGTCCCAATGCGCTTACACGGCAACCACTCACGATATAATGCCCATGGGCGCGGTCGTACGTCGCAATAGCTTGCATGGCGGGTTCAAGTAGTGAGGGGGATTTTTGATCAATGAGAACACCATCTTGCAAGATATAGACCGGAAAGAAAGCCCCTTGCTGGTCATCATCTTTGAGAGCCCAGACAAGTTTTGCGATCTCGCGTGCCGCACCTCCTTCTCCTTCTGCTAAAGTGCCCGGAACTTGTCCCAAAAGCTCTGGATCCTCTTCATGAGTTATCCATTTCTTTTGTAGCTTTACACCGATTTCTATACGTCCAACCATAGAAACATTCTCTAAGACGGCATTTGAGACAGGAAAGATATCGCCAGCGACAAAAATTTTACCCTCTGTCAACGTGACGGTTTGCTTATCTTTATTGACAAAGGCATCTGCTCGTTCAACACGATCTCCTTCTTTGGCAACAAGGCGACCAAGGCGGTTATGTCGTCCCCTTATGATGGTTTGAACCTCGTTGAGTTCAGCGCCTTGAAGAAAAGGACGCTGTCCATAAAACACAACGCTTTGTTGTTCATCTTTGCCAACAGATCTATCAATTGCAAAGGGTAGACCACTTTCATGCTTCATATTAAAACCTCAATAAAATCTTGAATTGTTCGCGAACATTGGCACGCAAAGGAATATTAATGGGCGTTTTGAGTATCTCCACACCGCCATTGAGTTCATCAGGCTCACACCAAAGCTTGCCAGGAGGTGTCTGTTCTGCCACAGTGCCATGAACGAGAAGGGAAACAGAAGCGGCTTGTTTGTCCTCAACATCTTCAAAATCTGTGCGGACAGCAAGAAACAACAGAGTGCCCCTCGGGGAGGGCTGATAGTGATTGCCTGAATGGCTGTACACACCATTCAAAGCTGGTTCGACAGGCGCTACAGCATAGCAGCGGCGAAACCCAATCACGCCATCTTGAGTGTCTCTTAACACGAGATAAAGCGTGCGGTTGCTAAACCACTCTGCCATCAATATATCGCGTTCATGTTTTTTGACCGAACACCACGGAAAGTTTGCCATGTCCCATGGATAATCGATTTGGTTCCAGCTTAACTCTTCATCCCCATCATCAATCCAATTACCAATCAATGTGCCTTCTTCTCTTGTGAGAACGCACTCTATCTCTGTTGTGCGCCCAAAGGAAAACAAAGTGCCCCCAGCTGTTAAGCGAACACCGCTCTCATACTCCAACATGCACTCATCAAGGCGTGACATATTGCCTTCAACAGCTTGCACATCATAGCCGTAAACACCACGGCGAAAATCAGAGCGCAAACTTTTGGAAAGGTCGGTAATTGCTTCAATAGCTTCAAGGCTTTTTCGTTCAGGCAACCGGTCAAAGTAGAGTTGAAAGGAATTCCACCATGCACGCCCCGTCCATGCGAGTTGAAAGCGTGCAGAAATCTCTAACCATTCAAGCCCCATCTCTATTGCAGCTATAGAGCCACGAATATTTTGCCATGCAAGACCCTGATCAATTAAATCATAAAGGTTAGAGAAATAAGGGCTTAATTCTTGTAAGCCATATTCGTCTATTAAAAAGGGCAACCAAGAAGGCGGACGTGTGATAAATTTCGCGCGGGGTATTTCTTCGAGTGCTGTTTTAACGTGAGGGTCAAGAGCCATTGCTTCGGCAAAACAGCGTTCAAACAAGCTCGAATTTGGGGGCAAAAGTGAAGAAAGCATCAATAAGCACGCCCCCGTTCAGACAAGACAATATCCCCCAAAGCTACAGCTTCATCAGGTGCGACCAAAATATCTTCACAAGGTTGCGTTATGTTTACATGGTGAACGCCTTCAACCATCAAGCGGCTTAGTATCCAACTTAAAGACAAATCACGCCCAAGCCTTTGCGCACGCGCCCATTCTGCTCTTAAATTCTGCTCCGCTCTTTCCAAAACAAAGGCGCCTTCATCCGGTAACAACCAAAAATCAGCAGAAACATTGATCATCCGCTGTACTGCGCTTTTCACAAAGATGTGGTCATTGGTCATTTTAACATGAGGATCATCAAGGGCTCGTTGCACCTTAGCAATCAAAGCTTCATCAGCCACCCCTGAAGCGCTATCACTAAAAAGAGCCACATAAATAAGCGGGCTTTTTCCCACACGGTAAACAAAAGCATCTTTGACACGGATATCACTGGAGAGAGCAAAATATTGATAGCGAGGTGCTGTACCCCCTGTGGAATGCCCTTGCCGGCTCAAACGAATGCGGCGGCGAAAACGCTCATCATCCTCATCTAAAAGGCGCGTGACCCCATGAAAATCCCCCAAATGGTCTAAACTTGTGCCATGCGCAAATGTGAGCAAATTATCCCGTGCCACTTCATTGATCCGCTGGCGCAACAGCAATTCTTCATAAGCAGCCGCTTGTAATTGAATGACCACGGGATCATAAGCGGTTTTTTCCACATTGTAAGGGATATGATGCGCCGCAAAAAGCTCAGTCAAACGCTTAATCTTTTGCGCTAAAAGCCTTTCAACAGAAAGCTCTTCAATCACTTGTGGTAGCGGAAGCTGTAGAAGGGGTAAATGTTCAAGCTCTGCCATAGGAGACCTCTAGCGGAAATTGTCTCTCTTGCCCATGGGACCAATCCCCCAAATGCCCATCGGGGTAAAAAATGCCCCTTAAAACAAAGTGGAATGTTCCCTCACGCGTTGCTTTGGTCAAATCAATCCTCTGCAGTGAAAACCCAGGCTCTCCGCATTCTGGATCATCGAGCGCTTGCACAATTTCTTGATAAAGACGTAAAATCGTTGCAGGATCAGCATTGGCATCTTGGAACTCCTTAACATCACATCCATAATGGCGACGCAAAACCCGTGTTCCCACCCGTGTCATTAAACATTTATGAATGGACTGTTGGCAATGCTCAAAGCCATATAAGAGAGAGCCATCCTTTTCGCTCATCCCACAACGCATACTTTAAGCCCCCTTCGTTGTCTTTATAAGAGAAGTTGTTGGGGCGGGAGAAACCGTTGGGGCTGGTTTTTCAGCAATCTGACCAAGAAGAAGCGGATATTTCGCTGCCTCTTCACTTAAACGAATTTCCTCACCCTTCCCCGGTGAACGCTGACCTGCAACAAAATCGGCATTGGTTAAAATAACATAAGTTTTCTCACGCATCATAAAACTCCTTTAAAGAGGGCTAGAGGTTGTGGAGGGACCCATTTTGACCCCACCATGTTTGTGGCTTGCACCAACCGATTTTTGATTGTGCTTTAAATCTTCTGCTTGAATCTGCACCCAGTCCGTTAATTCAACACGGGTTGATTGATGACAAAGCATGAGCCCTTGTGCACTCAAACGGATTTGGTTTTCCCCATGGGAGAGAATAAGCTCATCTTTAGTCATTCGCAGTGCGCCCCCCGCATAACAAAGCGCAAGTTCTTGCGGTGAGCGTGCTGGATTTTGTGCATCCTCACTATAGCTATCGCGTACAACCAGAGACGCAGAGCCAATTTCGCCATAGGGGTTTAACAAGCGCACTGGATCACCAATGTTTAAAGGCATATTGCTTGAAACAGCACCAGCAGCTTCTTGTGCCTGTAGCCAAGGCGATAAAACCGCTTGACCATTAGCACCTTCACAAGAAAGCTTCACCCGCACCCTATGCCCATCAATTTGCGCCACCCGCCCCATCATGTGCTGGTTGGCAAGACAGCGTTCAAGCGCATCAAGGCGCTTCATGATTTGCCGAAAGGTCTCGCCCAATAAATGCGCATCATTCATGAACACACCTCATCATCACATGAGATCAATCCAGCTTTAAGTTGTCGTTTGTCTTCATCAGCAAAAATATCTTTTCCTAAATGATGCAAATCTTGATGCCATTCCACCACACTGATCGATACACCGCGCTGCTTAATCGCCGCAGAAATAATGGGGTCAATTGACACATCCCGCGGGGCGCTTACATGCGTTAACCCCCACAATTGTCCGCTATGACATAAAACCCCTATCGCTTCTGCCAAAAGCCAACTGGAAACATCCCGCTCTTTGCCCGTGGTGATAATAAAAGCCCCTAAATGAAGATCAGCACTCATCTGTCCAGAAGGCATAGGATTTAAACGACTTTCTAACACTGCAACACGTATTGCTGGCGCAACAAGCATCTGTGTTTCAAGTTCTTCTAAATTAAAACGCCCAAATTGACAGGCATAATCGCGCACATCTGGCAAAGCCCTTTTAAGGCTCCTTATCACCGCCTCACGAAACGCATTAATACGCCCTGCTTGTGTGATCGTTTGACTCATGAAAAGACCCTTTCCAGCCAATCCTCTGCGGCTTTGACAATTTCCACTTTATTGTGCTCTGAAAGCCCTAAATAAGGGCGTGCCGGCATGGTCACTTGGGGAACACACACAAAGCGCTGTGCATTACCGCTTTTAAGAAAGAAGCGAAGGGCTTTGCCATTTTTCGGGAAAATAGCCCCACCCAATTGATGAATCCGCGCATAAACCAACCCAGAGCCCACAATCACCTGTTCTGGTGAGGCTTTCATATCAATGGAGCGTGAGAGCGCCCCACTGGCATAAAGAATGGAGGTGCGGGCATAATTGTTTTTCCACTTCTCTCCTTTTGGGGAGGTTTTTTCGCTTTGAATCCGCCGCCTTGTGCTTTCTTGAATGAGGCGCCCAACCCCTTGTGCTAGAGTTTCCATCGGCGGATGGGTACCCTTTTGTAAAAAGGATAAAGCCGCTTCAAGCCCGCTCTCTTTAATCTCAATATGGGTTGAAACAGACATGTTATCTTCCCATCAAACGCGGTTTGGCAGTAAAAAAAGCCCCATCACGAAGCGGTCCATCTTCACTCATAATTTTAGGTTCATCGACCCCCAAACCCGCTTTGCCTTCTGCAATGCGTTTCAATAAATCAACCGCCTGTTTGTAGCGATCTTCAATGGTTGTGGTCAGTGCCGTATGGCGTATGGCTAAATTATAAACAGCAATATTGACACAAATCATGCTGAGAGCCGCCGGCTGTCCAGCAATCGGGACAGAATAACGATGAGAGAGATGCACATCAATCTCACCACTTGCTTGGTTTAGAGCAAGGGCAATGGCTTGATCTAAAAGCACTGGATCAGAATTCTCATCATCAAAAGCACATAAGTCTTTTAAGAAATCATCACCCCAGAGCTCTTCAATCAATGTTTTGCTTGCATAGGCCATTAAGTCTTTTCCTTAAACAACATCTTGCAGCAACACACCGGCATCTTTTGCGGCAACCAATTCGCACACCCGTTCACCCACACGCACCCGTTTACCACCCGATAAACCAATATCTGGATCAGAGATCACCCCAGAGATGCGCTCGCCCAACTGAGCACTAAAGCCCCAACTGATGACCGAACCATCCGCCTGTTGCTTGGTGGGATCAATGTAAAGCAGAGCAATCTTATTGCCCCAAACGCGCGCCAATTGCGCCGTACGCCCTTTGCGAGCTAAATTCACTTGCGATTCACCAATGAGTAAACGATCGGGATGTATTTCCATCAGATCAGCAAATTGCGCTTTGGTGACAAAACCATCAGCAGTGCCACCACCCTTAACGGCTTTGATGATTTTGGGATGACGTTTGAGTTTTGACCAAACAACTTTGCCCATCACAATGGTGTTGGGCGTATAGACGAGAGCTTTATCCTTCGCCTCATCTAAGGTGGCATAAGGGTCTGATTTCTCATAATCACTGAATTTATTTTCACCCTTAAGGGTCATCACCCGCTCTGGTGCGTAATTTTCACTTCTTTGCACAAGAGCTGCTACACGCACTTCACGCCCCAATTCCAGCAAATTGGCAAGTCCCTCTACAGCGGTCTTTTCGGGATTATAACGAGAGCGCTTTTCTGCCCGTGCGCGGGCTGCTGCTTCAATATCTGAATTGGGAATAAGGTCATCAAGCCCGTAATCTCTCACACTAGCTTCCCGTTCAAAGGCAGAAAATTCCACCACATTCGGGCGCCCTTTTCGCCCAACCTCAAGTTCAGGAACGGTAAAATTTTCCGCTAGAGGAAATTCACTATATTTAAACACTTCACTTAAAACACCAACACGGGGCAAAACTTTATCGCCAATAAGAGAACCTGCTGGATTGCGATAACCAATAGCAATAGCGGTAAGTGTTGGATCAATGGGAAAAGGTCTGTTCATCATAAGCCTCGATTAATTAATTTTAAAAGAAATAACATCACCAGCAGAACCATCACTCATGGCAATGCCAATAGTGCGATCTGCTGCTTCTGCCTTAATAGCCTGCCCCTTGGGGTCAGAGGTTAAAAAGTCACCAAAGGAAACATTGCCTCCACAAACCACTTCGCTCCAACCACATTGGCCAACATCAATCATCTCACCAGCCTTGACTTCACAAGACCCTGCAGTCCCTAATAATTTATCACCTTTACCAGTAGCCGTTGCCACCATTCCATCACCGCGCGCTGCAACAATGCAATAAGGCGAAATCTCTGCAGCAGTGCGAAAAGATTTAATCAAAATTGTCGTACTCATGATTGGCGCTCCTTTTGCTCATAAATATAATCAACCGCTTGGCTAATGGTGATGTCGAAGCCTTTTTGCTTCTGCTCTTGTTGATAATGGCGTGCCGCAAGCGCAATATCTTCTGGCGCAAGCTTTGCTTCTTGCATCAAGGCACATGATTCTAAAGAGCTTGTCGATGCGAGAACTGGCAACTTTTCTAGCAAAGTTTGAAAATGTTCCATGCCCCCTTCAAGGCGACAAAGTGCACGATATTCTTCACGTGCAGCAGGCAAAATCTTGCCCTCTTCAATCGCTTTGTCTAAAAGACTCTCAATAGTCGCCTTTTTTTGCTCTTCCCGCAAAAGTGCTAAATCTTCTCGCGCTTTTGTTAATTGGGCATTTAATTCCACCCGTTCTTTTTCGCGTGCTATAATGCTTGCTAAAATTTCTGCAGGTTTTGCATCTTCTGCCAGCTCCAAAGCACTGGCAATGGCTGTTAAATCCATCATTTTCTCCGTCAAGGTTGTTGGGGACACCACAAGGGATGTCGAAAGGGGTGTTGAAGGGGTTTCACGGCTTAAAGCCGTCATCACAAGGGCAGGACGGTTCACCAACCCTGCCCCCACCAAACTTAAAATCTCACCATTTTTAGAATGACGAAACTCAGGGGAAAGATAGCGATATTCTCGGGCAATAATCTTTTTGGTTGCCATATCGGTCCATTTAACCCGACCCCAAATCGCACCATCCCGTTCTGCTAATTCTTCAATCCAGCCGCTTGCCGGCGCTTCCAAGCCGTTCCTCGCTCGGTGATGTTGCCCATGCTCATAATCAATCACAAGCGGTCCTTTATTGGCTGCAAAAGCCTTTAAAATCCTTTGTGGGTTATAATGCCATTCCCGCCCATCACGTGCCTTCACATTTGGCGCTTTGGGCAACAACTGCACCCATTCCGGTGCTTGGCTAACGGTGCCGTCTTGGCATAAAACGTCTGGGCAAAGATCTATGAACGCGGCATGAAACGTCTCGTCATGACATATCTCAGCCAGCTCATCTTCTTGATCTTCGTAAAATTCTTGCTCCATACATTGCCTATTGCTTTACAATTATCATTGGCAATACAATGCATGAAACCACTCCACGCTATAAGTCTGACACTGTCAGTCAAAAGAGCATTTCTTTAAAAAAGCACTTTTTTTCTCTATTATTCTCCTTGTGAGAAAAACCCCCGTGCCAAACCATCCCATAAAATCGTTTTCAAAGGCACTTCAAAGGCGATAGAGCGCCATTATAAGTTTGGAGGTACAAATTATCACTCCACACAAAAAAGCCTCTCTCAAGCCATTTTTTTAAAAGATTGCTTTTAAACGTTTAAACTGTTAGATTACCCGCGAGGCGTGAGCCAGTTTTGCCAGGACGGTTTTACCGGATCTGCGAGGAGTTGACCGCCCTCCACGCCTTCTCATTTTTCCTCACACACCGGTTCCTTCTCATCCAAACCAACAGAGATTTACGGTATTCTCTTTACAACAACCGTTCGTCCTTCTTTTCAGCAGCATGTAACAAACGTTGAATTTCGCGAAAGCTCTTTTTATGCATCGAGATAAGCCACCATTCTTGTTTGCTTGCTACCCATTTGACTGCAAAGCGCCACCACGCCCCACCACTTTCACCAAAAAACATAACACCCTGCGTATCTTTGCGTCTGATAACGCCATGAGGGCGGATGAGTGTTTGAATGGCGCCTCGAAAATCCTCCAAATGAAGAGCTCGTGCTTGATGCTCTAACAAAATATGTTTCACACTGTCTGAAGATAAGCGAATAAGAGAACTTTCTGTTGTAAAAGCGTCACGCACCTTTTGTATCATTGGAGCTATGGGTATAAACCCGCGCGGCATACGACCTTCAAACATCGCTTCCAAAAGTGGCGAGCCCACAATATCTTCAATGGCAATGCGTTTGCGATTGTCCCCCATGACAGAAACTTTATCACTTAAAAATCGGCTTAAATTTTGCGCGCGATGTTTACCAGGATTAGAATGCCAACCAGGATCAATGCCTACGGGTATCTTCTCAACTTTTCCCGTTCGCTTATTGCGCCAAACCCGCGTCTCCACATGAAGTGGCTCTGCCCCCTCTTCATAGCCTAAATTGTCCGCCTCATAACGACTTACCTGCCGTACACTGCATTTACACCGCCAGCCATTGGGCGGATAAAGCCAATCCCAAATGGGATCATCAACAGGTGCGGTAAACCCCACCCAACTTTCATGTTCCAAACGCTTATGTTCTGAACTCGACAACGCATAGGTGAGATAAGGTAAAAACTCTTTATTATTTTGCGTACGTTCCCATTCACCTGCCGCATGGGCACTCATGGTATTCGCCCAATAGACCGTTTCTAAACGCCGCGGACTTCCCAATTGCACCACACTCTTTTCACCCGTTTTCGGATCAATGCTGGTCTTTTTCCCCCACCAACCCTTTTCCTGTAAAATCGGCATTAAATTTTTTTGAAAATCTTGAAAAGGAACTTGATGCTTTATGGCATCTCCAACGGCTCGCTTAAAATCATCCAAAATGTCATAGCCTACCGATTTTGCTACCGTAAAGGAAAAGGCATGCTCTTCTGGTGCTATATCCCGCCAATCAAAGCTTGGAACAATATTTTTGGCTGCAAAATAACGGGTGACCTCTTTGGGTGCTGTTTTAAAAAGTTCCTCATCCATGATACCCCAGTCCCCGCGCAATCATTTGCACCTTTGCCAAGCGTGCTGCCAAGGCATGATGATCCATCTCGTCTAACAATTCATCCAAGCCTTTAAGGATATCCTCATAACTTTTAGCCTCTCTCACAAGCTTTTTAAAAGGCTCTAAAAGGGGCTCTAAATCCTCTTCCCAGTCACTTAAAGCCTCACTCGAAAGTCGGTCCAATTCGTCGTGATGTTTCCCACCCTGCTCTTTTCCACTCTTACCCTCTCTTGTCACAGAAACATCAATAGCACCCCCACAATCAGCACAAACATGAGCCTTTTGTTGCCCCGCATTATCCTCTTGTTCTCTCTCATCATTAGGCGTAAGAGAAGCAGCCCTTAAAACATCCTCTTCTTTTGTTGGTTGCGAAAAGCCAATCTTATTACGCACTTCTTGCGCCCCAACACGCAATCCTAGAGGCACAAGTTTTTCTAAAGCATCGCTAATGGCTTTAATATCTTCATTTTCCGAAATCGGCCAATAGACAAGGGGGTAGCGCTCTTGGCGCCCAAAATTAATCTCAACAAAAGGCACAATCAAATCACGATTAGCTGTCAAAGCCAATTGCCGTGCATCAGCTCTGGCAATATCATGGCGCACATTTTCATGAATGCGCGCTTGCGAAAAGGACGACCCATCATCCGTCGTCATCGTTTGCCCCAATACTCCTTTAGAAATCTGCCGATCTAAATATTCAGCCTTGACACCAAAAACCGCATTGCCACTGCCCCCAGCTGCCTCAATAAACTCAATCTCCATCTCTTTGGGAATAATTGCTGCCGCATCACTGGATAAATCACGCACCGCTTGAATAAGAACCCGCCGCTCCTCTTGAGAAGAGCTTGCCCCATATTTTCCCACACGCAACGGCATGCCATAAACTTCTAAGAAAGCCATCCAATCTTTTAAGGTATAAGACTTAAACAAAAATGCCCAAGCCGCAAGTCTGGCAAGCCCAGAGCGGATTGGTAAGCCACTTTTCAACTTGGGTCTGTGAATGGAAAATTTATAAGCAGGCAACTCTGTTCCGTACAAAGACCCCTCTTCTTTTAAACGCAAATGAAAGCCATCTCGCCGGTCCAATTGAAAAAACCGCTGGTCACGCCATTTCCATGCAACCGGCCACCATTCTTTGGCACTCTTGTCCCACAAGGTTTCAACAACCGCATAGCCTTTGCCCAAAGCATCTAACAAATCCGCCACATAATCATCAACAAAAGTCGGCGCGCTAATCACCTCGCGCACCGCATCGGCAATTTTTTTATCCAATGCACTGTTGCTTGCTGCAATCACTCCAGGCTCCACCCCTGTGAGGGCATTTTTACGCATGCCAAGCACCGCACGATAATGCAAATCACGCTCTTCCATATCATCAGCAAGTTGGAAAAACTGCTCTGGCTGCCCCCGTGCTGCCTGTTGCAAAATATCAGCAAGTTGCGCAGGGGTGAGACCACTGACAATGGTTTGTGACCACACATCACGAATACCACCAATGCTTGGGATTGCCACCTCCCGCTCCAACCCTTTGATATGAAGCGCCCTACCCCATTGATCAACCAGTTTTACCATCTTACAATTCCCTTAATAAATCTTTGATCGCATCGTTGAAACAAAAGCGGGTGAAAAGAGTGGACTTTCATCAAAACCATAAACCTCTCTCACAGGCGTATATTCGTAAATTTCCGGCGTCTGGCGGCTGGCAAAATAAGCCAAAGCGCAAGCAATAGCACTATCTCCATGGCGCATAAAACCATCACTGCCTTTAAAACGATGATTGTCTGGAATTTTCACAATGCCATTGACATAAGCAAGCGCCTGATGATCCGCAACAATGTCACTATCGCGCGGCAAAACAATGGACCCATCCCCAAAGGCTTCTAAATAAGCCGGCATTTCTTTGCCATACCAACTTTGCGACAATTGTACTTCCCTCACGCATGCCCCATAACGCTGCGCTGCTTTTTCGGCTAAATAAGCCCCATTGCCCCGCGCATCTAACGCGCCCCCCAACAAACGTGGCAAACCACCCACCACATAAAATAAAATCTCTCTTTGTTGATCAAACGGCGTATTGCGCAATTCCACCATAAACCGGACACGGCGCACCAAATCTTGTCCCACTTCCATCACCACAATGGATGTCGCATCGCCGCTGCGCGCAAAATCAACCCCAAAAACATGTTGACGCCGCCGGTCAAGCCTAACATGCAGAGGTTTTACATGCTTCTCACACCAAGCAAACGCCGCTTGACTTCGTTGATCATCCGATTGGTTTTTAAAACCATCCACACAAGCAAAACGCAACACCGCAATATCTGGTGCACAACAATTTTCAATCTGCAAGCGTGTTAAAGCCGCCCCTTCTTGATCTGCCGGTATGGCATCTAATTCTTGGCGCATAGCACTCAAACGCACCCCATAAGAGGCGCGGATTTGTTTCTCCCATTTTTGCTCAGCTGCTAAACTCCAACCCTCTCCCTTCATCGCGCAAACTCGTTTAAACAAGCCATTTTTAACCGCCTCACCAAAGGGATAACAATGCAGAGAAAAAGGAACTTTGCCCGCGCGTGCCTCACGGATCAGTTCATTGAAAGGATTAAGCACACCATTGTGTGTTGAGATCACACGGATCTTGCCTCCCCAAATCAACAAGGCATTCACCGCATCCAAAACAGAGCGCACATCTTTATGAAACGCTGCCTCATCAATCACCACAATGCCCTGGAGACCACGAATATTTTCAGGGCGGCTAGAAAGCGCCTCAATCCGAAACCCCGAAGCAAACCGTACCCGATAAGCAGAGATATATTTTGTCGACCCATCCTCTTTTTGATCTGGAAATAAAAATTCTTCCACATCCCCACTATGACTGGTAAGAGCTGAAGCAAAATTGCTCACATAACCAATAAATTCACGCCCCTTTTCTTTGGTGTCGCCAATGTAAAAAACATTATCACCACCAGCCTCAAGCGTTGCCGCCGCAATAAGGGTATCATCTAGAGCCTCTGCAAAAGTAATCCCCGTCCGCCGCCCTTTTTCAACCAACTTTAAGGGAGATTTATCTTCAATCCATGCCCGTTGATGCGCCATCAAAACCCCTTCAGCTAAGGGATCTTTCTCTTTGAGACAAGCACTTGTCTGCCAAAGTTCAAAACCCAATTGATCACCATTCGCCTCACTTTTTAAAGGAGTCTGTTCAAAAGCCTCACGCCCTTCAGCCATGTTTTATCCCCAACACCTGCGCGCGAATAGCCCGCGCCGTCTCTTCTGAAAGCCCCGCTGCTGCCGCTGCCACCTCAACCGCTTTGCTTGCCTTGCTCGTAAAATCCTTCTCTAATCTTTGCCGTCTGGTCGTGGATAAATGTTCAGCAGCCAAAACCCCTTTAAGCGCATTCGCCAACTCTTGAGCAGCCTTTGGCGAAAGGCTTTTCCCACTGCTTAACGTGGAAAAAATAAGCTCTTTAATCGCTGCGGCTGTTAACAGAGTAATATTGTCAGAAGCTTTGGCATCAAAGCGCTGTGAAAGGCTTGCTGCTATTTCACGCGTTTGTTCTAAGCGCCGTGACATCACCGCGAGCCGCAAAGAATAACGATTAAAACTGGAAAAGGAGGGAATGAAAAAGTTGAGACCCGTTTCTTTTTTTAAAGCCTTCAAAGCCGCTTTAAATTCATCATAAATGGCTTTTTGCGTCTTTTCACGCCCATTTAAAGCTTCAGCCGCCTCTGCAATAATTTGATCACAAGCTTGCGGCAATAAATCAATCGCCGTTAAGCGTCCACGCCCGACCTTGCGCATCCCTCACCTCGTCTTTTATCGATGAACGTTTGGGGCGTTTAATCCCCTCAATGGAAAAGCTACGATCTAAATGACGTGCCCCCCGTTCTGTTAAAGCCGCAAGCAAAACAGATCCCACACATTTTAATGTAACAGCACCTTGGTCTTCCATAAAAGCCAGTTCATTATGCACAAAATCGCGATCACGCCGGATGCCATAACTGTATAACAACCGCTCAATCATCGCACTGGATAACGTTTCGCTACGCTCACAAAAGAGCCCTTTTAAAATAATCAACCGCGCTTCTTCACGGATAATTTTATCCATATCTGCTTTCATTTCTTGGCATTCTCCAGTAAAAATTCTTGCAAGCGCTCACCAATCGCTGCCACCGGTTGTAATTGCGCCGAAAGCGTGTTGAGACGACCATTTAAGCGTTCTATATTCACTTCCAATCTTTGCATGGCATCGCGATCAGGCAGAAAGTCCATCTCTGTTTCTAATCTTTGCACACGTTCTTTGAGCACAACGACCTCTTTTAACATTTCCCGTGCACCAGAAGAAAAATAGGCTTTCAAAACCCCACAAATCGCAATAATCGATAACAGCAACGATAACCAACCATTTGCCACACTGATATCTAAATTCACCTTATCCCCCTTCCCTCTTACCTAGAATTGCTTTAACCGCAGCTCCTCTGCGCTGTTCACAGATCAATAAAGAAGCGCGATCACGCCCCCAATAATGCACCACTTCGCGCGCATTCAAAGCACGCTCTGGCAATAAAGCTGGGCGGCTACACGCCATGCGAACAACAGGCGGCAATTCAACCGATAAAAAATGATACGCAAAACTACTCTTTGGCTTGGGTGTTGAGCAAGCGCACACGCTCAAGCTCAATACCACAGCCAGTAGTTGGCAATACTGCATTGACCTCCTCCATTTTTGTAAGCCTTTGTCTTAAAGTAGAAATCACCCTTTGTGCTTGCAGCTCTGCTCTTTGTGCGGCCTCTCTTTGCTGTTGCTGCTCAAGCTCTGCTTGTAGGGAAACCTTGGCAATTTCTAAGCGCCAATACACATCACGCGCTCTTTCCGCCTTTAAAACTTGCGCTTTCATAAAGCCAAAAGCCGCTAACATCACGCTGACCAAAAAAAGCACCCCAAAAGACAGTTTTGAAAGTGGGCTAAACATTGCGTTTATTCCCCCACCCCACTATCTCCCCGCCATCATAGGAGCTGGTGTGCCGCTTATTAAAACGCTTTCTATTGGAAAAATCCAAGGAACCAAAACCGCGATGCACCCCCAAATTGCCAACAATAATCGCAACCATCGAAGGAATAGAAATCGCTGCCATATCAACAATACGGGGTGCTCCAAACAAACCTCCCAAAATGAGCAAAAAAATAACGCCCCAAGCAAACCAAAAAGACCACCATAAATAACGCCGAGACCCCCGATACGATGGCTTCATATCTTCACCTCGCATGAAAGTCCTAAAAGCTTTTTGGCGCGGTTTAAATAAGTTAAACGCTGAACAAGTCCATTTTTCCCGCCATTAATCGCTTTGGTAATCTTCACGACATCATCTTGATCAGCAAACCTGTTCAAGCCTTTCACTTGCCAAAACCAAACAGCTGACCAAAGCGCTGCTGGAAACTGTTCCAGCACTTCTGGAAAAGCTTCACAATCAACCGCTTGTTCATCGACTAAGCACCAAAACTTCGTAAAACGGCGATAATTATTCCGCCCCGTTAATTGGATCAAACCACGCCCCTTAAAGCGCACACCATCCCCAGAGTTGACATTGCCTAAATCATGGCGTCCTTCATAAGCGCGCCCTGAAGCATATTCACGCAGGGTAAAAAAGCCATCACTCTCATGGGCACATTGGCTTAAAAAATGCGCAACACGCAAACGTGTCGTGATCGCACCATAAGACAAAGCTTCAGGCAATGCGCGTGCCATCTCAACAATAATATAATCTTGGCGCGCATGATGCGCCAGTTTAGGGGCAAGGCGATGAAGAAAAGAAGCATCTATTGAAATCATAACAAACCGCTCAATGAATAAAATTCATCCGCAGTTTATCGGGTCTCACTCCCCCAATATAAGCCTGACACTGTCAGTCAAAACTCTCAATACTCATAAAACTCTGGAAATAATAAACCTTGTGGCTCTTTTGAAGAAATTCTCTTCTTCAAGCGATAGGCTGTACGCACATGCATACCAGAAACTGCTGCTGCTGCATCTACCGACCAGCCCTTTTGCAGCGCTTGCATCATTTTTTGCCGCCGTTCAGCATCTCTACCAAGGGGGATAAGAAGGCGCACACCCGAACCATTAAAACAAAAATGGTTGATCAATTGCTCCGCCTCTTCAAACCCAACAATTTCAATCAACCAATCCGCATTCTCAAGACGCCCAGGGATATAAACTTCTCGCCCGCCAAAAGCACGCATCATATTCCATGCTGCCTCACTGCCCGCAACATCGGCTATTTCACGCAATAAGGCAGGAAAATCGCTATAGACTTCCTCATGCATGCATGCTTACCCCTCGCTTTTAACACCTTTACGGATTTTCCGCCCCCAAACATTCATAACGTGCATAAAATCGCCCCCACTCATCTCCCCCAAAGCTTTACCACTTAACGCCATAACACTTTGGTGAAACGCTTCCCCATCAAACAAAGCACTAGAATGCAAACGCTTCCATTGGGCATACAAAATCAAATATCCTGGCATTTTTTGCCATGAATCTTGAATCTTTTTCCCTTTCCAGTCAACCCCACCCTCACGCTGCAACCAGCTTTTCAACGCCTCAATCGCTCTACACGCATCATCGCTATCGCGTAAAAATCGAATATGATCAATCCCTGTCTGTCTCTTCACAAAGGCTAGCAACGCCTTATCTGAACGATCACGAATAATGCCAAGATTCCACCCTGCAATCCAAAGCGCCTGTAACTTCTTAGCATATTTACCCTCTAAACACTTCACATTCGGCTCAAAACCACACGCGCGCATCTCATCGACGACTAAACGTTTCTCTAAAACACTCAAATCTTTTGCCGAATATTTTCCTGTCAGGCGATAAAGCATCGCCCGATAGGTTTCATCATCAAGACCTAACGCGCGTCTTCCCATATGAATAGCCGCTAAAGACATGGTTTCCCTCACGTCTTCGCCATATCAAGGGTCACCGCACGCCAAGGGCTTTCTAATGTATCGCGCTCATAAAAACGCACATATTCCTTAGAGGTCGTCACACGAATGGCTTCACGGATCGCCCGCATAGCTTCCCTCCAGCGTGGATCATCAATATCCAAGCGCAACAGCATAAAGATTTCACCCCGATTCACCTTGCCTTCCTTATCCGTATTAAAAGCACGCGTAATAATCGCACGGATTTCAGGGCGCGCATCCGCAGACCACTCATTCAAGCACTCATCAAGAAGGCTTTTGGCAATTTGCAATTGTGGTCCAAAATCAAAGCTCTCCTGCACTTGCACCTTAATGCGTTGCAAACCATCAAAGCTTGTGTACGTACAATTACCCTTTTTGCCACGCCGCGCCACACCATATTCTTGTGCAAGCAAGCTATCAAAAGCATTCAAATCCGCAATCGTATGGCTATTAAAACGCGCAATCCTTGCCGATAACTCCTTCGCAAAACCCATAATTTTGCGCACCGTTTCATCCTCTAACAAATCCGCAGGGCGGATCAGGCTTACTGGCACCAAAGCCCCTTTTGCATCCTTCATATAACGCGTGCCTTCAAGTTCAATTTGTGGATTCATCATCAACCTCCTCCTGTGTTTTTTGAAACCGGCGAAACGGCACAACATCCCCTGAAGAAGGCGCACATCCCGCTTTCAATTGCCAACGACACCGCATAAGCTCATGACCTAAAATGTGGTTATAGCCCGCTAAGCGGCGTAAATAATCATTCAATTCTCGAACATCTTGTCCATGCAAAAAAAGTCCACTCATCTCATACTTCAAAAAGCCAGAGCGCAAAGCAATCAAGCAATCTCTCACCATATAAGGGTTCCGTTCCATTATTTATCTCCTCCAAAATCCATATAAATCACGCTATTGCTCTCATCCGCATCAGTGCTGTCACACTCAGACAAAACTTCTGAAACTTCTTGTTCCAAAACCGCATCGGCCTCCCCCAAACGGTGAACACTCAACTCCAATTCAAGCAATAATGCCAAATCCACACACAATTTAAGTTCTGCTGCAATATCCAAACCACTTTGATAATCATCATAAAGACCAACAAGCGTATTGGATAATTCCTTAGGGCTTAGAGTCATCATGCCAATTCCTCCACGTTGCGGTTTTTCCATGCGGCTTTGACATGTTTAAGCGTCACCTCACTCTCATCCCCAAGCGCTGCCATGCGCGCTAACATCATAGTTTTATCAATCTGCCGTAAAGCCCCAGCTTTCAAACCAATACCGGTCAAAAACTTTATCGCACCAGCATCTTCAATCCCCCAATCGTGAATGCGCGCCGCAATATCTTCACTATAGGGTTTGCGACGTTTCAAATGCATCGCCAATCGGCTTTTAATTTGTGCATAAGAAGGTCCATTTTGACGATGCACGAGACGTCCCGAAATCTCATCATTGCCAACCAAAGCAAGCCCCGTACCATTGATAT
>NZ_JAQITA010000001.1 GCF_028618575.1 Bartonella sp. ML70XJBT.G | reverse complement strand
CATCCAAAATGTCCCGAGCGTCACCTTCCGCCATAATGCGAATGACCGGCTCAGTTCCAGAAGCGCGGATCACCAATCGCGCTGCTTTTCCCAAACGCTCTGCAGCTTGATCTATTGCCGTTTTGACCGGATTTTCTTTCAACACATTTTTGTTTTTAATCGTTACATTTTTTAAAATTTGTGGCACAGGTTCAAATCGTTTACACAATTGACTCATGGGGCTTTGACTTTCCTGCATACAAGCCAACACCTGCAAAGCTGCCACTAGTCCATCGCCCGTTGTTCCAAAATCACTCAAAATAATATGCCCTGAAGCTTCACCACCAACATTATATCCCTTTTGGCGCATCGCTTCGACCACATAGCGATCCCCAACATTTGTCCGCACGAGTTCCAAACCTTTGGACTCTAAAAAACGCTCTAGCCCAAGATTTGACATAATCGTTGTAACAAGGAAAGTATTTCCTTAGGGGTATCATGATGGGTGATAACATACATCATGTCTGCCATGAGCCACATCCAAAACGTCCCGAGCCGTCACCCTCAAGCTATCATGCGAATAACTGGCGGGGACTCAGAAGTACGGATTATACCACCACACCTTTTACTAAAAAAACCACTAAAGCCTTATCGCAGATCCTATATAAACACCCTCTTACAAAAGAGTATCATGATGGGTGATAACTTCCATCATCTCGGCCACAGCAGCATCCAAAATGTCCCGAGCGTCACCTTCCGCCATAATGCGAATGACCGGCTCAGTTCCAGAAGCGCGGATCACCAATCGCGCTGCTTTTCCCAAACGCTCTGCAGCTTGATCTATTGCCGTTTTGACCGGATTTTCTTTCAACACATTTTTGTTTTTAATCGTTACATTTTTTAAAATTTGTGGCACAGGTTCAAATCGTTTACACAATTGACTCATGGGGCTTTGACTTTCCTGCATACAAGCCAACACCTGCAAAGCTGCCACTAGTCCATCGCCCGTTGTTCCAAAATCACTCAAAATAATATGCCCTGAAGCTTCACCACCAACATTATATCCCTTTTGGCGCATCGCTTCGACCACATAGCGATCCCCAACATTTGTCCGCACGAGTTCCAAACCTTTGGACTCTAAAAAACGCTCTAGCCCAAGATTTGACATAATCGTTGTCACCACGCCGTTACCCTGTAACCGTCCGGTTTTATACCAATTTTCGGCAATCACAGCAATCAACTGATCCCCATCAATTGTTTGTGCTTTTTCATCCACCAAAAGAACACGATCTCCATCGCCATCAAGAGCAATCCCCACATCGGCACGCACTTCATGCACTTTTTGTTTCAAAGACGTTAAATCGGTTGACCCACATTTTTGATTAATATTGGTCCCATTTGGTGTATCATGAATGGCAAATACCTCTGCTCCCAGTTCCCAGAGAGCGCGTGGAGCAGCTTTATAAGCAGCGCCATTTGCGCAATCCACAACAATACGTAAAGCATCCAACCGAACATCCCGTGGCAAAGTTCGTTTAGCATATTCGATATAACGATAAATATCGCCCTCAACCCGTTTTGCATAACCAATTTCAGCAGAGCTTGCTAAAGATTTTGAAAGATCTGTATCGATTAATTGTTCAATTTTTTCTTCCATTTCATCGGAAAGCTTAAAACCATCAGGACCAAAAAGCTTAATTCCATTATCATAGAAAGGATTATGAGAGGCAGAAATCATCACCCCAAGATCAGCACGCAGAGAGCGACAAAGCATAGCAACAGCAGGTGTTGGCACAGGTCCCAACAAAAAAGCTTCCATTCCCGCGGCTGTAAATCCTGAAACCAAAGCATTTTCCAACATATAACCAGATAATCGTGTATCCTTACCAATCACCACACGACGCGACTGACGTTGTGAGCGAAACAAAACTCCCACCGCCATCCCCACTTTCATGGCAAAATCTGGTGTCATAGGAAAAGCATTGGCTTTTCCCCGAATTCCATCTGTACCAAAATATTTTTGCGCCATCCCTATTTCCTTTACACGCATTCTTTCTTCCGCTCTTCCATGAGAGTAGAAACTCCACTCAAGTGAAATTCTTCATGTAGGGCACCTCTTCATTCTCAAATCCTCAGAGACAGTCAAGCTGCAGCCCACCGCCTGAAGAAAATTTCACAACAACGACACCAAAACTCCTCATGATGTCTTGCCACTCTTCCTATTAAGTTCTAAGATTACTCATAGGGAAACACTGGCTTCGCCCTTAAATTCCATCTGTAGCAAAATATTTTTGTGCTTTTCTTACTTCCTCGATACGCACTCTTTACTTTTATCATCCTATTAGAGCAAAAACTCTTCTAGAGTGAAATGCCCCATGTGATAAGAGAAACCCCTTCATTGTCAAATCCTCAAACAACAAAACCGCCCACCACCACCTAAAACAAATCTCTACCAAAACTACAGCAAAACTCCTAATAATGTCTTTCCGCTCTCCCTATTTAATCCTATGATCATTCATGGGAAAAACATTGGTTTTTTCTTGAATTTTCTCCCTAGTAAAATCCTTTTGTGCTATCCCCTTGATACGCACTCTTTCTTTTATCATCCTGTTAGAGCAGAAACTCTTCTAGAGTGAAATGCACCATGTGATAAGAGAAACCCCTTCATTGTCAAATCCTCAAACAACAAAATCGCCCACCACCACCTAGAGAAAATCTGTACAACAAGCCTAGCAACGCTATCAATGATGCTTCTATGCCTCACATACTAAGCAATACTCTTCTCGTATGTTTTACACACACGCTCTTCTCTCAACAGAATCCCTCTTTAAATAAAACTAAAGAAAAATCTCTCTGTCAAAAGACCAACACCCCATCTGCTCTCAGACAACAAGCACAGGGTCATCAATCTCTCAGTTCTCACCATCACCAAAACACAACGATCAACGCGAGACACTTTGAAAAATGACAAGATCGACCTTCCCCTATGGGGGATTTCATCCTCTCTTCACATCGCTTGAGAGGCGCAAGCAAGACTCGCGCCTTTTTCAAAAAAACTTTTCCTGAGAATCCTCTCTAAAACTAAATTGCCTCAAGTGTCGTTAGAAGGTTCATGTTTTTCTTTATCACCTCCTGTAGCATTCGACTTCTTTCCAGAATTGGTTTTACTTACAGAACGATTGACCACCTTTGTCGTCTTTTTTGCGCTTTGCGTTTTTTTCTCCATCTCACCAGATGGCACGCCTTGAGCCGCGGTATCATTGGCTTTGGCACCACTGAATTTTGTTGTTTCCTTTACAATTTTTGGCTCTGCTTTACCAACATCGGTTTTATTGGCATTGGTTCTATGAGGATCAGCTTTCTTCACATCTGTTTTCTCAACGTTTGTTTTATCGTCTTTTGATGTATAAGCTTCTGCCTTTATGACTCCCGTTTTAGGCACAGAAGAAACGCGCGGAGCACTTTCATCTTTTTGAGTGCGTGAAGGGGGTTTTCCAGCAATAACTTCATTAATTTCAGCACCAGTTAAAGTTTCATATTCCAATAAACCTTGTGCTAAAGCGAACCATTCTTTTCTTTTTGTGTTCAGAATTTCGGTAGCACTTTTATAAGCATTATCGATGAGTTTACGCACTTCAGCATCGATCATACGTGCTGTTTCTTCAGAGACATTTTGTGTGCGTGCCACGGAATGCCCTAAAAAGACTTCATCCTGATTATCGCCATAGGCCACATTGCCAAGCAGATCAGAGAAACCCCACCGTGTAATCATGGCGCGCGCTAACTTTGTTGCTTGTTCAATATCGGAAGCAGCACCGGAAGTGATATTTTCCTTACCAAACTTCAATTCTTCTGCCACCCGTCCTCCCATCATAATAGCCAGACGAGAAATCATCCAGCGATAACTCATGGAGTAGCGATCCCCTTCAGGCAATTGCATGACCATTCCCAAAGCTCTTCCTCTTGGTACGATTGTTGCTTTATGGACAGGATCGGCAACAGGCACACTCAACGCGACGATAGCATGTCCTGCTTCGTGATAAGCGGTGAGTTCTTTTTCTTCTTGTGTCATAGCGGTTGAACGGCGTTCAGCTCCCATCATCACCTTATCTTTAGCATCTTCGAACTCTTGCATAGTGACGACTCTTTTATTGCGGCTAGCAGCCATGAGAGCGGCTTCATTGACAAGATTCATCAGATCCGCACCAGAAAATCCTGGAGTTCCCCTTGCCAAAACTTTCAAATCCACATTAGGGGCTAGAGGCACGTTGCGCACATGCACTTTTAAGATTTGCTCACGCCCAGAGACATCAGGGTTTGGGACCACCACTTGCCGATCAAAACGCCCTGGTCTTAACAAAGCAGGGTCGAGCACATCGGGACGGTTAGTTGCGGCAATAAGAATAATACTTTCATTAGGCTCAAAACCATCCATTTCGACCAACAGCTGGTTTAAGGTTTGCTCACGTTCGTCGTTTCCGCCTCCAAGACCGGCACCACGATGGCGTCCCACCGCATCAATTTCATCGATAAAGATAATACAAGGCGAATTCTTTTTAGCCTGTTCGAACATATCGCGCACGCGGCTTGCCCCAACACCAACAAACATTTCGACGAAATCAGAACCTGAGATGGTGAAGAAGGGTACATTAGCTTCCCCTGCCACAGAGCGTGCCAGCAGAGTTTTACCCGTCCCTGGAGGACCAACCAGCAAAACACCTCGTGGAATACGTCCTCCTAAGCGTTGAAATTTTTGCGGTTCACGTAGAAATTCGACAATTTCTTGGAGATCCTGCTTTGCTTCTTCAACGCCGGCGACATCTTGAAAGGTCACGCGCCCCTGTGCTTCGGTAAGCAATTTTGCTTTTGATTTACCAAATCCCATTGCCCCACGTGATCCATTTTGCATTTGTCGCATAAAAAAGACCCACGCCCCAACGATAATAATAACAGGAAGCAAGGAAAACAACAGATTAAGGAAGATACTATTGCCAGAGCTTTCAGGAATAGCTTTGACATTGACATTTCTGTTTTCCAATTTTTGTATCAAACCTGGATCTCGTGGAGCATAGGTTGAAATAACTCTGTGTTCAATGGTTTGTCCTGTTAATTTTTGACCTTGAATAGTTACAGATTTCAGCTCATTATTCTCGACTTTTTGCAAAAATTCGGAATAAGAAATCTCTCCGCCACCAGAACGCTGGCTATCTCCATTAAAGAGAGAAAACGACACAATCAAAATCAAGGCAATAACTCCCCAAATGAGGAGAGAGCGGTAATTGGAATTCATATTCAGCCCACTTAATTCAATATATATATTTTAATAGTTCCCCTTAACATATAACCTTGTCAGCTCCTTGCCAAGGTATGAGGAGATGTTTATTGTCTTTTAGAGTGATTTTTCTTTATCTTTTCACCTCAATGTTAAAAAAAGGTTCAAGAACATTCACCAGAGTGGCATCTTCACATGAGAAAAGCCAATGGAACGGAGCCATAATTCGCTTGATGATGATATTTTGCTGAAAAATAGCAGGGTTCGTCAACTCTGGAATATCATATCCTTTGTTATTTGAGATCATGGGCAGCGATTGTAAAGAGGGGAAATGAGGATTTTCAAGATCAATATGGCTCTTTTTAAGGAGAGATTTTAGTTCCTCTAAACCCGCTGCTCTAACCTTTACAGCATCATCACCATAATTGCTAATCTGATAGCGCCCATCCCATAAAAAAGTTGTTTTTGGCGCAACGACCGCCTCTCTCATGTTTCGCGCCTCGCGCCAAAAAGCGATTCCATTTCTATTATATTCGATAACAGATCCAGCATAAGTAACGCGCTGCTTTTTGCATGAATAAAGACACAATTTTTGCACAAGAGGAGTTAATTTTTGCTTGGGCAGCAAATAAAAACCTCCTCCCATCAACACGGCAAACAGCCCAACAACAAAGGGAAAACCGGAATGGTGCTCTAAAAATGGTGCAGGCTTTGCAATAAAACAACGTCCATATTCAACCATGATATCGAGTGCCAAAATCAAATCGGCAATCATTTTTGCCTGTTGACGACGCGCTCGTGCCGCTTCATGAATCTTTTGGGCAATGCCGGCAAATGTTTTTGGATGAAGGGATTGGCGCACACGCACGCGTTCAAAATTGCAATTTTCATTGCTTGGATCATCAATCCATGTTGTCCCCTTAAAACGCAAATAAGCGCGCAATGTTTCGCGCTTTACACCAAGAAGTGGGCGAATCAAACGGACTTTTTGCCGCAACACCGCCTCACGCGCCATACAAGATAAGCCACGCGCAAACAGTAACGCATCATTTTTTTCGCTAACAACACAATTTTCCTGCGTACTCTTTTCTCTAGCTTCTGTAAAAGATACTCCACTCTGCATAGTTTCAAAGGATTCGCTTTGCACACTACCAGAAGCCCCCGCAGTCCTCCCATCATGCATGCCCTCAAAGGCACCAGCTTTCACAACATCCGCAAACGCCCCCGTATAAACCCTATCACGTACACCTTCAAAAGACTCACTTTGCACAACACCGGAAGCCCTCGCAATCCCCCCATCATGCATGCCCTCAAAGGCACCAGCTTTCACAACATCCGCAAACGCCCCCGTATAAACCCTATCACGTACACCTTCAAAGGCTTCGCTTTGCACAACACCGGAAGCCCTCGCAATCCCCCCATCATGCATGCCCTCAAAGGCAGCATCTTGCCAATCCTTATTTTTTCGAAGACGTTGAGAGCGCATTTGGTAGGTTTCCACCTGATCATTAAGCGTATGTCCTGTCATAATGAGGGTTGCGCCTTGTTTTTCTGCTTCTTGAAACAACAGATCATAGCGTGCCATACGCGCACTTGAAGCAATATGCGTCTTTGGTTTTGTGCCTTCCCAGCGCACGGTGACATGTTTAATGCGATGGGCACGACAAATTTCTGCAACAATTAAAGCTTCACCAGCTGATTCTTTTCGCAATTGATGATCAACGGTGACAGCAATCATTTCTGGAGGAATGGAGAGAGTTTTTAAATGGTCTTTGACTAAAAACAGTAAAGCCAGAGAATCACTCCCTCCTGAGACCGCAAGGATCAATTTTTGACACTGGATAAAATCCGATGTTTTAAAGAGATTTCCTGCTAGTCTAATGCACACCGTGGATGACCTCACTCCTTTTTAGAGGTTTACAAAAGATGGACTCTAAGGTTTCAGAATGTTTTGCTTTTTGAGTAGAAAGTGCACAAGCCTCTTTATTGGGTTCAAGAGCCACCATACTTCTCGCCAATTTCAGCAAAATTTCAGAAGTGTAAGCTTTCTTTTTGTCTGCATACCATACGTTAAGATAAACTTGTGCTGCTTCATGATAGCGTTTTTGTCCCAACAAAGCTTCTGCTAACCAAAACAAAGCATCGTCCCTTAACGGATCTTTTTGATAACGTTGTTGAAAGGTACAAAAGGCTTTTTCAGCATCAACATAATTGGCAGCAAGAAGAGCATCATAGCCTTTTTTATACAATTCCTGAGAAGAGAAAGAAGAGGTCTCTTTACCCTGCTCTGGTTCGATACGATCACTTATGGTTTTCTCTAAAAACTTATGAGCTTTCTGCAAATAATCTTCTGTTTGCTTGGCATCCTTATGCATTTCTTTTAGATTTTCTTCCGCAAAAACACTCTCAAAGGTACAAGAATAAACAGAAGAGTCTTGTTTATCAAAAAGCTGATGGAATTGCTCTTGAACATTTTTCAGATTGTGATGCTCAAGCACCGTTCGTATATGATGCAAAAGTTTATCCAAATCATAATCTTTAAAGAGAGTCTTTTGATTTTCTAGGAGTGACTCTCGACTTTGCATCGTCCCCTGAACAGGCAAACCCACCGCATCTGCAGCCTTATTTACTACATCGCCAGCCTTTTCCATCGCACCAGCAGCAGCTTTCTCCACCGCATCAACAGCCTTTTCCGCACCACCATCAGTCGCCTTATTCACCGCCTCAGCAGCTTTATTTACTACATCGCCAGCCTTTTCCATCGCACCAGCAGCAGCTTTCTCCACCGCATCAACAGCCTTTTCCGCACCACCATCAGTCGCCTTATTCACCGCATCTGCAGCCTTATTTACCACATCGCCAGCCTTTTCCATCGCACCAGCAGCAGCTTTCTCCACCGCATCAACAGCCTTTTCCGCACCACCATCAGTCGCCTTATTCACCGCCTCAGCAGCTTTATTTACCACATCGCCAGCCTTTTCCATCGCACCAGCAGCAGCTTTCTCCACCGCATCAACAGCCTTTTCCGCACCACCATCAGTCGCCTTATTCACCGCCTCAGCAGCTTTATTTACTACATCGCCAGCCTTTTCCATCGCACCAGTAGCAGCTTTCTTCGCCGCATCAGCCGCTTTTTCTGCTGCACTAGAATCCGAATTATCTTGAGAATATTGGTTGAACCAGCGCGCTCCACTTTGGACAGATGAAGCAAAACAAGCTACGAGAACAGCCATAGAAAAGACAGTTCTCCAATTTTTTTTACCATACATCCACATAGTTTTTTCCCCTCTAGTGCTGGTCTTTAATGACCGTTCATGTTACTTCAGTGTTGTAACAGCACGACGATTTTGGTTCCAACAGGAAATATCATCACACACTGCTACAGGTCTTTCTTTCCCGTAAGAAATTGTTTGAATCCGCTGTGCGGAAACGCCAAGAGAAATCAAATAATCCCGCACAGCGACAGCACGACGCTGTCCAAGTGCTAAATTATACTCACGCGTTCCACGCTCATCAGCATGACCTTCAATCATTATAGAATAATGAGGATAATGCAGCAACCATTCTGCTTGGCGCATCAAAACACGTTCAGCATCAGAATCGATAGAAGAAGAATCAAGACTAAAGAACACACGGTCTCCAACGTTCACCATAAACTCTTGTCCTGAACCTGGTCCTGTCTGATTTACACCAGCACCATTCAAATACGCACTATTCATAGCGTTGAGTGTACTACCACGTTCTTTTCCACAACCAACCAAAGACAGTGAGCCAAACAAGACCATAGCTAAAGGATGAAAGATAATATTTTTGATAGAGCGCATGTATTAATTCTCCTTAACGAGTGCCCACGAAAATGGAAAGAATAGATTCTTTCAAAAACGTCTCAAGAATAGCTGCTAATTCCTAATGAAGGAAAAATTTTCTCATTTTCACCTATTCTCCTTCATTTAAATTTCAAGCATTCCTTTTCATCGCCAAGCTTTCAGCATAAAGAGAAAAATGCATTTACAGTTAATTATTTATTTATGCATCATCATCCTGACGATTTTTTTGGAGTGCATTCAGTTTTGCAAAAACTTTATCGGCATCAAAGCTTTTATTATGATCATTTTCCATATGCTCTTCCTGAAGATCAACATTTTCCGTCACGGAAGCAGGCAGCAGAGATTTATCTCCCTCTACAGGGGCAGGACGATTTTTTGCCGCACGTTGGAGCTCAAAATCCAAATCGATTTGTGAACACAGACCCAACCCGACAGGATCAAGAGACACCAAGTTTGCACTATTCCAATGGGTTCTCAGACGAATTTGTTCAATGGTTGCTTTTGTTGTACCAATTAATCGTGCAATTTGTGCATCCTTCAATTCGGGATGATTGGTTACCAACCATAAAATACCATTGGGACGATCTTGACGTCGCGAAAGCGGGATATAACGGGCACCTTTACGTTTTTTCTCAGGAATGCGTACCCGAGACTCGGAAATTTTTAAGCGTGCATTTTGATCAGCCTCCACCCGTGCAATTTCACTACGTGTCAACTGCCCAGAACTAATGGGATTAAGCCCTTTAATACCGTGAGCAGCTTCGCCATCAGCAATAGCTTTTACTTCCAACACGTGTAATTTACAAAACTCTGCAATCTGATCAAAAGAAAGAGCAGTATTATCAACCAGCCAAACAGCTGTGGCTTTAGGCATCAAAAGTTGCGTTGCCATCTTTATCCTATCCTCTCACTTTGCCTCTTTGCTTGATTTATTGAGGCAGATTATTGCCCACTCTGGAGCACTGGATCTTTTTCTTACACATCAGGTTTTCTTCACTCCCTCTTAAATTAAAGCGAGTTATGAAATAAACCACTTTTGCCATGAAATTATATTCGTTATAACCTGATTTTTGCTGCACGACAAGATATCTATCTTATCATGCTCCTCAACAGAATATCTTTACCTTTAAGATGAATTTTCTTATAAAGGATTTATTTGATCACTTCATCTTGATACTGTGGCAGTTTATTCTAATGGGAAATTTGTTTCAACGCCTTAAATTTTAGAAACGCTCCACCAAGAAAGAAAGCCCTCAAACTGGAAGGAAAACTATGGCAGGTCATTCACAATTTAAAAATATTATGCACCGTAAAGGACGTCAAGATGCAATGCGTTCGAAAATATTTTCTAAGCTTGCACGCGAAATTACCGTTGCAGCCAAACAAGGTGCCCCTGATCCAGCCATGAATCCACGCTTAAGGCTTGCTGTCCAAAATGCTAAGGCACAATCTATGCCAAAAGACAACATTGAACGCGCCATTAAGAAAGCGTCAGGGGGTGATGTCGAGAATTATGATGAAGTGCGCTATGAGGGCTATGGTCCAGGCGGTGTTGCTGTCATTGTTGAAGCCTTAACGGACAACCGCAACCGCACCGCTTCAAATGTACGTGCTGCTTTTACCAAATCAGGTGGTGCACTTGGAGAAACAGGATCAGTCAGCTTCATGTTTAATCGGATTGGCGAAATAATCTATAAACCAGAAGCAGGAACAGCAGACAGCATCATGGATGCCGCCATCGAAGCTGGTGCCGACGATGTGCAATCAGAAGAAACCGGACATCATATTACCTGTGCCTTTGAAGATATTGGTGATGTTTCTAAAATGCTTGAAGCCACACTTGGCGAAGCAGAATCAATTAAAACCATTTGGAAAGCCACCACCCTTGCGCCTATCGATGAAGAAAAAGCTTTATCCGTTTTACGGCTTATTTCAACATTAGAAGAAGATGATGACGTGCAAAATGTCTATGCTAATTTTGATGTGAGCGATGAAGTTTTAGCAAAACTATCTGGTTAACCTCCACACGGCGATCCCATGCAATCATCAGCTATGTGCTCCCCTCTTATCATCAGAGCTCCACATATCTGTCTACACAAAGGTGTAATCGCTTCTCATCTTTACCACAAAAAATAAGCCCTGCTTCAAACGCAGGGCCATAGAGCATCTGAAACATTTTCCCTAAAAAGCATAAAAGTTTTTCACCAACCTTTTTCACAAGATTCTTTGGCTTAAAACATCATCTCCGCAAAGAAATAACAGCAAACATACAAAAGAAAGAGAAATTGACAACAATTTTTAAATCGACCGATTGAGAAACACAAAAAACGCACCCCTTAACCCGCCAAGACGCCTTATTATTGCACAAATCACATGATGCCTTTTGCACCATCACCTGTAACAAAGCATCTGAAATCTCAAAACTCTTGCCAACAAATATTTTTCCTTCAAAAGCTTCCCCCCAAATTCACTCACCTCTCACAGCAGATGTAATATAAAACGCATTAGATTATATAAAAAAATAAAATCAATATATTAAGTGCATCTGTTTTAGATAAATCCCCTTTAGAATACACTTTTTCCTGTTTAAATTGACCATTTTTTATAAAAGATTGCCCTCTATAAATAGACCAAAAAGCAAATGATAAAAAAAGTCTAAGAAAGCAAAACAACTTCAAATTTTTCCTCAAGCGTTTTAACTTTTTCAGAGTGAACAACAATCTTGATTGTCATTTCCCAATTTGCCAAATACTCAAGCATTTCATCACACACATTTCTCAAAACTTTGCATTTAAAAGTTTCAATAATTGAAGTTGTGTCATTTTTAAAAGTTGACGAGCCTGTTTTCAGGTTCTTTTCTTTAAGAATTTGACTCCTTTTGTGAGCAATTTGCGCTTTTATAAGCATCTTGTGAGAGTCTAAAAACGAAAGTCTGCATAACATTGGAACTACCGTGAAAAACATTGATCGTATTCATTCCTTATCTCTTGCTCTGCTCACTGGAAACGCTCTTTAATCAAGTTGATAACTGGTTTTGGTAGAGAAGCTTACGATTAGCGAGACTCTCATACAACAAGCAAAACCTTGCAAATCCCATGATGCGCCCGCGCCATCAATCACCACCTTAAACAAGCATCTGAAATCCAAAAAGTCATGCCACAAATGTTTCACTGAAGAAGTTCCCCCAAAAACTCCCGCATCTATGGGTTACAGTCAGTGTGGTTTAAAATTTACAACCTCTTCAACTGATGAACAAACCCAACCGCCTCTCTTAAGCTCTAGATTCTTGTTGCTCTACAAACCACAAAGAATTTTGCCTTGTTTCTTTTTATCAACCACCTCATTTATTGTACAGTAAGCAATGGCGACCATGCCGGATCAGAAGCATCATTGGGGGTCGGCAATTGGCGTTCATTGCGCCCTGTAATATCAATCGTATAAATTTTGGGCCCCATACCTGGATTTTTGCGGAAGAACATCAGAACGCGTCCATTAGGTGCCCAAGTTGGACCTTCATTGTGAAAACCTGTGGTTAAAATGCGCTCTCCTTGTCCATCAGGGCGCATCACACCGATAGAAAATTGGCCTTCTGATTGTTTTGTAAAAGCGATATAATCACCCCGTGGTGACCAAATAGGTGTAGAATAGCTCCCCTCATTTGAGGAAATACGCTGAATATTACTCCCATCCGCATTCATGGTGTAGATTTGCGGCTTTCCACTGCGGTCTGACGAAAAGACAATTTGCGACCCATCTGGCGAATAAGAAGCAGACGTATCAATCGCTGAAGTTGTTGTAAGCCTCATCATTGTGCGAGTGCGTAAATCCATGGTATAAAGATTTGCACTCCCATCATTTTGCAACAAACTCATGATGACTTTTTGTCCATCCGAGGAAAAACGCGGAGCAATTGTCATATTTTCAAAAGTTCCGATCAACTCCCTTTGCCCCATTTCGATTTGTTGCAAATAAACATGGGGCACTTTATTGTGCTCGTAAGCCATATAGGTAATTTCTTGTCGTTTTGGTGAAAAGCGTGGAGTGAGAACCAATTCACTCCCATCAGACATATAGATCAAATTTGCTCCATCTTGATCCATAATCGCCAAGCGTTTAATGCGTGCATTTTGAGGACCTGTTTCATCGATAAAAACAATCCGTGTATCAAAATAACCACTTTCTCCTGTCATCTCACTATAGATCTCATCAGCGATCATATGTGCCACCCGCCGCCAACGTTCTGTAGCGGTATAAAAACGGCGTCCTTTGAGTTGACGCTGTCCAAAGACATCCCATAAACGAAACTCAACTCTCAACCGCCCATCGGTTTCTCTGATCACTTGTCCAGTCACCAACCCTTGTGCTTTTATTTTTTTCCAATCAGAAAAAGCGGGGGGTCTATTAGGATTGGAAATTTTTTCAAAAAAACTTTCTTTATCCAGAGGCAAAAACAGTCCTGAACGTTCAAGATCCGCTGTGATAACAGCAGACATTTTAAGCCCAATTGAATCATTAGAAACAAAATCGGTAATTGCAATAGGAATAGGATTAAAGTCAGCACTTGAAATAGTGCCTTTGAGCTGTGCATAAACCGATGAAAAACTCGAAAGCCACAAACCGCAAGTGACAAGACACCAAGAAAAAAATTTCTGTCTCGTTATAGTCATCATGGAATGTATCCTTTCATTAAAGAAAAATATCTTAGTCTTTCATCGTATTATTTCTTGAAGGGGATCAACATTAAAATCAAAGCCCTGCCCCCACAAATCATATTGATCGCGTGGAAGGTCCGCATAAGGTTGACATGCAAAAACGGCTGCGTACACCTGCCTTATCATAATGTCTTGCTGGCTCTGTGCACCGCTTAGGGGATCAATGATGGGATCACCCATAACCATTCCTTCACGATTGAGAGTAAATCGCAACCGCACGACTGGACGGTTTTTTAAATCACCACCAAGCGCCACAAGTTTAAGCTTCTGTTGAATACACCCCCCAACGATACTGACAAGAGTTTGTGCCATTTTTGTGGTATCGTTGATATTTTTTCTTGCTCCCAGAGCCTCTGGTGTATCGGAGCGTTTTGCCCCACCTCCTTGGGTACGAGCACGATTGAGGAGATTATTTTCCTCCATGGCAAGAATATCTTCAATTGTCTTATCTTTTATTGGTTGTTTTTTCTGATTGTGCGCTTGTACATTTTCAATTTTTACTTCTTTAGCAGGTTTTGGTTTCAACTGTGGGAGAAGAGGTTTTTCTGGCAGGGCAATTTGGGGAAGCTGCGGTTGTATTGTTGCTTGCTTGACAGGCTCTTTTTTGACCACTGGAGTTAGTTCTTGTGGCGATACTCTTTCTTCATTTTTGCGTACCTCCAAAGGCACCTCAGGCATAACCTTTGGTGTATCCTCTTGTCTCTCCAAAGGCACCTCAGGCATAACCTTTGGCGTATCCTCTGATCTCTCCAAAGGCACCTCAGGCATAACCTTTGGCGTATCCTCTTGTTTCTCCAAAGGCACCTCAGGCATAACCTTTGGCGTATCCTCTTGTCTCTCCAAAGGCACCTCAGGCATAACCTTTGGCGTATCCTCTGATCTTTCTAAAGGTGTTTCTGTTTCCGATAATTCTGGTTTGGTTAATTCTGGAAGAGTTTTTTCCGGCGCCTTTTCTTCTCCTGATGGTGAGGGTGTCGTCTCAACGGTCCGAGGTTTTTCTTTAGGTTTAAAAGGTGCAGAACTGTCTATCTGTCCCTCTCCCACATGGCGTGCATCTTCTTTTTCTTGTGGTTTAGTGGTTGGTTTTACTGCAGGAATTGCGCGCAGAGGAGCATTCACAGAACCTTGCTGAGAAGAAAGCTCTTGTGTCAAAGGAGCAAGGGTGATGGGAATTGCTTCCAACTGTTGTGGTAAAGAAACGGGATGAATGAAGGTAATAGCCCCCCAGCTAACAAAAACGACATGGAGTGCAAGGGATAAAGCCAAGCCTCGTTTCATGCTATGATAAGAGCCTTTGTTCATCTCTCTACCTTGCGTTTTTATTTTTATCACTTTCATATTATTTTGCAAACAACATATGACAGTTTATCATGATTTTATTGTGCAAGACTAGCTAACGCAACTTGTGAAAAGCCTGCTTTTTGAATATCGGCGAGCAATTGTAGCACTTGTTGATATTCAACGGTTTTAGCAGCCCGCACAAAAATACGTTGGCTTTTTTGTGTGGGGTCTTTTTCCAATTGGCTTTTAAGTTGTGCAATCAAAGCCTCAGGGGTATCGTAATACTCTTGATTAATCGCCAAACGCCCCCGTGCATCAAGTGAAACCGTGAGTGGAGCCTTTTCCATACGGACAGGTCCTGCTTGGCTATGAGGCAAATCGAGGGGAACACCATTGACCAAAAGTGGCGCAGAAACCATAAAAATAATCAACAACACCAGCATAACATCCACAAAGGGTGTGACATTGATTTCGCTCATCAATTGACTGTGTGCATGATGCCGCCTACGTGTTTTTTTTTGCGAAGAAGAAGCAACAGAAACGCCCATAAATAATCCCCTTAAAATGATGAATTCGTTGTACGTGTTTCATCGAGACGTCGTGATATAATTGTCGAAAATTCATCGGCAAAATTTTCTATTTGTGCAATAATCCGCGCACTTTCACTGGTCAATTTGTTATAAGCAATAACAGCTGGGATTGCTGCAAACAAACCAATAGCGGTAGCCAACAAAGCTTCGGCAATACCTGGTGCCACAATGGCGAGAGAAGTATTTTGAGAGGCTGAAATAGAAAGAAAGGACCCCATAATGCCAACAACGGTTCCAAAAAGACCGATAAAAGGTCCTGCTGAGCCAAGTGTTGCAAGAAAGCCTAGTTTTGATTCTATTTTTGCACTTTCACGCCCCAAAGTCAGATCCATAGCCTTATCAATCCGGCTCTGCAAACTGATCGATGTATGGATTCCTTTTTCAAGGGATTTTTTCCATTCCACCATTGCGGCCATAAAAACTGCGGATATACTATTGGTGCGCTGACTTTTACATTCTGCATAAAGATCTTCTAACGCCTTTCCCGACCAAAATATGCGTTCAAATTTTTTGATTTCACGCCGTATTCTGCGATAGGTGAAGATTTTATCAAAAATAATTGCCCAGCTCCATACAGAAGCCAGCAGTAATAAAATCATCACAGCTTTAACAACGAAACCCGCTTGCATAAACAAATGCAATATCCCAATCATTTCTGGATTCGTGAGTTCTACATGCGGCATAATTTTTGTCCCTCTACTGAAAGGTTTGTTGATGAAACAAAATAAAACAGATTATTTTATAGTTTCTAAATCTAAAAAACAAATTCCCCCCTCTCTTTCGCCAAAGAGTTCATACAATATCACTTTTTCAAGTGAATACAGTGTTAAACAACCATTGTCTTTACACAACCATTGTTGAAAAAAGCCCTTTGGGTAGACGGCGTGGTTTCCCTGCCTCATTAATAACAGCAATTTCAACTTTTGCTGTTACCAACATCATATCCTCATGGAGAATATGCTGCTCCATAAAAAAGCGCGCCCCTTGCATGCGATGAATTCGTGTTTTAATTGTTAACAGATGATCAATTCGTGCTGGTCGTAAAAAATGAAGTTCCATATGGCGGACGACAAAAAACAGTTTTTCCCCCTCCACACCTGCTGCTAACATTTTGTTATTAAAACCAGTATCGCGTAAAAATTCTGAACGTCCCCGTTCAAAAAATTCGAGATACCGCGCATGATACACCACACCAGAAAAATCTGTATCAGCAACATAAACACGCACTTGTAAATCGTGAAAATCATTTTGAGGAGTGCTTGTCAAAGAATTTGTTTCCGTCATCTGCTCTATCCTATAAAATTGTCTAAAGTCATTCATTATTTTGTGTATGAAGCAGTTGAACGTGTTTTTGTGGTAAAAGAGTGGAATCGTTAGAACAAAGTCTGAACTTCTCCCAAGCTTTTTCTGTAAAAATCCACCCACCTGTGGTGCATTTGTAATAAAAAAGCATTGCTCTCTTTAAAAGAAGCGATTTTAGTCATCTTCCCCGTCCCATAAAGTTGCCTGAAGGGATGCATTATCCTTTGTGTCAAACAGTTGCGCACGTCTTTGTGGTGAAGTCTGAGATGCTGGAGGACAAAGCCCTAAATGGCTCCATGCTTTTTCTGTAAGTATTCTCCCACGAGCAGTGCGTTGCATAAAGCCTTGTTGGAGCAGATAAGGTTCCACAATATCTTCCAGAGCATCACGCGGTTCCGAAAGAGCAGCAGCAATGGTTTCAATACCCACCGGTCCACCTAAAAAAGTTTCCGCAATCAGGAGCAAATAGCGGCGGTCCAGCGGATCAAGACCAAGATGATCAACTTCCAAGCGTGAAAGCGCTTCATCAGCCACTTTTTGATCAATTTTTTTTGCCCGCCTCACCAGTGCAAAATCACAAACTCGCCGTAAAAGCCGCCCAGCAATTCGTGGAGTACCGCGTGCACGGCGTGCAATCTCATGGGCACCATCATCACTAATCTGTACTGAAAAAAGCCGTGCATTACGTTGAACGATGTACTCCAGCTCCTCTATAGTATAAAAATTGAGGCGAATAGGGATACCAAAACGGTCCCGCAGTGGTGTGGTCAAAAGTCCCAAACGGGTGGTTGCGGCCACTAGTGTAAATTTAGCCAGATCAATTTTTACTGAGCGTGCCGCCGGTCCCTCGCCAATGATCAGATCCAGTTGATAATCTTCCATAGCTGGATAAAGAATTTCTTCCACAGCTGGATTGAGCCGGTGGATTTCATCAATAAACAGGACATCGCGTTCCTCTAGATTGGTTAAGAGAGCTGCTAAATCTCCTGCTTTAGCAATGACTGGTCCTGAGGTAGAGCGAAAATTAACACCTAATTCTTTAGCCATAATCTGTGAGAGCGTTGTTTTTCCCAAACCAGGTGGTCCAACGAACAACACATGGTCGAGCGCTTCGTGACGTGCTTTGGCTGCTTCAATAAATATCTTCAAATTTGCCCGTGCTGCTTCTTGACCAATAAAGTCATCGAGCACTTGTGGTCTTAAGGAACGATCTGGATCGTTTTGCAGGGGAGCAGCCCCCAAAAGGCGTTGATCTTCATCTTTATGCATTGTTACCTTATACTCAAGTAGGAGGAGAAAGCAATTTGAGACTATGGCGAATAAGCAGTGCTGAAGAAATGTTTTCTCCCTCAAGAGCCTTCATCGCTAAAGCAAGAGCCCGTGCTGCTTGATCACGCTCAAAACCAAGCTTGATCAAAGCAGCAAGCGCCTCATTTGTTGGTTGATTGGTCTCCTCAAGATGCGGAAGCGAAATATTGTGGAGGGCATTTTCATGAAAGGGAAGAGCTTTACTTTTTAGTTCGCGGACAATTCTTTCACTGACTTTTTTCCCAACGCCTGGAGCACGACTGATCATTGTCACATCATTCAAGGCAATCGCCTGTGCCAGTTCATCTGGTGACAAAGTCCCCAAAATTGCCAAGGCAACTTTAGCTCCCACACCAGGAACATTTTGCAGCATGCAAAACCATTCTTGTTCCACTCTTGTCGCAAAACCAAACAGACGAATGGCTTCTTCACGTACATGGGTTTCAATAAAAAGGCTTAACGCCTCCCCCACAGCTGGTAAAGAAGCACGCAGCCGATTTGAGACAAAAACCACATAACTCACCCCATGAACATCGATAAGAATATGATCATCAAAAATATGTTCAAGGATACCTTTTAATTTGCCAATCATGCTGTAAATCCGATCATATAGCCAACCCTCATCATATCACAATCTTTGCATGATGAGAGACATGAGCACCTTATGAAGCACAAGCCAGCAAAGAGCAAGGGCATCCGCTCCGTCACTGCAGGCAAATTTAGCCCAGATACACAACACCACCATCTTAGCATAATCAACAAAGAAGCGTTGAAAAAGGCTCTTACTCATCATGCCATCACCCTTGCACGATGAGAGATACTGGTACGATGCATACTATGGCACAGAGCAAGAGCAAGAGCATCCGCCGCATCACTGCTGTCAAATTCAGCCCGTGGCAGCAAAACTTTTACCATCATATGAATTTGTTCTTTATCACCATGCCCAACACCAATAACGGATTTTTTGACTTTATTTGGAGCATATTCAAAAACGGGAAGCTTTGCTTGTGCTGGAACAAGCAAAGCAACAGCACGCGCTTGACCAAGTTTTAAAGTTGCCGTAGCATCTTTATTAACAAACACATGCTCCACGGCGGCTTCATGGGGCATGAATTGATGAACAATCTCTGAAAGTCCGTTGTGAAGCTGGCAAAGTCTCGAAGCAAGATCACAGCGCACATCAGAAGAAACTGTCCCTGCTGCAACGAATTGAAAGCGATTACCGGAGAGATCGATAACGCCCCACCCTGTCCGCCGTAATCCTGGATCAATGCCTATAATACGAATCGTCTCTGCCATGCTCTCCAGCCTATACACATTTCCCGCGCTTTAAAAGAGGTGAGAGAGCAAAGAAAGCAAAGGTAAGCAAAACGCAGACTTAAAGCAAGTGCGTTCCTCCCCATATGCCTCAAAATAGCAAAGAGAGCGCCCAATGAAAAAGACTGCGTAGCAAAATTGACTAAGAACGACCAAATGCAATTTTCAGCAATTCGATTTGTTTGCCCACAGGGTTCTCTTCTTGCGATCCATCGGTAGAGCCGTCTTCCTTTCCAATGCGCATATATTGCATACGTGCTTCTAGCCGCAGTGAACGATCAACAAAGCCACGGAACACTTCTGGCAGCTCGTGCCAATGAGCATTTTCCAATTGCAATGTTGGTGTATGAAGGGATACTTTAGCGATTTCTTTTTGTATTTGTTCTGGTGACATTTCTCCTTCGCGCTCAGCACGAAGAAGCAGGAGTTGAGAAGCAATTTGCATAAGTCGTGTACTTAAATACATCGCTTCTTTGGCATACATGGCAGAAATCTCTGTTGAAAGAGCACGTGCTGCTAATTTGCCTTCGGTGTCAATATAATTTGCTGTTTCTTCAATAAGCTTCATGGTCTCTTCATAGAGACGATTAAAAGCACTTTCAAAAGCATCATGCTCAATCATGATAATGGGTTCATCATAGGGACGTTTATGTGCACTCACGCTTTTATACTCCAAATATCAGCACAAAAATCATGCTACTCAACGAAAAGAGAAGGAAAAAGTTTCTTTTGTTGCTGTATAGAATGCATTTTTTAAATCTGACTACCTCTTTTAAAACTTTTAAGCAACGCGCTTCTTATTCTAAGGTTAACGCGTTATAAGAAAGCGTTACAAACAAATGAGTTTCCCTGAAGAAAACCGTTGAAGAGTTCGACGTTTTTCACAATAATAAGCCACCCCAAATTGCAGCGCAATGCCGCTTATAATCAAGAGAGTATCGGAAAAAACCGTTCCCGTCATCACTGTTTTTAAAATTTGTCCAAACATAGCAAAAACAGTTCCAGTTACAAAGACAGGAAGGCTGTGTTTTCCTAGAATTGCTAAGGGGTGTTTTTTTGAGACATAAAACCAATTATGCAAGCGGGGCCAACAAAGGATGAGAGTTGCAAGTGCCACAATATGGAAGAGACGTGGTAAGCTTAAAAAGGTTTTATTAAAGTTAAGCAAGGGGGATGACCAACCAAGCCAGCCCAAAACACCCCACCAACTGAAACGCACCCATAACAATGAAAGCACAAGATACAAGGCTGCCAAAACAACGAAAACGGGTTGAAAAGCGATAGTTTTTCCTTGTTTGAGAGATAAAGTGGTGGTCAAGCCTATGATAAACAGCAGTTGCCAAGAGAAAGGATTTAAAAACCATTTTCCCTCTATGGGATAAGAAGGTGGTGCAATTTCATAAAATCCACAAATGAGATAGAGCATGAACGAACCCAAAAGCAGTAAGCCTTTATGTTTACAACTCCAATAAAGGGCAAGAGGAGCAAACAGCATCAGAATAATGTAAAGCGGTAAAATATTATTATATCCCAATTGGTGCCCAAAACTGAAAGTATGCAAAAATGCCGTAAACGGTTGTGTGAAAAAGAGCCCCACATTATTCATGGTTAAGAGTTTTTCTGTCCGACAGAGTAGAAAAGCACCAACAAAAAGGCTTAAAGTTACAAATGTGGTAAAAAGATATGCTCCATAAAGCTGCAAAGCTCTGTACCAAAGTTTGCGTACTATGAAAGTAAAAGGCTTGTGCTGTAAGCGCGCATGAAAACTGAGCCCAAGAGAAACGCCTGAAAGCAAAACAAATGCTTCTGCTGAATCCGAAAAACCGAAGTTTCTATGGGTGATAAACTCATAGAGCGTTCCAGGAATATGATTGATAAAAATCGTCAACAAAGCTAAAGAACGAAACACATCAATGCGTGTGTCACGTTGAATAGGATACATCTTATGGTTCAAAATATTTTTGTCTCCCATAAATGGACTCCCATCAGTCATAAAAGTAACCTTTTAATATAACCAAGAACATTTATAAGATGAAGTTTTAATTTTTAAGCGTTAAATTCCTTTATATTAAAAAAGCAAGGTTTTTGTATGACAAAACAAAAAGATAAACGAATTGATCCCCCCTCCTTTGCTCAATTAATTTTGACATTAGATGTTCGGCGCACTTTTACCCCCGCTTTTTTACAGCAAATTTTGGCAACAAAAACTTTTGTAAGTGTCATTGTTTATGACTCTGAAGGGGATGAAGCTTTTTTACAAAAACAAGCGCAAACTTATGCGCAAGATATTCAAAACAATGGTGCAGCCCTTCTCATTGCTGGCGAATGTCGCATTGCTGAACGGGTAAAGGCAGATGGTTTTCATAGAGAAGGTGATCTTAACGCTCTTGAACAGTTACATGATCAGAAAAAAGCACAAAAGATCATTGGTTTTGGCAATATCCGCAATCGCCATAGTGCGATGGTAGCTGGAGAAGCCGGTGTTGATTATCTCTTTTTTGGCAAACTCGGCGCTGATAAAAAGCCGCATGCCCACCCGCGCAATTTGCAATTGGCAGGATGGTGGGCAGAAATCATGGAAATCCCCGCCATTATTCAAGCAGGAAGCGATTTTTCGACCTTTGATGAGGTGCTAAAGACCGCCTGTGAATTTATCGCTGTGGAAGAAGCCATCTTTGGGAGCGACAATCCCTTGCAACTTCTTAAAAAAATGCAAGAAAAATGTGCAAGCGTACCCTTGTAATAGGGGAAGGGAATTCGTAAATAAAGCGTTAACAAAAATCCACACACGCACCGCCGCTCTATGACCTAAAGAGAACACACGATGACAGATATAAGGGGATAAAAATGCGTTTTGCTCACCTCAAAACTCAATAAAACTGCTTAATAATGCAATTAAATGAGATGAAAAATCTAGCGTCCTTTTTTTCCATAATATAGAGAGAAAAATCATCAAGTTTTCTAGTTCAAAGTCTTGTAAAAAGAAGCCATTATGCTTGGGGAACTCATCATTATTAATATTGGTCATGGATTTATTAACGAATGATAGAGATATGAAGGGGACATAAAAATGGAATACAGAGGGACGTTTGAAGACCTTCAAAACATGATTCACAAGTGTGGATATCAAATCAAAGAAACCAAACCTATACAAAATGCATCCAAGAGATCAGCGCATCAAATCAGAACCTCTGATGGAGGTATCATTAATTGGTATGAAAGCACAGGAACACTTTACGTTCAAGGCAAAGATCAAACAGCAAAAAAGCTACAAGAAGCTTTGACTCAATATCTAGAAGAAACACCAACGATTCCTTCTCCACAGATTGCTTCCAATATCCCACAAGCACCTTCCCCAAAAATTTTTATCGTTCATGGTCATGATCATGTTGCCCTAGAGCAAGTTAGGCTAGTTCTTTACGATCTTGGCCTCGATCCATACATCTTACCTATCGATAATGGTTTAACTATCATTGAAGCTTTGGAAAAAGAAATCTGTGAGACAACCCGTTCTACAAAATTCGGTATTGTGCTGCTTACTCCTGATGACATGGGCTATGTCAAAACTGCCGGTGCAGAAACAGCCCAACCCCGTGCGCGCCAAAATGTCATTCTCGAAATGGGTATGTTAATCTCTGCGCTTACACGAAAAAATGTCGCTATTCTCATAAAACAACATGTTGAAATCCCTTCAGATGCTCAGGGAATTATATACATTCCTTTTAATGACCACGTAAAAGAAAGAGTTCCTCAGCTTGCTGATCGATTAATGGAAGCTGGATTCACCATAGATCCAAAGAAACTTGCCCTTGCATCACGTTAAATTTGCATAATGTTTATCTTTCCTTTTTAGAGCACACGCCGTTCGCCTATCATCTTCTTGAACAAACAAGATCCATGAGCAAAACAGCGAAGCTATTTCGAAAATTCTAGAGGCTCTCCTTTTTTCATTTTTTGATGAAATGAAAAGAACGCCTCTCACACCACAAAACTGTCATCATTTTTATTGCCAATATGCTAAAAATATATTTTAATCCCACAAGCAACAATCAAGAGAGATTTAAAATTTCTAAATCCGAGCATAAAAAGAAAACAACTCTGTGAACATCTTTGGGATTCCGGGAGATTTTGCACTGTCCAAGTGCTTACCAGCACTAAAAGCAAAAAAGCTGACTCGGATTCAGTGTTTTAGACTCCCGGAATACCAATGCGAGGGCGCTCGCAACCGGCAGAGGGAATAACCACAAACCAGAAATCCTCAGAACAACATTCTCATTGGCAAAAATTGCTTCAAGAGCTGTCGTCATTCTTATTGCCAATCCTCTCAAATTACTTTATGAATCGAGAGGTGTTTTGGTCGTATACGCGACGATCAATAGGGATTGAAAGCCTGAAACCCTAGCGTAAAAATGAACCCGCTTTGCGGGTGTCCCGGGATTCCGGGAGATTTTGCTATGTCCAAGTGCTTACCAGCACTAAAAGCAAGATGCTGACTAGGGTTCAGTTCTTTCAACTCCCGGAATACCAATGCGAGGGCGCTCGCAACCGGCGGGAGGGAAAATGCAAAGTAAAAATCCTTATAACGACAAATTCATTGATCAATTCGTTGGCAAAAAAATTCGCTTCAGACGAAACATGCTGAAAATGTCTCAAAAACACTTAGGGCAGTCTTTAGGAGTAAGCTTCCAGCAAATTCAAAAATATGAAAAAGGATTAAATCGTGTTGGAGCTGGGCGTTTAAAGGAAATTGCCGATATCTTAAATGTTCCCATTGCCTTTTTTTACGCTGATCTCTTCACACAACAACACACCCATCATGACGAAGTCGCATCCAGCAGAGAAGAATATCTGCTTTTAAAAAATTTTAGAGTCCTTGCTAAAGTAAAACAAAGGGCAATTTTACAATTAATCTCTGAGCCAAATGAAACCTAAAGAGAGGATTTTACATGCTCTGTTTCTCTGCATGTATGCGTATTTTTAAAAAGCCTTCCTCACTGTGAATTTTTTTATTGAACGAAAAGCACACCACTTTTCAAGCATTATTTCTAAACCTAGTGCTGGCATTCTTGCTTGTTGTGTTAGCATATACCATGTCGTTGCCATGACCATATCGGCTTTTGTGTTCATGCTATTTTGCTCGATAAAGCTTGATAGGTTTGTGTTTTAAAAAATAACAAGGAGCTTTGCTGCTTCTTTGCGTGCTTTTTCCAGCTGTTTATCATCCATTCCTTCGAGCATCATTTCAAGATCTGGAGCTTGTATTTTTGCTTGCTGTGCCAACATATACCATGCCGCTGCCATGACCATATCGGCTTTTGTGCCTATGCCGTCTCGATAAAGTCTGGCAAGGGAAACTTGTGCTGGCGCGATCATCTTGTTGGCGTTGCTGAAAAGCAAATGAAAAGCACGTTGAAAATCAGTTTCTCCTCCACGACCTTGTACGAGCCATTGAGCTAACAGAATTTGTGCTAGGGTATGGTTGTTTTGCGCTGCAACTTCCATGAGTTTGCGTGCATTGCGCTCATCCTTTGGGCGCGTTAAAGTTCCAAGAGAAAGGATTTTTGCCGCAGCAAAAGCAGCTTCAGGATCGCCAAGAGCTGCACCTTTTAAGAACCATTTGAGTGCTTGTTCTATCGCTTCATTTTCACGACTTGGTGTGCTAACGCCGGCAAGAATCTGCTTTTCGCGAGCGGCTTTATAAAGAAGCAATTCACCATAATAAAAATAAGCCTGCTCGACACCAGCATCTACCGCTTTGCGAATAAATTCTTCACCAAGCTCTTGGTTTTTGCTAATAAAATTACCATCAAATAACATAAGCCCATAACGCAATTGCGCTTGTGGATCGCCTTGTTTTGCTGCACGTCCAAACCACAAAGCGGCGCGCGCACCGTCAATGGGAACAGCACATCCTTCCATGTAAATTCGCGCAACCAAAGTTTGGGCAAAGGGATCATTTTGTTCAGCGCGCTGGAGTGCTTCACGAAAAGCTTTCAGATAATAGCCTTGGATATAATAGTCATAGGCTTGATCATATTCTCCAGCTTGCAAGGGTTGAAAAGGTTTGTCTGTATTTGAATTTGTTTGAATAGTATTTAAAGAGCGTTCAAGATTGGCGGATTCTTCAGGTATTCTCGCAGAATTTGCATCCGTGAGAGCACTTGCAAAGTCAATCATGATCAGGGTGAAGAGCGCGACGCTTTTTTTTATCATGCCTTGCTTTATCATGAATGCTCCTTCCCCATCAATAAGAAGAAATTTTTACATTTTTCTTTTATCATTTCAAGCAGGATCAAAGGATTATCCCTGTGAAAAAAACATAAAGACACATCTAGCTTTATCACCTTATCAAAAGATGTAACATTGCTTTGCCTTTGAATAAAGGGGAGGATTCGATCTTCTTTGTTTTCTACTGTATTCATTGAATAAGGTGTAAGAAGATAAAATGATATTTCTTTATACCAAAATAGCCGATAGAAAACACCTAGCAATAGAAGCCATGAAAAAAACTTCCAAAAAATGAGAGCAATGAGCGGTAGCTAAAAACAAAGCCAAGCACCAGCACAATGATCAACGAAATCAAAATAGCGTTTGTGGTATCTCAGAAACCAGAGGAGAAATAGGTGGTAATACCTGCTGCATTGTTTGCCATAAATTATCGTTTGTTTGCATATCCAACCAAAATTGTGCCTTACGAAAACCAGCTCATTCTCATTTAACTGCAAGCTCTGTGCTCATAGCAACATGTCCATTAATCACTCTTGAGAAAGAAGTTCTTGTCATAGGGAGGCGGTCAGCTCATTTTTGTATTGATAGCCCCATTTCTTCCAAGAAAGGGACTTTCAGAACGCACCCAGATGTGCAGGATTATGCATCATTTGTTTTCATTCCTTTCATCAATGGTGGTCTTGATCATCAACAAGCTCCACATCTGTTCTTATAAAGCGAAAAGTAACACGCCAATTTCTATTCACTCCTATAGAATAGTACCTGTCCACCTTTAAGAGAATGCATTTTAAAGGCATAACGCTCTATCGTTATGATTATAGAAAAAATGGATCCATTCCGACTAAAAATGAGGTTTTTAATTGAGGCGCAAATTTTTTTATCTTTCGCAAGAATTTTTAAGTCTTTACGTCTCAAATATAGAAAATGTCCACATTAAATAGGGGTTCATTTATTCTGATAAATATGTAGATAATAACTTGGTTCTCCAGCCCACTCATACTGAAAAACAGAGATTATACGTCCATCATTCTTTGGTGTGAGCATGTAAAACAAATTTACACCCCTATTTTTCTGCTTTTGGGGCTGATCTGTATAAATGACATTATATCCAGTTCGCCGCAACAGATCGATAAATAAAGGAGTAAAGTTGTCTGCTGTATTATTTTTCTTTATAATAACTGTGCTTGTAGCTGGTGGTAAGGGTCTTTTGATAACGTGAACATAATCATGAGCAATGAATTTGGCAGTATTCTTCGTAATACCGTGACCAACATAATTTGATGAAAGACCTACAGATGCACAACCAGCCGCCAACACAAGCGGTGATAGCAATAAATATTTTAACATCTTTAATTCCCCCCTTCTTTTTTTACTTTCTCTTAGGAAGCTCTCCCAAGAAAGGAAAGCAACTTTTTGATAATTGTACTACCACATATCGCTATCCAATCAAACGTTAAGTCATCAATTTTACACGTTTTTAAAAAATTGCATCATCTCCCATAGCATCAGCTTATGCTTAACATACAAAATAAAATGATGTGCTAAGCGCTACTCTAAGTTGACCAAATCAATTTTCAAGCATTCCGAGGCTACCCTTAAGAATGCACATGATTACAGATGCACAAAGCTTGTGGGGCATGTATGGTGCTAAAAGCTTTCATTTGGTTCAGACAGCAGCTGTAAAATCGCTCTGCGTTTTATCGTAGTGAGAACACGAAATCTTTTCAAAAGCAGATATTCTTCTCTGCTTGAGATGACCTCATCATGATAGGTTGGGGTGTGTTGTTTTGTGAAAAGTTCGGCGTAAAAAAGGCAATGGGAACATTGAAAATATCGCAATTTCCTTTAAACGCCCCGCACTCACACGGTTTGAGCCTTTTTCATATTTTTGAATTTGTTGGAAACTTACTCCTAAAGCATATCCTAATTGTTTCTGAGACATTTTCAGCATTTTTCGTCTAAAGCGAATTTTTTTGCCAATGAATTTGTCATTGAAAATGTCATTATGAGGATTTTTACCTTGCATTTTCCCTCCCGCCGGTTGCGAGCGCCCTCGCATTGGTATTCCGGGAGTCTGAAAGTACTGAATCCGAGTCAGCATTTTGCTTTTAGTGCAGAAAAGCACTTGGACAGTGCAAAATCTCCCGGAATCCCAGGATACCCACAAAGCGGGTTCATTTTTACGCTCGGATTTAGGGCTTTCAGTTCCCTTTCGGTCGCCGCGTATACGACCAAAACACCTCTCGATTCATAAAGTAATTTCAGGAAATTGGCAATAAGAATTAAAACAATGTTGCTCTGAGAAAGGCGGCGTGTTTTCATGCAATCAGAAGGCATCTACATGAAGAAGAGAGGCTTTTTAAAAATACGCATGCATGCGGAGAAACAGAGTATGTAAAATCCTCTCTTTAGCTTTCATTTGGCTCAGAGATTAATTGTAAAATTGCTCTTTGTTTTACTTTAGCAAGGATTCTAAAATTTTTTAACAGCAGATATTCTTCTCTGCTTGAGATGACCTCATCATGATGGGTGTGTTGTTTTGTGAAGAGTTCGGCGTAAAAAAAGGCTATGGGAACATTGAAAATATCGGCAATTTCCTTTAAACGCCCCGCACTCACACGATTTAGCCCTGTCTCGTATTTTTGAATTTGTTGAGCACTAACCTTCAAGTGATCCGCTAAGGTTTTCTGAGACATTTTCAGCATGTTTCGTCTGAAGCGAATTTTTTTGCCAACGAATTTATCAATGAATTTGTCGTTATAAGGATTTTTATCTTGCATTTCCCCTCCCACCGGTTGCGAGCGCCCTCGCATTGTTATTCCGGGAGGTTGGAAGCACTGAACTCAAATCAGTCTTTTGCTTTTAGTACCTATGGCACTTGGACATAACAAAAGCCCCCGGAATCCCGGGACACCTGCAAAGCAGGATCAATTTCCATGTTTGAGTTTTCGAGCTTCCAACACTCTATTGGTCGTTGCGTATGCGACCAAAACACCTCTCAATTCATAAAGTAATTTGAGAGGATTGGCAATAAAAATGACGACAGCTTTGCTGTATGAAAGATCATAACAATATACAATGGGAAAAAACACGCAAAGACGCAACAAAACCCCCTTCTGTTTTCAAAAAATAATATCCTTGTGCTCCCAAGAGATAAATTTTCATCCCCCTATACATTCTTCATAAGAATCCCCATAACACTCTTTATGCAAAAATCCTTTATGCAAAAATCTTTGTGTAAATTTTGAAAAGGCTTGCGTCTTGGCATTTTTTATGATCTTGCAAAGGGTTGAAAAGCTCTTTTTTTGCAGCACTTATCTAGGCTTTTCTCTCAGAGTGTAAAAAGTCTACCGCAAAGACAAGCAAAGAGCTTACCGCAAAGATGATGAGAGGAGCCTACCGCAAGGATAACAAGGGGGCTCACCCTAAAAACAACATGAGAGCTCGCTGCCAAAACAACGAGAAAAAGAGCTATAAGGACAAAAGAGAGCTCTTTTTACAGGCATAGAATTGGATAGAGACGATGAAAATTAATGGCAATGAAATTCGCCCTGGGAATGTAATTGAGCATCAAGGCAGCCTATGGGTTGCTGTGAAATGCAATGCTGTCAAACCAGGAAAGGGTGGTGCATTTAATCAAGTTGAAATGAAAAACCTCATTGATGGTACAAAACTCAATGAGCGCTTTCGTGCTGCTGAAACGGTTGAGCGCGTACGCCTTGAACAAAAGGACTTTACCTTTCTTTATCAACAAGGTGATGCTCTCATTTTTATGGATTCAGAATCTTATGAACAGCTTGAATTACAAAAGGATTTTGTTGGTGAGCGCGCTGCTTTTCTCCAAGATGGGATGACTGTTACGGTTGAGCTTTATCAAGAAAAGCCCATTGGCATATCGCTTCCCGATCAAGTTGTGGTGACGATTGCTGAAGCTGACCCCGCCATCAAAGGGCAAACGGTCACATCCTCTTATAAACCGGCCATTCTTGAAAATGGTATTCGTATTCTTGTCCCTCCCTTTATTAATTCTGGTGAACGTGTCATTGTCGATACCAACGAATTAACTTATTTGCGTCGTGCAAATGAAAAGGATAAATAAAGGAATAAGATATGGCACATTCTGCAATCATGAATGTCATGGTGCAAGCCGCAATGAAAGCAGGACGCTCGCTGGTGCGTGATTATGGAGAGGTACAAAATTTGCAAGTGTCTTTGAAGGGACCAGCAGATTATGTAAGCCAAGCAGATCGTAAAGCAGAAAAAATTATTTTTAATGAATTAAGCAAAGCGCGCCCCAAATTTGGTTTTCTGATGGAAGAGTCTGAGGAAATTATTGGCGAAGATTCACAACACCGTTTTATCGTTGATCCTCTGGATGGTACGACAAATTTTCTCCATGGCATTCCTTTTTTTGCTGTTTCCATTGCTTTAGAGAGTCAAGGAAAAATTGTTGCTGGTGTCATTTATAATCCGGTAAGTGATGAACTCTTTACCGCTGAACGTGGTGGTGGTGCTTTTTTTAATGACCGGCGTTGTCGTGTTTCTGCACGACGCAGGTTAGAAGATTGTGTCATTGCCACAGGGATGCCCCATTTGGGTCGCAAAGATCATGGGACCTATCTCATTGAACTGCGCAATGTGATGGCAGAGGTTTCTGGACTTCGCCGTTTTGGCGCTGCTGCTCTTGATTTAGCTTATGTCGCTTCTGGTCGAACTGATGGCTATTGGGAAGACAATTTACAAATTTGGGATATGGCTGCTGGAATATTAATGGTCCGCGAAGCCGGTGGTTTTGTCACCGATAAGGAAGGTGGCAACGATATCTTTCGCAAAAAAAATATCCTTGCTGGCAATGAACTTATTCGCATCAAACTAGAGAGAGTCCTCAAAAAAGGCATTTAAACCTCAAAAGAGAATAATATGCCATTACCATGGGTACCCCCGTTTCTGTTGCCCAGATCCTCTCTCATTGCACTCTTGCAATGTGATGAACGTTTCTGGACTTCGCCGTTTTAGCACCCTTCACTTAATAATATATTGATTTATAATGATAGTTTATCGTTATTCATATTGAATGAGAACCCCGAATATCGTAAGATTCTTTCATTTCAAATCTGCTTAACTTGAATCGATCAAAACCATTTTTTTGCACGTCACAAGCGAGACTAGAGTGTGGGTAAAAACTGTACAAGAAAGGACTAAAAATAGCTGTTATGAATGCTCTCAAATACAAAGGCTGTCGCAACATTGGCAGCTGGCAAATATAATGATGATGCTGGCTTGCTCTTGATTGTGCTTCTGGTCGAACCAATGGCTTTTGGGAAGACAACCAGCAAATTTTACCTATGGTTACTGAAATATGAATGGTCCGCCAAATCGGTGGTTTTATCACCGATATGGAAGGTGGCAACGGTATCTTTGGCAAAAAAATATCCTTGCTGGCAATGAATACATCCCCATCAAATGAGAGAGAGTTCTCAAAAAGGCATTTAAATCTTATAATCTTAACATCGTGTTTAAAAAAGTCTACAGAGCAAGTCCCTTAGAATCCGAAAAAACAATGTGGAGGAAGATTTTCAACTTTCTTTACAGAAACGATAGGAAATAATGGATAAGATGGTAACAAAAAGCCATCACCAACAATCAATGCCTCCATAAACTTCAAAAGATGCAATGACAGCTGAGCCAATATTATTAACTCTGCTGTTTTCCTCATTTCCTCCACAAACAAACTATAAGATTAAAAGCACCATCACAACAAAACGCTCTCAAAAGCAACAGCCAAGGCAAAAAGCCTCCCCTACCCCTTATATTCTCTTGATACTACGCAAAAAAAAAGATTGGCTCCAAACGCCTCTCCTCTTTGCTAAGAGCTGTCACATATGCCTCTCATTACTTTTCACTCTTTTTCACCACTGCGCAGTGACAGAGATTCCAGCAAATTCATTGATTTATACAGTACCCCGCTCCCCCTTCATTTAACCATTATCTCAGAGTACTTGCCAAATAAGCGTAAGATTTATTGTAATTCAAATATTTATTTGCGAGAATTGCTGATTGTATTTCATTCTCAAACCGTTCTCTTTCTTTATCAATAGCCTCTTGCAATGCTTGCACCTTCTTATCACCGAAAATAACTTCTAATTTTGTTTGTGTGATAAGCTCCTCCCAAAAGATCAACCGGTTATCACATGTCTCATTTGATGACCTCATCCATGCTTCAACGCCTAATTTGTAAGCTTCTTCAAATGTTGGAGTTTTTTCAGAAATACTAAGGTCTTTTTTCTCTTCTTTATCTTTCTTTCTACAAACCTTCATTGCCCTTTCAACCGTAGCGCAACGACAATCTTCATCAAAGGCAATATATCCTTCTTTCACCGTATCAATAAGCATCTTATAGTAAATAAAAGTTTCTCTTGCCGCCTTATAATCACTGGAAACATCATACAAGAATGAGAGAAGCCCCTTTTTACAAATGCATAGTAGTCGGTAATTATGAGATAGAAAACGTCCACACCGATCTATGGATTCTAGCATCTCATATTCTGTATATTTAGGTTTATCTCTTTCTATATCTATATATTCAAACATGCTTACTTTTATATATTCAGACATGTATCCTTCTATATCCTCAGGCATATTTTCAAAGCCGATTTCCGCTTTTAACTCTTCACCGCGCTGTAAAACTTTATCTTTTTGTTGCTGTTCATATTCAGCTGTAATCATATCATCAATCATATATAACCACCAATGAAACAACAGCATTGTAGGCTTATAGCGTTTTTTTTTCGTCAAAGGATCCACAAACTTTCGCAATTTAATGCCATTTTGTCTCATCAATCGCACAACTTTAGGATAAGTTTGCTTAAAAATTGGGCGTATCATTAATTTATTTATTCTTTCAATCTGCTCAGCAGTAAATTTTACTCTCAGCGCATCCTCATAAAGAAGAAATGTATCTGCATATCCGTGAGCACAAATATCTGCCACCACCACTGGATACTGCTTGTCACTAATTTCAGAAAAATACTCAGGATTTTTTATTTCCAATATACTCCTTTCCCATTGCCTTACTCCCTCATCCCATTGCGCAATCCATTCCTTTGATATTTTTTGCGTTTTTTGAAAAAGTCTTTGCTCTCCCTGTGCAAGAATATTTTGATATATCGCGCACTCTCGATATCGTAGCTGCAGTAATTTCTCACATTGCTCAAGTTGTTCACGTAATTGCTTTTTCTGATGATTTGCTAACCAAAGGCTATAGATTATGCTCCCTGCTATGATTATTCCTACTATAACTATGAAAGTATCGTGATCACCCATTCTTGCGCTCTTTTATCCTCACCAACATTGAGTACAGCTCCTGTACCGATTTCTCGATATTGTATCATTATGTGTATATCTGACTTGAGAATCACTACATATTCTATTTTAACAAAATAATACACAAAATATAGCTGATTACATTGGTAAAATATAACAATTTGTATTTAATTATACTGCTATCATGCTTTATGCATTTGCAAAATAAGCCCTCAAAATGCCTAATTCACAAAATAGGAAGCAAAGGACTCAAAATCTTAACACAGCAAAATATGCTGCCTCTCTGTTCACCCTGTTGAATCCATCAACAAAAAGCATTTATTTTTCTATTTATCAGCTCTGCACGCTACCAACTGTACGAAAACATTGGGCATCTTTAGCTTGGCATCATTTTATATTCTGTATACCTAGGCTATTCTGCATATAGGTGAATTATTTTATAAAAAATGCTCCATCTTACAATAAAAACTCATTCAAGAATTCAAAAAGAAACATGCCTCAAATTCTTGCCCCTCTTTTTTGTCTTAATTTTTGCTCTTCTTGCTTTCATAAGCCCTTAAACTTGATAAGGCTACTTAAAAAAGAGTGCTGTTTATCTCTTCTAAGTGTCTCTTTATCAAGAGCTCTTATTCGTGTGGATCACCTATTCAGGTGAAAATTGCAATTTGGCAAGGTAAGCATAAACGCCATTTTTTGCCACAAGCTCTGCATGGGTTCCTTCTTCCACAAGGGCGCCTTTATCCATCACGAGAATCCGATCGGCTTTTAAAATTGTTGCCAAACGGTGAGCAATCACCAATGTTGTTCGATTTTGCATGAGCCCTTCTAAGGCTTCTTGCACCAACTTTTCACTGTTTGCATCTAAAGCAGATGTTGCTTCATCGAGCAATAACAGGGGAGCATTTCTTAAAATCGCCCGCGCAATACCAATGCGTTGTTTTTGTCCACCAGAAAGCATCGTACCGCGTTCTCCCACTTCAGTATCAAAACCATTTGGTAAAGCTTCAATAAATTCAAGGGCATTAGCGGCTTGAGCAGCGGCAATAATTTGCTCTTCCACGACATTTTCTGTCCCAAAAATAATATTATCGCGCAGGGTGCCATCAAAAATGGCAACATCTTGTGGGACATAAGAAATTGCACCACGTAAATCTTGCAAAGAGAGGCGATTAACTTCTACGCCATCAAAGCAAATTTTTCCACTTGTTGGATCATAAAAACGCAAGATTAAAGAAAAAATTGTACTTTTCCCCGCCCCTGAAGCGCCAACAAAAGCAACCGTTTCACCCGCTTTGATAGAAAAAGAAAGAGAACGCAAAATCTTGTCTTCTGGTCTGGAAGGATAAGTAAAATCCACCTGATCAAAAACAAGTGCGCCTTGAACAGGCTTTGCCAAAGAGACAGGATTTTGAGGTGCTAAGATAGTAGGCTGTTCTTGTAGCAACTCGGCAAGCCGTTCAGCAGCTCCTACGGCTTGTATTAATTCTGCGCCAAGTTCCGATAATTGTGCAAAAGTGGTTGCTCCAAAAACGGCATAGAGAACAAACTGACCTAAAGTTCCTGCCGTCATAGTGCCATTTAAAACATCTCGAGAGCCAATCCATAAAACAGCAACTACACTGCTAAAAACCAGAAAAATGGCAAAGCCCGTAAAAAAAGAACGCAAGATCACAGAAGCGCGCGCTGTCTGAAAAGCGCGTTCTATCAACTGTGAAAAACGCGTTGCAACAAGTTTTTCAGCGGTAAAGGCTTGTACCGTACGAATAGCACTCACCTGTTCGGTTGCCAAAGCATTGGCATCTGCGACACGGTCCTGTGCCGCACGTGTGCGTGTACGCACCTTGCGCCCAAAGATAACTAACGGAATAGCCACAAAGGGAATAGCAAGCAGCACCAATGCGGATAATTTTGCATTGGTGATCACCATCATCACGATTGCACCAATCACCACAATCAAATGGCGTAAAGCGGTAGAGGCGGTTGAACCAACGGCTAATTTTATTTGCGTTGTATCGGTGAGCAGCCTTGAGACAAGTTCACCAGAATGAGACTTATCAAAAAAAGCAGGTGAAAGTTTCATAATATGGACAAAAACATCACGCCGTAAATCGGCAACAATCCGTTCTCCCAAAGTGATAACACAATAATAACGGCAAGCCGAAGCAAGGGCGAGAAGCAAAGCCAAAACAAATAACATAAAGAAATAAAAATTGATATGCCCATGGCTTGAAGCAGAAAAACCATGGTCAAACATTTTACCGATGGCAACAGGCAAAGCCAGTGTGATAAGGGCAGCAACGGTTAAAGCGAAAAAAGCAAAAATAAACAGCCAACGATAACGAATAAGATAAGGAGCAAAAGTTTTAAGCGAAGAGAATGAAGAATTTTTCATAGAAGGTGTGGTAGATTTTTCTGAATGATTAAAGAGATTCATAAGGGTTTGCTCACTCTATTAGATTGTCCATAACCGTTGATACAATGATGTATCTTGAACACTTGTTTTTTGATGCGTGCTCGGTTATAGGAATGGTACTTTAATTAATTTATCAAAAAGACAAAGGAAGCGCACTTAAAAAATGAACGAGTGCCACTTCATTTTACAAACACAAAAGGTTTGACGCATGAAAGCGAATATTCATCCCGACTATCACAAAATTACCGTCGTTATGACGGATGGTAGCCAATACACAACGCGCTCCACTTGGGGAAAAGAAGGGGACGTTCTGAATCTGGATATCGACCCAAGAACCCATCCAGCATGGACAGGTGGATCTCAAACCCTCGTAGACCGTGGTGGTCGTGTTTCTAAATTCAAAAACCGTTTTGGTAATCTTGGCATGTAAAAGCCTATTTGTAAAAGCCTCTTGTTGTAAAAGACAGAAAATATCTCTTAAAGTTTGAGCACATTAAAAACAATGAAACTGCTTGGACAAAAAGAGCAAAGTTCATGGCTTTTACAATTAAGGCTTTTATAAAAAACACGTAAAAAATTGCCAAGAAAAGTTGCCCTGTTTTAAAATGCGGGGCTTTTTGTGTGTCTAATAAACCATAACGGCTTATTGTGCCTACGACCGTGATAATAGAGAGAAAAAACAACAGAGCCTCTTCCCTGAAACAAGAGAAAAGCAATTCCTGGTACAGCTGCGTGTACAGTTTGTTTAAGCACTTGAACCGCCAACCACCTCTTCAACAGAAGCTTCGCGCATCTTTACCATCAATCATCATTTTGCGCTTTAAAATCATCCCCTCGAAAACAACACGGGCTTCAAACAACTCTTTAAACACAGCTGTTAAGACAGCCTGTGTCACCTCAAAGCAACAAATGGACAAGAGCCCATGCATTTTGCTCCCCCCTTGTTGGCAGCGTGTACGCATCAATGGCAACCACTTCTACAGCTATTGAGCAAAACGCACTCTAGCAGCGCAAAGTATCTTCGGTAAAATACATCCACCCTTTACGCATCATCTCATCAAGCAAAAGCCGCTAATGGAAATTTGTTTTTATTTAAGCACAAGAGTGCTCGTGCTCTTTTGTCCATTTTCCCAAAGCAGCCAAATGATTCATGCGAGCACGATGACAAAAAGCCTTTTGCGCAGCAGCAATATTTTCATGTTTACCAGACCATGCTTTTAAGGCCGCTGCTTGCAATGCGCGTCCGTAAGAAAAGGTCAATTTCCAAGGCAATGCCCCCAAAGCATTCATAACTGATAAATGGGCAGTCGCTTCTTCATCAGATTGTCCTCCAGAAAGGAAAGCAATTCCTGGTACAGCAGCAGGCACAGTTTGTTTAAGCACTTGAACCGTCTTTTCCGCCACCTCTTCAACAGACGCTTTCCGCGCATCTTTACCATCAATCACCATATTGGGCTTTAAAATCATCCCCTCGAGAACAACACGGGCTTCAAACAACTCTTTAAACACAGCTGTTAAGACAGCCTGTGTCACCTCAAAACAGCGCGCGATAGAATGCCCGCATGATGGTCCATCCATCAACACTTCTGGCTCAACAATCGGCACGATTTTTAATTCTTGACACAAAGCAGCATAACGCGCGAGAGCCCATGCATTTTGCTTGATAGCGCCCCTTGTTGGTAGCGTCTGTGCATCAATGGCAATCACCGCACGCCATTTGGCAAAACGCGCTCCCAAAGCATAATACTCTTTTAAACGTTCACGAAGTCCATCCAACCCTTCGGTAATTGTTTCATGAGGGAAAGCTGCCAATGGTTTAGCACCGGTATCCACTTTAATCCCTGGCAAAGCACCCGCATCACGGATAACATCCGTCAACATTTTCCCCGTAGACGCCTTTTGACGAATGGTTTCATCAAATAAGATGACACCCGAAATAGCACTCTCCATAGCTTCTTTTGCACTAAAAAGCATTTCACGATAAGCGCGCCGGTTATCCTCGTTGGATTCAACACCAATACTTGCAAAACGCTTACCAATTGTTGCAGTACTTTCATCGGCAGCCAAAATACCCTTACCAGCACACACCAGAGCAAGGGCTATATCTTCAAGACGTTCACTCATTAAAAATTCCTCTTATTTTATCGCATTTCCAAAATCAACAATACGGCCAGCACACTGAACACAGCCCATACAGCTTTTTCAATTTTCCCTTCAATAAAGCCTTTACGCTTGCATGAGAGCGAGAATACCAGGAAGCACTTTGCCTTCCATCCATTCTAAAAAAGCACCTCCTGCGGTGGAAAGATAAGTAAAATCATCAGCAACACCGGCATGGTTAAGTGCAAAAACCGTATCTCCCCCTCCAGCAATTGAAATCAATTTTTTTGTCAGGCTCTGTTCTGCTGCATGACGTGCTACTGCAATAGTTCCTTGATCAAAGGGAGACATCTCAAAAACCCCAAGGGGTCCATTCCAGACAAGGGTAGCAGCTTCATCAATTGCAGCATTGATATGGGCAATGGAGCGTGTCCCTATATCCAGAATCATGGCTTCCTCTGGAATATCTCCAATATCATAGAGACGATGGGGAGCATCTTTTTCAAAGCGAAATGCAACAATCGCATCCACAGGAAGCAGAATCCTACATTGGCACTCCCGCGCTTTTTCCATAACTTTTTTGACAGTTTCCATCAGTGCATGTTCACACAGTGATTTTCCAACACAGATCCCTTGTGCGGCTAAAAAACTGTTGGCCATACCACCGCCAATCACCAAATGATCAACCTTTTCCACCAAATGATTGAGCACAAAAAGCTTACTGGAAACCTTTGCGCCTCCAACCAATGCAATCACGGGACGCGTTGGATTGCCAAGCCCTTTTTCTAATGCTTGTAATTCACACTGTAGAGAACGCCCCGCATAGGAAGGCAACAAATGTGTTATTCCCTCCACCGAAGCATGGGCACGATGAGAGACGGAAAAAGCATCATTCACATAGAGATCCCCATTATGGGCGAGAGCCTTAGCAAAAGAAAAATCATTCTGTTCTTCACCTGGATGAAAACGAACATTTTCAAGCAATAAAACACCCCCATTTTGCAATGCCTCGACCGCTATCTGCGCTGCTGGACCAATACAATCGGATGCAAACGTCACCGGTTGATTGATGATTTTTTCCAACACTTCCACAACAGGATTGAGTGAAAATTCTGGCTCAACTTTTCCCTTGGGGCGCCCACAGTGAGACAAAAGAATAAGCTTAGCACCACGCCTTTGCAGTTCAACAAGCGTCTCTTTATGCCGTTGAAGACGCGTTTCATCGCAAACTTTGCCCTGCGCCATGGGCACATTAAAATCCACTCGTACAAGAACACGCTTTCCAGCCACATCAACATCATCAAGCGTACGAAAACTCATCCGCTATTTCCTCTTCACTTTCTGTTGTTTTAAATAAAAACGCATCGACCACCTTTGCCTTACGCAATCCCCTCAATCTTCAATCAAAGAACACAGCCCGCACGCTCAACCACAACATAAAGACACACTCTCTCAGCCGTCATCAACACCACCAAGTGATATGAAAACCCATCTACTCTTTTCTCTTCACTTTGCGTTGTTTTAAACAAAAATCCATCGATCACCTTTGCCTTACAAAACCTTTTCTTTGCTTTTACAAAAAAAAGACCAGCAGCTCTCTTTTCTCATACTTTTCTTGTTTATACTTTATCTCGCTCACGAGCATAGTTTTTCAAACATTTCTTGTTTATATGGTATTAAAAACAAACTCTTTCTGTATAAACACAAAACACACTATACCCTCACTTGGACCATACTTTGTTTCTCAGCCACCAAGAGCGTTTTTAAGCGTTTTTTTCAAAAAGATTGCGTCCCTATTTTTATCATAAAATTTGACCTTTTAATATAAAAGAGGACCCGAAGGTCCTCTTTTATATGGTTTTGGCAAAAGCGACTGCCGTATCACCCATGCGGTTTGAAAAACCCCATTCATTATCGTACCAAACCAAAACACGACAAAGCTGACCATCGATCACTTTGGTTTGATCATTATGAAAAATAGCTGAATGCGGATTATGATTAAAATCACAACTGACAAGCTTTTCTTCCGTATAATCTAAAATTCCCTTGAGTGAACCGCGTGCAGCAGTACAAATAGCTGTATTAATTTCTTCAACTGTTGTGGAATGCTTAGCGGTAAATGTTAAATCCACCACCGATACATTTGGCGTTGGCACGCGAATTGACACACCATCGAGCAAACCTTTTAATTCTGGCAAGACCAATCCGACAGCCTTTGCCGCCCCAGTTGAGGTAGGGATCATAGAAAGAGCGGCAGCGCGTGCCCGATAAAGATCACGATGCATGGTATCCAACACAGGTTGATCGCCCGTATAAGAATGGATGGTTGTCATAAAGCCCTTTTCAATGCCCACCGTATTATGCAAAACTTGTGCTACAGGTGCTAAGCAGTTTGTTGTACACGAAGCATTTGAAACAACGTGGTGCTCTTTGCTTAAAGATTGGTGATTCACGCCATAAACCACCGTGAGATCTGCGCCCTCAGAGGGTGCAGAAACAAGGACCCGTTTTGCCCCCGCATCCAAGTGAGCACTTGCTTTATCACGCGCCGTAAAAATGCCGGTACATTCCAAAGCAATATCGATGTCCAAAGCTTTCCACGGCAACCGTGCTGGATCACGCTCTGCCAACACCTTGATCAAACCACCTCCCACATCAATGGCATCACCAACCACCTTCACATGCCCTGGGAAACGCCCATGGACTGAATCATAGCGCAACAAATGGGCATTGGTTTCCACCGATCCCAAATCATTAACAGCCACAACTTCGATATCTTTCCTCCCACTTTCCACAAGTGCCCGCAAAATATTACGCCCAATACGACCAAACCCATTAATTGCAACGCGAACCGTCATCTCACATTTCCTCATTTCTCTTTATAGCACAACAAATGGGTATTCGCTCCAACACTCCCAAATGGTGAAAAGCTACAAATTCCATATCTTCATCAATTACTCAATCACCCGTAAAATATTACACTCAATACACTCAAACCCATTCATTGCCACGCGAACCGTCATCTCACATTTTCCTCATTTCTCTTTATAGCACAACAAATGGGTATTCGCTCCAACACTCCCAAATGATGAACAGCTACAAATTCCATATCTTCATTCATCACTTAATCCACAACTGTGCAAAAAATAAATATTGCCTTCGATATGATCACAACTACTCATTGCACCATGAATACTTATTTGGCATTTTCCTTATTGATTTCTTCCCGTTTTTTTTCAACGTGAGCCACCACATTCTCACAAGTCATGCCAAAATGTGGATAAAGCGCCTCAATTGTTCCGCTCGCACCAAATCCATCCATGCCAATAAACACACCATCACAGCCAATAAAGCGTTCCCATCCCTGCCCCACAGCAGCTTCAATGGCAATTTTAATGGGTGCATCACCAATAAGAGCACGTTGATAAGAAAGAGATTGCTGGGCAAAAAGCTCAAAACAAGGCACAGAAACCACACGGGTTGGAATGCCCTTTTCTTCTAAGACTGTATGTGCTTGTACAGCAATTTGCAATTCTGAACCAGAAGCAAATAGGGTTACCTGGGCATCATCGCCAGCAGTGAGCAATTCATAAGCACCGAGCATACAAAGATTTTCTTCTTCATGCTCTTGGCGCAACAGGGGTAAATTTTGTCGGCTTAAAGCCAAAGTAGAAGGTGTGCCACGCGTTTTCAAAGCCAATTGCCAACATTCCACTGTCTCTATAGCATCAGCAGGGCGGAAAACAAAATGGTTGGGCATTGCGCGCAAAGAAGCCAAATGCTCTATGGGTTGATGTGTGGGACCATCCTCACCAAGACCGATAGAATCATGAGTCATAACATAAATCACTCGTAATCCCATCAAAGAAGAGAGTCGCATGGCAGGACGCATATAGTCAGAAAAGCATAAAAAAGTTCCCCCATAAGGAATAAATCCGCCATGAAGGGCAAGACCATTCATCACAGCACCCATGGCATGTTCGCGAATTCCATAATGCAGATAGCGTCCTGAAAAATCTTCAGCAGAGATGCTTTTCATCTGGCTGCTTTTCGTATTATTAGAGCCTGTTAAGTCAGCAGAACCACCAATGGTTTCCATAATAACTTCATTGATGACTTCAAGAGCCATTTCCGAAGCTTTACGAGTAGCAACCACAGGGCGCTCTTCGACGAGTTTTTGTTTATAAGCATCAATAGCGCCATCAAATCCACCCAACAAATCGCCCCGCATCAATCTTTCAAATTCGACACGTTCTGACACGGGCAGAGCAGCTAATTTTTCTTCCCACTTTTGCCGCGCTTTAGCAGCACTAAGACCAGCCAAGCGCCAATTATCAAGAATATCCGCTGGAATAACGAAAGGCTCACTCTTCCAGCCTAAAGCGATACGGGTTTCAGCAATTTCCCGTGCTCCTAAAGGCGCACCATGAACTTTATTGGTTCCCGCTTTATTGGGTGCTCCAAAACCTATGGTTGTTTTACAAGCGATCAAAGTTGGTTTATCAGAATTTTGTGCTTCTTTAATGGCATTGGCTATAGCCGTTTGGCTATGACCATCGACTTTATGCGTGTTCCACCCAGACGCCTTAAAACGCGCGATCTGATCCGTACTATCAGCAAGGGAGATTTCACCGTCGATAGAAATATTATTATCGTCCCATAATACAATAAGCTTGTTGAGTTTCAAATGACCCGCAAGGGAAAGTGCTTCTTGAGAAATCCCCTCCATAAGACATCCATCCCCAACTAGGGCATAAGTATAATGGTTGATGAGATCACCAAAACGCGCATTTTGTAAGCGCTCAGCAAGCGCCATCCCCACAGCATTTGCCAACCCTTGTCCAAGAGGTCCAGTGGTTGTTTCAATCCCCGCAGCATGCCCATATTCTGGATGCCCAGCAAGCTTTGAGCCTAGTTGACGGAAATTTTTGAGATCCTCAAGAGAGATATCCTCATAACCGGAAAGATAGAGTAAAGCATAAAGCAACATAGACCCATGCCCAGCCGATAACACAAAGCGATCACGGTTAGGCCAAGAAGGATTTTTAGGATCATGAGCAAGGAATTTTGTATAAAGAACGGTAGCAATATCGGCTGCCCCCATAGGCAAGCCAGGATGTCCAGAATTTGCTTTTTCAATCGCATCAATCGCAAGAAAGCGGATAGCATTGGCCATCTGATTTTGTTGTTCAGTATTTGTCATAAATGATAAACCATTTCGTTAAACAGATTATTTTGTTGCTTCTTCTGTATACTCTTCATTTTTTGAGGAATACTTTTTTCATTTCTAGGGTTGGATTTTTTTATCATCCCATAAGTAACACCAATACCATTCCCCTCACACATCCTTTGTACAGATATCATTTATGCCAATATTTTTAAAAAATCTAGCCTTTAATTCATATGCATTCTCTGCCTTGCTTGCTAAAATCTCTTACATACTTAAAAATAAAATTTACACAAGGAAAGAAAATGAGTGATTCGTTTTTGCATAAAAAACTGATAAGGATACAATCACTTGGAGGATACAAATATTATGAATCAGGAAACTACGGTTCTTCCACACGCTTTAGAGCAATTAGAAAAAGCACTAAGAACCTTAGAGATCACCATTATCAATCGCAATGTTGTTATTGATAAAAATAACGAATGGGAAGAAGAAATTCAACGAATGAACACTGATCGTAGCCATCTTGCCCAAGCGCTAGATAAAGCTGAAGCCCAAGTTGAGCGGCTAGAAGCAGTAAACAAAGAAGTTTCCAAACGTTTGGTGAAAGCGATGGAAACCATTCGTGTTGTCATTGATAGATAAAGGTTTGAATGTATGGAAACTGTTTCCGTCACCATTGATGGTAAAGTTTATCGCATGGCTTGTAATAAAGGACAAGAAAGCCATCTTATTGAACTTGCGGCTCGATTAGACCAATATATCGCCCATTTGAAGAAAAATTTTGGTGAAATTGGCGATCATCGTTTATCGGTTATGGCCGGCATTATGATTATCGATGAAATGGAAGAAATCCAACGAGAAAATAAAAAACTACAAGAAGATTACGAGGCTCTTTTGCGGCTGCACAATGAAAGAGACCGCACCATGGGAAGAATTGTACGCAATACAACAGAACGCATTGAAAAACTCACCAATCAATTGCTCCAAGATAACCAAACCAGCATTGATGTTCAAGAACGAGAGAGCTCATAAACTCACACCCGTCTCAAACTGACCAGCCATATAATTTTCCCAAAAACAAACAAAGGTCAGTTTCATTGTAAAAGTCCCACATATTGCAACAACAAACAAAAGCAATATTTCTCTAAAAAGCAATGCCCCTGTTGTGCATAAACTGTTATTGTCTCACTAACAAACACCTCTTATGGAAGCGTATCAAGCAAAATCTATAAATAGCTTCGTCTTCATACTGCTGAAGCAATAGAGCAACATCACCATTCTCCCTCTTTTTTCTTTTAGCAATCTTATCGCTGCTCTTGCATTTAAAAAGTTTATAAGAAGGATATTAGCCGTTTGTTCTCCCCATTTTATTCATTCACCGACTCCTTTTAAAGGAACCAAGAAGCAAATCTTTTTATGCAGAACTTTTAAAATGATAAAATGCTCAATGATTATCAATCAATATCTTGACTGTCAAAGCAGCTCTTCTCAAACATGCCCTGAAAAACAATATCTCATAAAGAACCCAATTAAAATTCTCTGCTCTATCACTCAACACTCTCTTTTCAAAATTATAGACCAAACGCCGATTCAGTAGGATAATTACACAACCAGTTCTCGCAATCTCCAAACCAAAGCCTATCACCGCGCTGTCCCACAATGGGAGACAAAGCAATAATGCATCTGTTTTGCGCTCTCATGAAGCACGCACACCCGTTGTGCCCGAAGCGGTATAAGCAACAATAGCTGCTAATACGCATGTTTCAGCGATCTCGCGCACTGCCCCAGAGAAATGGCATCGGTTTCCGTTGACTTTGGTGTAGGATGCTGTGCTCCAACCATCACCTCATAAGTATGATCTTGTTCAATTTGTTGAGCAATGCGATCCATCATAAGCACAGCTTCTTCAGGATAAAGACCAGAAGCCGATTCAGCAGACAACATCACCGCATTGCTCTGCCTGCATAAACCGCTGTAGCAACATCAGAAACTTCTGCACGTGTTGGCACAGGAGAGGAGATCATAGATCTCAAGCATTTGTATTGCCACCACCACGGGCTTTCCTGCTAAATAACATCTGCCCTCCAAAGTAAAACACTCTACCCAAATATTTCCAATACCCTGAAACCTTTTAAACACCCTTTGTACCATCTTGAGAAACAGCCGCAATACGCAAGAGGTTTGTCGCACCAGGCGTACCAAGAGGAACACCAGCGGTAACAAGAAAGCGGTCTCCACTTCTGCAAAAGCCTTCTTGAAAAGCAATCGCTGCTGCACGGTCAACCATATCCTCTAGATCCCGTGCATCTTCACTCACCACACAATGTAGTCCCCAAACCAAAGCCAATCGCCGCGCTGTTCCCACAATGGGTGACAAAGCAATAATGGGTCTACTTGGGCGCTCTCGTGAAGCACGCACACCCGTTGTGCCCGAAGCGGTATAAGCAACAATAGCTGCTAATGAGAGTGTTTCAGCGATTTGTCGCGCGGCCAGAGAAATGGCATCGGTTCCCGTGGACTTTGGTGTAGGATGCTGCGCTCCAATCATTACCTCATAAGTATGATCTTGTTCAATTTGTCGAGCAATGCGATCCATCATAAGCACAGCTTCTTCAGGATAAAGACCAGAAGCGGATTCAGCAGACAACATCACCGCATCGCTCCCCGCATAAACCGCTGTAGCAACATCAGAAACTTCTGCACGTGTTGGCACAGGAGAGGAGATCATAGACTCAAGCATTTGTGTTGCCACCACCACGGGTTTTCCTGCTAAACGACAAGCTTTTATGAGTTCTATCTGCAATGCAGGGATCTTTTCCAAGGGCATTTCTACACCAAGATCTCCCCGTGCAATCATAATTCCATCAGAAACATCAATAATTTTTTCTATGTGCTCCAAAGCTTGAGGTTTTTCGATTTTAGCCATCAAAGCCACTTGGCTTTTCGTTAGCCGGCGTACCTCTATAATATCTTCTGGACGCTGGATAAAAGAAAGAGCAATCCAATCCACAGGTTGTTGCAAAACAGCTTGAAGATCCGCCTTATCCTTTGATGTCATCGAACCAAAAGGCAAAATGGTATCCGGAAAACTGACACCTTTGCGATCAGAAATACGGGTTCCAGCAACCACACGGCATTCAACAAAATGGCCACCACACAACTGTGCACGCAGTTCCAGCTTTCCATCATCAATCAACAGCCGGTCCCCTAGTTTCACAGCAGCCAACACATCCTTATGGGGAAAATAAACACGCTCTCCATCCCCCAGCTCATCATGACTGTCTAATGTAAAGCTTTGCCCAACATGCAGCTCCTCTTGCCCTTTAGCAAAAGATCCAACGCGCAATTTAGGTCCTTGGAGATCCACTAAAATACCAATGGGCCGGCGAACAATTTTTTCTACCTCGCGTATACGCTGAACCAAATCTGCCATTGTTTTACAGTCCGTATGGCTCATATTCAAACGAAAAACATCGGCTCCCGCCCTAAAAAGCTTTTCAATCATTGCAATGGAAAAAGAAGAAGGACCAAGAGTAGCAATAATTTTTACCTTACGTGCACGTTTCACCGTGAAGAACCTCCTAAAAACGAGGGCGGATGTACAACCGAATCACCCAACAAGGACTCTTCCGTCAACTGTACCATCCAACTGGTTTGATTGCCCGTATCAATTTCCTTAAACTCCGCCTTTTGATAGCCTCGCGGAAAACAATCATGAACTCCCTGAATGGTAAATTGGCTATCTTGCACACACATCGTTATGGACCCTGCCCAGTTGCCTTTTTTCTGTGCACCCTCGGCATAAAAATAATAAAATCGTGAAGAAAGTGGTCCCTCAATTAAGGTTTTACACTCTGTCACGGGGACCACCCACCACCCTTCACTTACCCAGCCTGAAAATGTACGATAGCCAAGGGCAACACCAACGGACTGTTGGGTGGTATTACAAACTCTAAAATCAGCTCTTGCCAAACCAACAAACCAGAACGACAGCAGAATACTTAAGAAAAAAACGCTCCGTTTTTTCCAAAACCCCCATTCCTGTTTTTTGGCAACCACAAAACTTCCTTTACCATGTAAGCGATTAAAACAAAGCATACAGCTTTTATTCTTTTTAAAAAGTCTCATCACAGCTCTCTACAAATCGATAGAGATATGTTTTTATCCTTTTTGGCTTCTTAGTGCCTTTTTATCAATGCATATCTTAAAAATTTTACAAAATATTTAAAGTCAATTTGTAAAAAAACGATGCAGCTTGATTGACATCTTGTTTTTCAGGCTTTCTCAACAAAATTTATCGCTAACAAAACAGCTTAAAACATAAAGTCCGGAGAAAAATGCAATGAACACAGTGACCAATGAAACACACGCAATATCCGTAAACCAATTGCGCGCTTTTATTGAGCGTATTGAACGATTAGAAGAAGAGAAAAAAACGATTTCTGATGATATTAAAGAGGTTTACGCTGAACTGAAAGGCTCTGGTTTTGATAGTAAAGCTGTGCGCAGCATTATACGGCTGCGTAAAAAAGAAGAGCATGAACGCATAGAAGAAGAAACCATTATCCAACTCTATAAAGATGCACTTGGGATGAGTTAACATCATTTATCACAAAGATGGCACCAGATATTTTCTCAACATGACAGAGAAAAGGTAATCATACACCTACATTTCTTGTCAGAAAAAGCGGTGCATGGAGCTTATAACGATCATATCAGCGACATGTTGCAATTTTCGCCTCTGATACAAAACAGCGCGCCACAAAAATACCAGCAAATGGTCCCCACAAAATGCTCTTGTATTGTTAATTTGCGCGCTTGTTTTAAACAAGCTTCTCTCAATGCACCGCTCCCATTTCACAACAGGACCCGTAAAGAGTCATGATCAAGCTATAAGAAACCAATCTCTATACACCCCCTCAGACTCTTCCCTCCGCAATATTGCGCAAACCCTTGATACCTGAGAACATTCATCAACCGCACCCTTACCTTCAATGACTTTCACTCCCCATGCCAATCCCGCTTGTAACCGGCAAAAAAATGATTTAGCTTGATTTACCATAAACAAATTGGCAATCAGAAAATCCTACCATATTCGAGATTCTTCTTAAAGATCAGAAACAATAAATGATCGTTATAAATCAATCTATTAATTATTGATGAATGGTTATTTGAAAAAGCATAACATATCTTGCACAAAAAAATATTCTACTCCCTCACTCCGTTATGAGGAGAAAAAATCAAAGAAACCGATGGGTGAAAATATCAAAAAACTATGGACTGATTGTACACCACACCCTCTTTTGCACAAAACAAAGAGCAAGAGCGCTGCTCAATCTCTCATCGTCAAAAATTGGCTGAGAAATAGATTGACAAACTTACCATGATTGCTCACACGCAAACAGGATACAATCAAAAGCAGAAGGTCATTGAACGTAAAGAGCCAATTATGGAAGAGAAAAAAGACGCAACCCTCACACCACCAACGCAAAATAGTGCATCACATCAGCAAGAGTTCCAGTATTACAAATTTGCACACAGCCGGCAGCCATTGCCTCCTATGATTTGCCAAGTATTTTGGAAAGGATAAAAATCTACCATCCTTCATAAACGTAAAGAACGCATCAATAATAAAGAATTAGCTTTGAGCTTTAGAGTCAGCGAAAACGTTTTTATGCAAAGGAAAAATTGAAAAGAGAAAAACCATTGTAAAATGCAATAAAGCACAACAATTAATTGCAAAATAAGCTCTGAAGCTATATTTCTTCCTCATTTTACATCCCCATGCAAATTGATCACATGTGATAAAGTCCCTCATCAGCTTCCCACCCTTTACAATGAATTTCGGCAAAAAGGACAAACCACGTGAAAAGAAATATGAGAAACAGACAGACTCGTCCATTTCTTGTAAGAAAAAGCTATGACAATCACAACAAAACGCACAATTTCCACCTTAATTGGTCTAGAAGATGCAGGGGAACTGTCTTCCTATTACCTGCGCAATGAGAACCACCTCTCTCCCTTTGAACCGGTGAAATCTGCTGATTATAACACCCTAACAGCTTGGGAAACACGCGCAAAGGCTTTTGCTCATGAAAATGCCCAAGGATGCGCCTATCGATACGCCACACGATTGAAAAATGATAGTACAATCATCGCCACCGTGAATTTTACCAATGTGGTTCGTGGTGTTTTTCAAGCCTGTCATCTTGGTTTTACTGTTGATGAAAAACAGCAAGGCAACGGTCTCATGTTCGAGATTTTATCTACTCTGATACCCCATGTCTTTGCTGTTTATTATCTCCATCGCGTGATGGCAAACTATATGCCTGAAAATACCAGAAGCGGAAATTTACTGAAGCGCCTTAATTTTGAGAAAGAAGGCTATGCGAGAGATTATCTGATGATTTCCGGTAAATGGAGAGACCACATCCTCACCTCTCGAATCCATGATCCTCAGAACCCAAGAAATGAACATAAAGCGTCATAAGGTATTTTCACCAGAATATTAAAAGAGTATCATATCAAGCCTTACAAAATTGTGAAAATATTTCTTTTCATTGTCTTCATATAACAGGACAAAATATTGATTTATAATGATAATATAGCGTTATTCATATTGAATGAGACCCTCGAATATCGTAAGATTCTCTCATGTCAAACCTGTCTATCTTGAATCAATCAAAACCACTCGCTTGCACGTCAAAAGCGGGGCTGGCGTGTGGGTAAAAATTGTATAAGAAAGAACTAAAAATAGCTCTTATGAACCGTCTTAGGTGCCAAGAGCTGTCGCAACATTGGGAACTGGCAAAGTGTATGATGATGCCGGCTTGCTTCTCCATAAGCGTAAAGATGGCAATACCCAATGGATTTATCGTTATACCATTCACGGGCGCCGTCGTGAAATGAGCTTGGGGGCGTTGCGAAATGTCTCTTTAAAAAAAGCCCGTGAATGTGCAAATCAATGGCGTTCTGTTTTGCATGAGGGCCGTGACCCCATTAAAGTGTCTGCTCTCACCACTCCTCTTTCATGCATAACTCTTTTTCCCCTCCAAGATGCGCACGCATCCCGTACAGAATGAGGCAAAACAAAGAGGAAATGAAAAAAAAGCGATCATGCAAATCGATTAAAAACTTCTTGAAAGAATTAACGCTAAAGCGTTTTATGACTTCCCACATTCACTGTCTTCGCGCAATAATTCAAGTTCTAACCATTCTTCTTCTTTGCCAGCACAACTCTTTTTTTTCTCTTCCAAAGCTATGGATAAACGCTCGAAACGCTCTTTATCCCTGCCATAGAGCGCTGGATCAGAGAGTTCTTGTTCAATTTTTTTGATTTCATCCTGCAAAGCAGCGATTTGTTCAGGCAATTTTTCCAGAGCATAAACCTGCTTATAAGACAGCTTGCGCGGCTTTATTTTTTCCTTCTCTACAGAGCCACGATTTGTTGACACGTTAGAATTTGCATTTTCCCATCCATGTGGATTTGCAGATGCTTTACGTTGTGATAACCCCTTATCTTTTCGCCCTAACGATACAGCGTGCTTATTTTGCGCTATCATATCGCTATAACCGCCAGCATATAAAATCCAATGCCCATCGCCTTGGGGCGCCAACATATGAGTCACCGTGCGATCTAAAAAGTCCCGATCATGGCTCACCAACAAAACTGTTCCAGCAAAATCGGCAATAAATTCCTGTAACAAATCCAAAGTCTCCATATCCAAATCATTGGTGGGTTCATCAAGAATCAAAAAATTTGCCGGACGCGACAACAATCGTGCCAGCATAAGGCGCGCTCTTTCTCCCCCTGAAAATTCCTTGAGTGGTGTCCGTGCTTGTTCGGGTAAAAACAAAAAGTCTTTCATATAAGAAACCACGTGGCGCTCTTGCCCATTGATCACAAGTGTCTCTCCCCTCCCGCCAGTGAGATAATGCGCTAATGTTTCTTCTTCATTGAGAATACGCTGTTGATCAAGAAACGCCATGGCAAGGTTATATCCATGCCGCACCATACCACTATCAACGGCTTCTTGCCCGATCAATGTAGAAAGCAATGTTGTCTTGCCAATACCATTAGGCCCCACCAAGCCGATACGATCACCACGCTGAATGCGTAAAGAAAAATCTTTAACAATAACGCGCTCCCCATAAGATTTTGAAATGCGCTTTGCTTCAAGGACCAATTGACCAGAATGAGAACTTTGAGCAGCAGTCAAAAGCGCACGACCCGGTTGCCCTTTATAGTTTTTGTGAAGTTTTCGTAGCTCTTTTAATTCCCCCAACCGACGTACATTGCGTTTACGCCGTGCACTCACCCCATAGCGCAACCATTGTTCTTCGCGTGCAATCTGTCGCCCTAATTTATGTTGCTCAAGAGCTTCTTCTTGCAACGCCTTATCACGCCAATTCTCAAATTCCGAAAAACGCTTTTCCAGTCTTTTTGTCATACCTCGATCAAGCCATAGGGTTGAACGGGTGACATTTTCTAAAAAACGCCGATCATGGGAAATCACCACAATGGCTGAAGACAACGAACATAAAGTCCTTTCCAACCATTCAATGGTTGGCAAATCGAGATGATTGGTTGGTTCATCTAACAGAAGAATATCTGGTTTTGCGGCAAGAGCGCGCAACAAAGAAACACGCCGCCTTTCCCCCCCAGAAAGGGTCGCCAATTTTTCACTTCCTGAAAAACCCAGATTGTCACGAAGTGTATTTATCCATGGTATATCAGGGGTCTGATCCAACCCTGCTTCTACAAAGGCATGAACATCCTCAAATCCCGCGCAATCGGGATTTTGTGAAACATAACATATCGTGACTCGCGGGTGGCGAAAAATCTCCCCACCACTAGGCTCAATCATTCCTGCGGCAATTTTTAACAGCGTTGATTTCCCACAACCATTTCTTCCCACCAGCGCGATACGCGCTCCTTGCTCAACCGATAAGCAAGCTTGATTGAGCAAGGGGTTTGTTCCAAAGGTTAGAAAAATGCGGTCAAGCCGCAAGAGCGGCAACACCATTAACGAACGCGGCGTGGACAAGGTGCCTTATACATCACACCTCTTCCATCCCGATAAGTGCACAATTGTGGTGTTTTTTGTGTATGCACTTTTTGTGCACAAGGTGCTTTGTAATAGTGACCTTTATGCCCACGATAAGTGCACATTGGTGTTGACTGATGAATAACAATCTGTCCTTCCCGTCTTTGTTCTCTTTGCTGATTGACGGCAGCACCTGTTACTGTTCCAGCAATAGCACCAAATGCGGCACCGGTCAGTGCAGCACCAGGAGTACTTCCAGCAATTGCAGATCCCGCCAAAGCACCTATTGCTGCCCCTCCCACACCGTAACGTGCAACGCGCTGATCATTTGTGGTACAAGCCACAGTACTTAAACCAATGGCTGAAACAACTGCCACTTTCAAAAATGATTTTAACATATTAAAACCTCTCCTTAAATTAATACATAAATATATCATTCATGCCGGCACTTCATCGCTTGCCCCCCTCTGCCTTATTCAAATATACCGGAAGAGCTTTATGGAATAGGTACAGACGCCAACAATATAGCTTTTCCAGAACCTAAATAGCAAGAAAAGGTTCCACAAATACGGTTAGAAAGTGTCAAAGAAGATCCAAAAGACACATTTTTACCACAAAGCGGCCATTTCACACCTGAAAGCGTCAAGCCTTGTAAATCAGAAAAACCGATAATACTAAACAAACATCCATCGGGGAGATCATATGAAAAAGGCTTTGGTAAGACCGGCCATCCTTCTTCACAACCGCTTGTCAACAACACTGTAATCCCTTTTTCTGCCATCATTAGTGCCAAGGTCATATGAGAAAGACTATGATCACTGCGCTCCCCTCCCAAAGCACCACACAAAATAAGGTGTTTGGCACCTTTTTGCAGAGCTCTCTCACATGCCAGAGCACTATCGGTCATATCTTTATCAGAGGGAAAAACCTCACGGGGCACATGAATATAGCTGTTGATTAAAGTTTGATCTGATGAATCGAAATCTCCCACCCACAACTCCGGCATCACACCCAGTGCTGCTGCATGACGCATTCCCCCATCTGCAGCAATCACGCGACTGTTGTGAATTTGAGTGAGCAACCGATCGGTGATACAAACATCTCCATTTAATAATATTGTAAATGTTGTCATGCTATACTTTGCCTTCCGTAATTTTTCTTCGTATCTTTTTATCAAAAAGATCCGTTTCTTATGGACAATAACCATGCTATAGCCAAAAGAATCCTTCTCAAAAAGCTCCTTCCCCAAAAGCTTTTTTGACTTATAAAAACACATACAAAGAGACCAATGAAATTTGCCACAATTCACCTTAAACACGCAGTGCATAACAATCAACGACACCAAATTTTTCAACGAAATATTTCCTTTCGCACCAGAATGTACAGAGCACCTTTCATAAGCCTTACACTTCTCCTTTCTGCTTGTCATATGCATCTTTCTCCCAACGATAAGCTTTCTTCAGATTCTTCTGAAACAGTTAAACATGCCAGCAAGCATAATATTTATGTCACATTAAGCGCTCTACAACACCCTCGTATTCTGCAAAAATATGGCGGTGCCTATTATAACACAACACTTGAACGTCTATTAGCGCAGATTGTGCACAAACTGGCTAGGGTGTCACAAAATCCTCAACAACACTATTCTGTAACAATCTTAAATTCAGAAAGCATCAATGCATTTGCCCAACCCAATGGCTCTATTTACATCACCCGTGGCATGCTTGCTCTCGCCAATGATTCTTCAGAAGTTGCAGCCATTTTAGCCCATGAAATAGCTCACATTACTGCCAATCATGGTATTTTACGTCTCAGAAAAAAAGCCGAATTGAAGGATAAAAATCATTTCTCCTCACCCCTTCTCTCTGATGAGAGAGGCAAGCTTCATAATCCTATACAAAACAAGCAACAATTCACCCAATTTTTACGCAATCAAGAACTAGAAGCCGATTCCATTGCCTTGGAAATGCTCAAAAAAGCAGGATATGATCCATTTGCCTCCCTACGCTTTCTCCAATCAATGGAAGCTTATAGCGTTTTCCGTAATCTCTTGAATACGACAAAGACTTCCTCGGACTTTCTCGCAAACCACCCAACCACTCCACAACGGATTCGCCTTGTCAAAGAAAAGGCGCGTAACATCACGACAGTGAGTATAGGAGAGAGAGACCGTGATTCTTTTCTCAAAAGCATTGATGGCATGATTTTTGCTGGAAGCTTTCCTACAGGTTTTGTAAGAGACAACCAATTTATTCACCAGCAATTGGGTGTCGCTTTTGGTGTGCCTAACAATTTTACCATAGAAAACTCAGCCCATACTGTTTGGGCCAGTGGACCAGATAATATTGCCATTCGTTTTGATGCTATAGCACGCCCCTTTGCACTCTCTGCAAGTGAATATTTAAAAAGCGGATGGATTATAGGATTGGACGAATCATCCGTGCACCCCATCACAATTCAAGGATACCCTGGAGCACATGCTCGAGCAGCTAACGCACATTGGCAATTTGATGTGGTGGTCATTTTTTTTAAAAAGCATGCTTTTCGCTTTCTCACAGCCGCCCCACATCATTCTCAACATTTTGAAGAGATTGCCACAAAAACGATACAAAGTTTTCACGCGCTTTCATCTTCACAATTTAAGAAACTGAAACCCTTGAGAATCCGTGTTGTACGCGTTCAGCAGGGAGAGAGCGTTGCAAGTCTTGCCAATAAAATGCAAACAGCAACGCATAAAGAAACCCTCTTTCGCATTCTCAATGCACTCTCGCCCACGCAAACTTTACGGGCAGGCACAGATGTTAAAATTATCTCGGAATAAGGAGAGTTTTGTTATTATTTTGCATTTTTTCTTTCCTCCTACCCTCTTTCCCCTGAACTCTGAAGCATTCACAGTCCCAAGACGATTGGCTTTTGTAACCAATAGGAGTGCTCACACGCCCCATTGACACTAGCATATTGACCTCTCAAGACTCCTCTAAATCTATATCTCATAGGCATCTGCTGAATGAACGTTCAAGAGAGCAGAACGCAATTTTTGCAAAGCCCGTGCTTCAATTTGGCGTACCCGCTCTTTGGAGATTCCTAACTTTTCACCCAAGACTTCCAAAGTTGCTCCCTCTTCATTCAAGCGACGAAAACGAATAATTTCCAGCTCTCGTTCATTGAGAATTTGCAGTGCATCATAAAGCCATTGTGTCCGGCGTTGACCATCAATTGTTTGTTCAATTAAAGCATCTGGGAGAGGATTCTCATCCACCAGAACATCCATTTTCGCAATGGGATTATCACTGTTTTCAGAAATAGAAACACTTAAAGAATTATCAGCACTGGAAAAACGAAAATCCATCGTTTCCACATCACGCACCGAAACGCCAAGCTTTTCAGCGATTGTCCGAAAGATATCTTGTTTTGAAAGAGCACTATCATCCTGCACCAATTTTGCGCGCAAACGGCGAAGATTAAAGAAAAGAGCTTTTTGCGAAGAACTGGTTCCCCCTCGAACGATAGACCAATTTCGTAAAATATAATCTTGAATAGAAGCGCGTATCCACCATGTGGCATAAGTGGAAAAACGCACTTCCCGATCAGGTTCAAAACGTGCAGCAGCTTCCAACAATCCTACATAACCTTCTTGTACCAGATCCCCCAACGGCATTTTGAAACGTTTAAAACGGTTAGCAATCGCAATCACCAAGCGCATATGCGCAGCTGCAATTTGGTGCATAGCCTCATCATCGCGCTTATCTTTCCATCTTAGAGCCAAATCATGCTCTTTTTGTCGTTCAAGATAAGGCGCTTGCATAGCAGAACGCATCATATCACGTCCTAAGCTTTTATCTGCATCGCTATAATTTTTGCTGCCTTTGTAAGCAGCATTTGAAAGATTACCCATAATAACCCCTTGCGATTAAAATTATCAAAACTGATTTGGTCACGACATCACTGTTCTTTTTAAGAAAGAACGCAAAAGTTGTTTGTTAACACAGCGCTACTTTAACGTGTATTTTTATAATCGCAATTGTTTTTTTTATGAGAATTGTAAAACTTATGATCCCAAAACACAGTTTTGCCTATAAAACGGCGATATAATATAGATTTCTTGCCGACAAGAAATGTGCAAAAAATTTTATTTTCATATTTTGGTAAGAAAAAAAAAATTAAAAGATCAGAGAAAACAAATACTGTTTTGTTTCATTATTGACTTAATTTATCCTTTAAATGACAAGCTTATTTTATGCTTTCAGCTTTACAACACAACCAATACGTGCAATGACCTTCTATGAAACATCTAAGACAAATAAAAAAGAAAATATACAAATTAAAGGAGCAAAAAGAAGTATCAAAAAGCAACAAGAATGATTGAAGAAAACGCAACAAACGTGCTAAAGGAGCAGCATAATGATAGAATTATCAAGAATAAGCTTTTTACCAGTCTAGCACTGAGAAAGAAAATAATCATGGATAGCAAGATTATTCCACAGAATAATGTTTTTCAGGATGATATTCTTATTGAAAAACATGGCAATGGTAAATTTGAAGGTTTTCGTTTTTATGCCAACAAGAACAATAGCGATCAAGCAGTAGGTGAGCAAAACGCAATAGAGAATGAAAATTTGATTCTTGCTTTTTCCAAACGCGCGATGCGTTTTTCTGCTTGTGCCAATAAAGATTTTACCCTTGGTTCTGATGGAATTGTACGTTGGATTGGTCAACCGGTAGGTCAACTGGTTGGAGGAGAAGACTTTTTTAAACCCAAGCTGATTATTTTAGCAGATGCACAATTAACGGGGGAGGCACGTGAGAGTGTTGTAAAACGCTTGGAGCGTTTTGTAACTTTTTATTTTGAAACGGCTTTACAACCTCTGTTTGACCTGCGCAATGCCGATAGTTTGACGGATTCCACAAGCAGTCTTGCTTTAAAACTGGTTCATTCATTAGGGATTTTACGGCGTAAAAAAGTTGCTGAAATGGTCAAAAATCTTGACCAAGAATCTCGTTCTGTTCTGCGACGTCTAGGTGTACGTTTTGGTGCTTTTCATATCTATGTTGCTGGTATGCTTAAACCAGCTCCGGTTCAAGCCATTACCTTGCTATGGAATCTTCACAATGAGGGGCATGACCAAACGGGTTTTGGAGAAATTTTTGCAGCCTTATCTAATGGACGAACCTCATTGATTGTTGATTCTACTTATAACCGGCAATTTTATCAGTTAGCCGGTTATCGAATCTTAGGACAACGTGCTGTACGCATTGACATTTTAGAGCGTCTTGCCAATCTGATCCGCCCAGCACTTCATTGGAAGCAAGGGAGCGAACTTAAACCTGAAGGCGCTTATGATGGCAAAAGTTTTTTTGTGACATCGGAAATGATGTCGATTCTTGGCGCCAATGGAACTGATATGGAAGAAATTCTCAAAGGTCTTGGCTATCAATCGTATGGCATCAGCCACGCTGTTTTTGAACAACATCTCCTTGCCGACAAAGGCTCTTCCCATACCTGTAGCATAGCAACAACTGTTCCTGATATTCCTGCGGCAGAATGTGTTGGCGATCAATGGCAAGCAATCTGTGCTTTAGAAACAGTCCAAGAAGAACAAAGCGCTCTATCCACCCATGTTAACACACAACAAAATACTATAGAGTGTTTACCAGAAGCGGAACTTGTTGGCGACTTTGCCAAGCAAGGGCGCACTACAGCAGAAGATAAAGTGATTTTATTATGGCGCTATAATCATCAATTTCACCATCACTCTCACAAAAAGCGTGATAAATTGGGACATAAGTGGCAAAATAAAGCAAAAAAAGCATTTAAAAAAGAGGCAAACACAAACGAAAAGAGCCCTCAAGAAACCGCATCGCCTACGAAACATTCTTACAAAATGAATAAATCTCACAGCAAACGCGCGAGTCATAAACCCCTTCAAAAAGACAAACAGCCTAATCCGGATTCACCTTTTGCAAAATTAGCGGCACTTCGTGATCAACTCAAAAATAATAAAGACACAGTTTCCTCCAAAGATCACTAAAATAAAAATGGAGTTCGATCTTGGCCCACGTAGTAACTGACAACTGCATTCACTGTAAATATACAGATTGCGTTGAAGTTTGCCCTGTTGATTGTTTTTATGAAGGTGAAAATATGCTTGTCATTCACCCTGATGAATGCATCGACTGTGGTGTTTGTGTACCAGAATGCCCAGCAGAAGCTATTGTTCCTGATACAGAACCAGGATTAGAAAAGTGGTTAGAACTTAATCTTCAGTACGCGAACAAATGGCCTAATTTAACCACCCGCAAAGACCCTCTCCCCCAAGCAAAAGAAATGGATGGCGTTCCAAATAAGTTGGAAAAATATTTTTCAGAAAATCCAGGAACGGGTGACGAATAACCCCACAACAGACTTACAAAATAATGCTCAAAAGCCATGAACTCTGATATAAAAACCACAGAAACCAAAGCTAGAAAAATGATGAGAACTTAATCTTCAGTACGCGAACAAATGGCCTCATTTAACCACCCGCAAAGACTCTCACCCCCAAGCAAAAGAAATGGATAACGCTGCCAACAAATGCGAAAAGTATTTTTCAAAAAAACAAGAAACGGCGGTAAATAACGATACAACACACATCATGCATCTTCAAAAATCGAGAGCATTTTCTTGTAAAAATAAAAATTCTTAAGCGAAATGATTGATTCTTTTGAATTTTGATGTTAGTGTTTTTTTAACATGATCCTCTTTCTAAGTATTGTTCTTTGCTTTTTTAAATAAAGCAATGTATTTTTTGTTGGATTTAAAAGTACTCAACTTTTATGCTCATTCAATTAGTGTAATATACTTGGTTAAGAACACTCAACCCTCAGGTTTATAGCCTGTTTTCCGATACATTTGTTGGTCATAAAGGGAGTAAACGAAAATATGGCATCCCAACACGGAACATCCTCCAATTATAAAGAATTTACAACCTCTGAATATATCGTCTACCCTACCCACGGTGTGGGGCAAATTATAGCCATTGAAGATCAAGAAGTTGCAGGACATAAATTAAAACTTTTTGTCATTCATTTTGCAAAAGATAAAATGGATGTTAAAGTGCCCATTGCGAAAGCTCTTTCCGTTGGAATGCGCAAATTATCTGCTGTTGATTCTGTTGAACGCGCATTAAAAATCCTCCACGGAAAAGCACGTGTTAAACGCACCATGTGGTCACGTCGCGCACAAGAATATGATGCTAAAATCAATTCGGGAGATCTTATTTGTATTGCTGAAGTGGTACGTGATCTTTTTCGCTCAAACCTACAGCCCGAACAATCTTATTCTGAGCGTCAACTTTATACCGCGGCACTTGAAAGAATGGCGCGTGAAATTGCAGTGATTAATAGTCTTTCTGAAACAGAAGCGATCAATCTCATTGAGATGCATCTCTCAAACAAACCAACGCGTGAATTTAAAGCGAAGAGAGATGAAACAACCCCAAGCGATAAAGCTGTTTATGCTGCGTAATAAAAATCTACTCATAAAATAAAACCAGCAAGATGCTGGTTTTATTTGTGTTGTTATTAAGCTTTTAATGATCAAAAGACATTCAGCAGAAAATCTGCCAAGAGTTCTTGTCCAATAACATCTTGCTAAAATGAACAGGGTATAAGTGTTATTACGATTTCATATTTCAAAAAATCGAGATCTTACTCTTTTTTGAATCCTTTTTATCCCCACCTCACATCCCTTAAAGAAAATGATTCGCTAAAAAGCTTATCTCATTAAAAGCGCCAAAGAGCTTTTGAGCTTTCCCTTTCAAAGGCATAGGTTACACAAAAATGCACATCAAAACCTTTCTGTTATCTGTCACGATAACAAGAAAGTCTCGATATCCCAGACAAAGAGAAGCTTGTATCTCACATTCTTCATGAAAGAGAACAAAAAAAAACCAAACACCACCTCTCAGCACTCTTATCGGTGCTGAGAGGTGGTGTTTATTTTAATAAAAATTAAAGCTCTCAATCTTTGGGAGGGAGAACGACACGTCCGCGATACATCCCTGTTTTCAAATCAATATGATGAGGGCGACGCAATTCACCAGAATTCTTATCTTCGATATAAGTTGGCACCTTTAAGGCATCAGCGGAACGGCGCATACCCCGCTTTGATGGAGAGGTTTTTCGTTTAGGTACAGCCATAAAGAGACACTCCAAATCCACTAAAACAGAAAAAGCAATGCCAAAAATGACAATGCTTTTATCAAAAACACTATAAAATCTGACTGCTTTATACACTGATTAAACAGAAGAGGCAATGTCAAAATAACAATACTCTTACCACAATGAGCAAAATTGATGATAGAAACGACAAGAGCATGACGAAGAGTTGAAAGATTATACATGGATTAAAGTCTTTTCATGAGTCTTTCATTCAATTTTTGTTTGGCTTTCACAAGGACTCTCGCATAAAGTGAGAATAAGCACCAAAAGAGCAATGAATTTTTTTAATAAACACTTAAAGCAAATTGACGAAAAGAAAAAAAACAACCGCTTCTCTGTTGTAAATTTCAAGATTTCATTTTGCAAAAATAGAAGGAAGCAAGAATGCACGAATTTACCACCCTTCTTGCAAAACATGCCCAAAATGTTGAAAGTCGCCTTGACGCACTTCTTAGTGAACAAGTTGAAAAGGGTGAAATTTCACGTCCCAACATCTTGATCAAAGCCATGCGTCACGGTGTCTTGAACGGTGGAAAGCGGCTTCGTCCTTTTCTTGTGATTGAAAGTAGTGCCCTTTTTGATATCCCTGCTGCACATGCTCTTGATGTTGCCTGTGCCCTAGAGTGTGTTCACTGTTATTCGCTTATTCACGATGATCTCCCTGCCATGGATAATGACAAACTTCGGCGTGGAAAACCAACGGTCCACATAGCCTTTGATGAAGCAACCGCGATTCTTGCTGGCAATGCCCTTTTAACATTTGCCTTTGAAATCATTGCTAACAAAGCCCATGCACTTGCTTTTGAAACCAGAATAAAGCTTATCACAGCTCTTGCACAAGCATCAGGATTTGGTGGTATGATAGGTGGTCAAATGCTTGACATTGAAGCGGAGAAAAAACCGCAAGAGAGCACCGATATTCTCACTTTACAACACATGAAAACAGCTGCCCTTATAAGCTTTGCTTGCCAAGCAGGGGGAATCATTTCCAACGCATCCAAAGAACTAACGGAAAAACTTGCTGCTTTTGGAACATATGTTGGTTTAGCTTTTCAATTAACAGATGATCTTCTTGACGTCACCGCCAACAGCGAAGTTCTAGGCAAAACCGCCGGTAAAGATGAAAATGCGCAAAAAGCCACCTTTGTTCGTCTTTATGGCATTAAAGAAGCACAAAAAAAGCGAGATGCGCTCATCACAAAAGCAGAAAACCTCTTACACCCTTTTGGTATCAAAGCACTCCCTCTCCAACAAGCAGCTCGCTTTAGTGCAACACGTCAAAATTAATATCTTCACGCACCATCCCCTAGATAAAGAAGATCAACACAAAAAACAAGCACGACTGTTTCTCTCGTAATGCAAGAGAAAACATTTCAACAAGGCATCCACTTTAGCGCAATAGACAATAAGAAACGCACACCCCACAAGAAACAACACAACAAAAGATACACAAAGTTTTTCTTTATTTCCGTTTATAGAACAATTAAGCTTGCCCAAAGCGGGTATGAATATAATCACTCAAAAGAACTTCAAATTCTTCAGCAATGTGGTCTCCGCGCAAAGTCTTTACTTTCTGTCCTTCAATAAAAACAGGAGCTGCTGGGCTTTCACCCACTCCAGGCAATGAAATACCAATATCGGCATGTTTTGATTCTCCTGGTCCATTGACGATACAGCCCATCACAGCCACCTTTAAACTTTCAACACCAGGGTATTTTTCACGCCAGACCGGCATATTTTTGTGTAAATCTGCTTCAATTTTCTGTGCCAATTCCTGAAACACTGTCGAAGTTGTGCGACCACATCCAGGACAAGCCGCAACCACGGGCAAAAACTGCCGAAATCCCATGACTTGTAGAAGCTCTTGTCCCACCTTTACTTCTCGTGTCCGATCCCCTCCGGGTTCAGGAGTTAAAGAAATACGGATGGTATCGCCAATTCCTTGCTGTAACAAAATTCCCATAGCCACGGAAGAAGCAACCACACCCTTTGTTCCCATTCCTGCTTCTGTCAAACCCAAATGAAGCGCATAATCACAACGCTCTGCCAAATTGCTGTAGACAGCAATAAGATCTTGGACATCACTCACTTTAGCAGAAAGAATAATCTTATCCCGTCCCAAGCCAAGTTCTTCAGCAAAAGCAGCCGAAAGCAGAGCTGACTGAACAATAGTCTCCCGCATAACCTCAGCAACAGATAAGGGATTTTCCTTCCTTGCATTTTCATCCATAAGCCGTGTCAACAACGCATTATCAAGGGACCCCCAATTTACCCCAATGCGAATAGCCTTATCATATCGACAAGCAATCTCAATAATTTCCGCAAACTGGCGATCTTTTTTTACACCGAACCCAACATTTCCAGGATTAATCCGATATTTTGCAAGAGCCTCTGCACAGGCAGGATGTTCCGATAAAAGTTTATGGCCAATATAATGAAAATCCCCCACCAATGGCACAAAAAAGCCCAATTTTTCTAATCGCTCGCGTATTTTTGGTACAGCAGCAGCAGCTTCATTACGATCAACGGTGATTCGCACCAATTCCGAACCAGCTTGCCAAAGAGCAGCAGTTTGTGCAACGGTCGCATCAACATCTGCAGTATCCGTATTGGTCATCGACTGAACAACAATGGGGTTATCACCACCAACCATCACATCACCCACCGCAACACCAACAGATCGACGACGCTCAAGAGGTTTAGATAAAAAATATGCCGTGCTCATTAAGTCCTCAAATTTTCAAAAACTAGCGCTTATCAAGCATCTTTTATATTATTTTTCTCCACACTTTCAAAGGCTTCCTTCAAACCATCAATATGATCACAGATCAGCTTTTCCCAAACAGTTTCCATTTTCTACCACTGACGCAACGTATTTCATAGCTGTCATTCACTTACAGAATCACTAGACAAGTCTTGTCCTCAATATCCCGTTTAATTTTACACTTGTACACTTGGATCATTCAAAAAACCAACATCAGACAAAGATGACGCTGTCTTTTCTGTCTTATATGAAGATCTTAAAGAATGATATTTTACAGCATCACAGATAAATATTTGCCACAATACAGTGTTAAAAAAAAGGCACCCTTTCATCAACCAAAAAACTTAAACTTTGAGCTCCCTTTAAATAAAGAATAGTCCCACACAAATGGCACCTTGGAGGAAATCATCATCCGGTTAGGGTTCAGAAAATCAACGCAACAACAATCTCTTTTTCATACCACCAAACAAGAGCACCAATGCAACCTTTCAATTTTCAAGCCGTTATAGCAAAACCCCAAACACAATTCCAATTTTCGTAAAACAGTATAACACATGGAGGAGTCAACAAATGTGTCTATTTTCAACCCACTCTAAAAATGCTAAAATTAAAAAGCGCATTGCACAATTAAAAAGTGAACTTGTCCCTGTAAGTCGTTGGAATTCGCAAAGTGACAGCCTTGAGAGCATCTCTGACATGCTTGACACATGGAAACAAAAAAGCCGCCATGCACTATACCATCTCAATGAGCATGCTAGAGAATTGAAGAAAAAAGCCAAAGAACACCCTAAAACAACCCTCGCATTAGCGGCAGGACTAGTTTTAGCTGGCGTCTTGTTGATACGCAAAAACTAAAACACCACTCCCCTTTAAGGCTATCTCTTTTAATGCCCGCTTTAAATCGGGCATTTTTCTATAGCTTAAAAACGATAACTTTAAGAAATGGTAGAGACCACCATCATCATCTTCAGTCATCTGCTTACACTTCAAAAGATGAGAACGCCTCCAAGCTACCAATCTGATATTGATTTCCTCCTCATACCCCAAATGACGAAGTTTCTTACCCATACCGATCCGTAAACAATAGGGTTTCTTGTCTAGCAGATTTCATTTACTGACCATTTGCTCACTTAACAATAAAGTTCTACAGACAACCCCCACTCTGAATACATACAACACACTTTAGAAATACTGAATCTGTAAACTACCCTAAACGACGCTATTTTAAGGCATAACAGGATAAATTGCTTTGCTTAAAAAGAGCATATACTAAAATGATCATCATAAATCATCCTTTTTCCATTTGAATCATAACTCCCAATGCAGTCAAATTTTCCCATTTTACATCCTCACAGATTGAATCAAAATCACTTGCTTGCACGGCGATAGATACGCTCTACTTTACCCTCAACCTCATACCCTAGAATGGTTTCAGCGACCTCATAAGCAACATCGCTTGTTTCAACGAGTCGATCACATAAACTAGAGTAAAAACCGATGGGAACAGGCTTTAATTCTAGCGCGTTGCATATAAAGAGCCATATAATTCACATTAAATGGAGCACGACCGGAAAAAGAAAAAAGGAAATTACTTTTAGAAAAACAACGAGATTGTTCAATCACTTTTAGTGCTTCTGATGATAAAGGCACGCGAAATTCTGTTGTAGTATCACGCCTTCCTTTCATATTTTCAGCAGAAATTGTCCATATGGTTCCGTCAATTTTGTTGTCATATATATGACGTAAAGGATTTGTACGAACGCTGGTAAAGGATAAGTAGACGCAAAGCCAGTTGTATTATGATTGTTGTTTGGCAAAGTATTTTATAAAAAGCCAGCACTCCTCTTCAATTCATTGCTGGTAAGGTTTAAACTTTATGACGTTGTTTGCCTCATAAAGCTTGTGCGTTTGTTGTTGCCTGTAAGCCAACATCCAAACCTAACACCGCAGCATGCTTAAGATAAAAATTGAGACTAATAAGAACTTTGTAAGCCGTGCCAACTTTTGTAAGCCCAATTGAGGCGAGCATATTGCATATTTCTGTTTTTGTTATTCCTGAAATGGGGAGGGACAGTCTTATTGGGTCAGAGGGTGATGATGTTAACTCAATTCTTTCTTGTGGTCTTTTCTCATTCAAGCTTTGTGGCTTGCAAAAGGATTTAGAGATCTGTTTTTTAAGTGAGAAAGTGATGCATGTCTCACGTTTTTGTTGCTCTTGTTTTGTAATGGGATCGCGTTTTCTGTATAAAAGAGTATGCTTTTGAGTTGTCAATTCACGCCCTTTTAAAAGAAACATTTCTCAATCTACCTAAAGCTCTTTTACGATGAGGTGTGTGAAGGGTATTAAAGTCGTACCACCGTCTTTATGCTTATGGATACCATCATATTCTTTATCCGTTGCCAATGTTGTGATAGCTTTTGCATTTGAGGATGTTTCGGGATCTGTATTTTTTTGATGATTTTTCCCTATGGCTCATGCTGCTTATAACGTATAATGCATTGATTTATAATGATAATATAGCATTATTTATATTGAATTAGAACATTGTGTACTTTAAGATTTTCTCATTTCAAATCATCTTGCTTGCATATCACAAACGAGACCGGTGTGTGGGTAAAATTGTATAGGAAAGACTAAAAAAGTCTCTTATGAATCGTTTTAAGTGCCAAGGACTGTAGCAACATTGGGAGCTGGCAAAAAGTATGATGGTGCTGGCTTGCTGTTTCATAAGTGTAAAGATGGTGATGCTCAGTGGCTTTTTAAGTTATACCATCCATGGGCGGCGCCGTGAAATGGGCTTGGCTGCCGTGAGAGATGTTTTCTTTAAAACAAGCCTGTGAATTGGCAACTCAAAAGCATACTCTTTTATACAGAAAACGCGATCCCATTACAAAACAAGAGCAACAAAAACGTGAGACATGCATCACCTTCTCACTTAAAAAACAGATCTCTAAATCCTTTTGCAAGCCACAAAGCTTGAATGAGAAAAGACCACAAGAAAGAATTGAGTTAACATCATCACCCTCTGACCCAATAAGACTGTCCCTCCCCATTTCAGGAATAACAAAAACAGAAATATGCAATATGCTCGCCTCAATTGGGCTTACAAACACTGATACAGCTCGCAAAGCACTGAACCATCTCCATCTTTGCTTCAAATATGCTATTATACGAGATGTAGCTATCGCTTTACCCGTAAAAGCAAGCATTTCATGAGGCATAACAACACCATAAAATGAGAAATTTTCCAGCAAAGAATTGAGAAAAGTCCACAACTTTTTATAAAACACTGTGCAAAACAACAAGTATAAAGGGATTTAGCTTTGCTTACTTTGACAAGCAAGTGCACCAATTCCTCGACTCATATTCATCAAGATCTGATTGAAGAAAAATTTAACCTACCAAGATCCAATTTTTCATATTCATGTCTTATATAATTCCTTCAAAAGTCACCGAGCAAATTTTGTTTTTGAATTTTTCGTTCAACATCATCCATCCACACAATGCAAAAGAAAACTAAAATCAGCCAGAAACGACACTGTTGTTTTTCATACGTATGAATGTATCTCACTCTTTTGAAAAAGATTCTCTTAGAATAGCATAACTAAAAGTTTAAAGAGATGCATGATAACAAACCAAACAAAATCCTCTAAAGTAAATGCCCACTTGCTATAAGAAAAAGGTATTAAAAGTAAACTCAAAAAACCCAAAATTTTATCCTCCAGAAGCAGCACGTTGTGAAGTATCGACATATGTGACAACAGACATACCAGGAATAAGCTTTTCCGCCCCTTCTTGTCCAGGATCTAAAGCGATACGCACTGAAATACGTTGGGCAATTTTAATGAAATTACCAATTGTCGTATCCGTTTTTAACAGAGAAAACTCTGAACCTGTCGCAGGTGCAAAACGAACCACACGCCCTGTCAATTTCTTATTATCGAGAGCATCAACAGAAAAAATAACCGGTTGTCCAACACGCATTTGAGAAAGTTGCGTTTCCTTATAATTCGCAATAATCCAAATATCATCAGAAATAACCGATACCAGTTGAGCACCAGGCAAAACATATTGCCCCACCCGCGCACCAACCAAACCAATATAGCCCGTTTTAGGAGATAGAATCTTGGTATGATTCAAATTGAGCTGAGCCAATTCAACACCAACTTTTGCACTTGCTACTTCTGACTGCAAGCTTTGGCGTTCAAGATCCAATTGTTTTTGCAATTGGCGTTTTGTTCCAAGCGCTGCCAATAATTGTGAAAGAGGACGAGAACCATCACTCGTATTACCTCCAAAGCCTAGTTTTTTGTTTTCAGGGAGAACATTGGAAAATGCTTTTGAGCGCGCCAATTCTGCTTCTGCAGCATTAACTTCTCCCTGTAAAATCTGCGCCTGCAACATAACGCTTGCAAGTTTTGCATTTTTTGAATCGAGAACAGCCTGTGCCCGTGCAAGTTGTTGGCGAAACAAGGCGTCATCAAGTTCAAAGAGCAGCATTCCCTTTTCAACACGTTGATAGTCTTGCACATAAATCCGTGCAATAGTTCCCGAAATTTGAGAACTCACCAGAGTAACATCGCCCTTAATAGAAGCATTATCGGTAATTTGAATAGTACTCACAAAAGGAGGAAGCTTCCAAGCCCATAAAATCAACAAAATACCCATAATTCCTGAGAGGAATGCAACAAGCGTTGCTCTTGAGCGTAATGCTTTTATCATTTTTTGCATCCTTCTCTACTTGCCTGAGATTGCCTTTCGAATGCACGAACAGAACATAACTGTACAAATATTTTGACAAGAAAAATAGCAAATGCAACCATAGCAATATAAAAATAAAGCCTAAAAACATCATCATAAGCCAAAATATTTGCTGTTAACTTCAATTTTTCAATCACTCCAGATGTGCTTTGCTCATCGCCCAAAATATGAGGAACAAAAGCACCATAAGAAGGAGAAAATAAGGTGTTAGCCTCTCCTACAATAACAGGATCTGTAACAACAATATTTTGTGTCAAAGACTCAAAGTTCTTATGGGCGAAAAAGAATTGCAAACTACCAAAAAAAGCCGATCCCATCAATCCACCGCTCACTTGTGTAAGCAGGAAAACAGCGATAAAACTCAAAACATAACGTGGTCCTCGCCCACCGGATATGACAAATCCCCTACAAAGCGCAGGAGGTAAAAAAAGCGCATAACTAAAACTGACCAACCCTTGACTGAACATCATATCTTGTGGACGCGTTAAGTGGTTCACATGACTATCTAAATAAGTCCCAAGCGCCAAACAACCCAAAGAGACAAGATAAAAATAATCCTCACGCCCAACCCGTAAAAAACACACACAAACCGCTCCCCCTAGTAGAGCACCCAATATAATCGCAAGATACATGGGTGCCATCTCACGATTTAATAGACCAAACAGATTAAAAAACCCCACCGCTAAAGTTGATCGTTCTAAGAGGAAAACATGAAAAACCAATAAAATAAGAACGGATTGTATCATTTCTTTACTGAAAATCCAGCGTAAATCAATCAACGGTTTTTCTCTATTTAGTTCAATAATAATGGCAATGACCAAAGAAAAAACAGCAAGCGCAAGAGCCCAACCAATCCATGGAGCTTCATACCACCAATACAATATGCCAACAGACATAATCACTGCATTGAGTCCAAGACCAAGAGCAATCAAACCATAACTGAGCCAATCTAATTTCTGAATAACCTTATTGCGCACCACAGGGGTTAGTGGCAGAGCATAAATACAACCCAAACTAATGAGAACAAGTCCCATTTCCATCGCTGAAAGGCTCGAAAAACCACCACTTTCCAGCAATCCAGGGGAAATCAAACGTGATAAGGGTGCAGCAAGAGCAGCATTCATATAATTCAAGCTAAGACCAATAGTAAATTTCTTTGCTGGTGCAAAAGCCTCCATCATATAAAGCAGCGCGAGTGAAGCCAAAGGCGCAGCAGCAATACCAGCGAAAAAGCGAATAATCAGTGCGGAACGTAAATCCGTAACAAAGAGTTGCAAAACACAAACCAAAACGAAGCCAAGAATTGATAATTCAGCAAAAGCACGCAGACCAAACTGGTAGCGAATTTTGATCAACATGATGGCAACGCTTACATTTGGCGCCATATAGGCAGCAACCAACCAAGTTGTTTCGGTCAAAGTTGCGTGGAAATCACCGGTAAGATGAACAATATTAGACTGAACAACATTTGCTCCCAAACCATAAGCCCACTGCAAAATAAAAGAAGCAAAAATATAAACGAAACATTTTGGCAAAGGACCTGCAAAAACGCGACCTGGATGTGGAAAAGGTTTTCCTCCTCTTTTAGCAGACATAACCGTACTTTTTTTTCCGCCCATGTCGCTTTTTCCCATATAATCCTTTACGCCTCGCTCACTCCAGCCCCAACAGCTGCCAGTCGATCAAAAAACTCTTCAAGCTTATGATTTGTTTCACCATTTGTCCCCTCATTTAATGTTGCTCGAACTTGCAAAATCTGCTGTTCTAGCGCCTCAAAAGAGAGATGCTCCACAGCAACAACATGCTCCACCAAAAGAGAACAACCTGAAAAGGTAATATTAGCAACGCCTCCACAAACAGCAAACAGCTTCTCTCCTGAAGAACTCAGGACACGAACACTTCCCAACACAATACTTGCCACCAGCGGTGCATGATGCGCCATCACTGTCAAAGCACCTGATGCTGAAGGAAGAACAACTGAGCTCGCCTGCTCTGAAAAGACAATCTTTTCAGGCGATACCAATTCAAACAAAAAATGCTCTTCTCTTTTGTGTTCCACAACAATCTCCACGAGGCTTGCTACAAGGACCCTTAGTCCTCTTGACACCAAGCATTCACTACAGATTTCTTCTTATGAAGAAGCCTCTGCAATGAGACGCTTTCCTTTTTCAATGGCTTCATCAATCGAACCAACCATATAAAAAGCTGCTTCTGGCAAATCATCATAATCGCCAGCACAAAGACCCTTAAAGCCTTTGATTGTTTCTTCTAAAGGCACGAGTTTTCCTGGTGAACCGGTAAAAGCTTCTGCCACATGGAAAGGTTGCGAAAGGAAACGTTCAATTTTACGCGCCCGCCCTACCAGCAATTTATCATCTTCCGAAAGCTCATCCATTCCAAGAATGGCAATAATATCCTGTAGTGCTCTATAACGTTGCAAAATGGTTTGCACTTGACAAGCAACCGTATAATGCTCTTCTCCCACAATTAAGGGATCAAGCATACGCGAGAAAGAATCAAGGGGATCCACGGCTGGATAAATTCCCTTTTCCGCAATGGAACGGGAAAGAACCGTTGTTGCATCCAAATGGGCAAAAGATGTTGCGGGTGCTGGATCTGTCAAGTCATCGGCTGGAACGTAAATAGCCTGAACAGAGGTAATAGAGCCTGTTTTTGTACTGGTAATACGCTCTTGCAAAGCCCCCATATCCGTTGCCAAAGTTGGCTGATATCCCACAGCAGAAGGGATACGCCCTAAAAGAGCAGACACTTCAGCTCCTGCTTGGGTAAAACGGAAAATATTATCCACGAAGAAAAGAACATCTTGTCCCTCATCACGGAAGCTTTCTGCAATGGTCAAGCCTGAAAGCGCCACCCGTGCACGTGCTCCTGGTGGTTCATTCATTTGCCCATAAACGAGCGCACATTTTGACCCTTCTGTTGAACCGTTATTTTCTTTTGGATTCACATTCACACGGCTTTCGATCATTTCATAATAAAGATCATTTCCCTCACGTGTACGCTCTCCCACCCCAGCAAACACCGAATAGCCACCATGCGCCTTTGCAATATTGTTGATAAGCTCCATAATAAGCACGGTTTTACCAACCCCAGCACCGCCAAACAAACCAATCTTACCACCTTTAGAATAAGGTGCTAACAAATCAACAACCTTAATACCCGTGACAAGAATTTCTGAGACGGTCGACTGTTCCACATATTCAGGAGCATCTTGGTGAATAGAGCGCATTTTTGTTGTTGCAATTGGTCCCACATTATCCACCGGCTCCCCAATCACATTCATAATACGACCAAGTGTTGCTTCTCCAACCGGCACACTGATCTGTGCTCCCGTATCAAAAACCTTTTGTCCACGAACCAGACCATCGGTGGTATCCATAGCAATGGTACGTACAGTATTTTCACCCAAATGCTGTGCGACTTCCAAAACCAAGCGATTGCCTAAATTATCAGTTTCCAATGCATTCAGAATATTGGGCAACACACCTTCAAACTGCACATCCACAACAGCGCCAATAACCTGTTTGATCTCACCAACGGCACCTTTTGCACGCCCTTCTTCTTTTACAGGGGTGTTTTTAGAAGAGCTCCGCGCGGACGGAGTAGAATCCTTCACATCCACTTGAGATTTCGAGGCGGCTTTTTTTACGCCCGAACGAGCAGCTGGCTTCTTTTTCTCAACTTTTGCTGCTTCCTTACTTGACGTCACTGCTTTTACCATCAATCCTTACCTTTTCACTTTAAAGCGCTTCAGCGCCCGCAATAATTTCGATCAATTCCGTTGTAATCTGTGCCTGACGTTGACGATTATAAGCCACCGTCAATTTATTAATCATTTCACCCGCATTGCGCGATGCATTATCCATAGCAGTCATTTTTGCGCCCATTTCACCAGCGACATTTTCCAGCAACGCCCGAAAGATTTGCACAGAAAGATTGCGTGGCACAAGAGCCTCCAAAAGAGAAGCAGCATCGGGTTCATAATCATAAACAATTGATTGTAAATCTTTGCTTTTATCTGCCTTTTCAACCATCTCTTCTGTTTCAATAGTTCCTTTAGCAGAACCCATCGGGATCAAAGGGAAAGCCGTTGGACGCTGATTAATCACGGAAACAAATTCCGAATAAAATAGCGTACAGACATCAAAAACACCCTCATTAAATAACGCAACAATCCGTTGGCTAATCATTGCCGCCTCAGTAAAACCAATTCGCTTCACAGCATGCAAATCAATATGATCAATCATCAAGGCTTTATAATCACGCGATAGAATATCTGCGCCTTTTTTTCCCACGGTCAAAATCTTAACGATTTTACCAGCAGCAAGCAGAGCTTTAATCTGCTCGCGTGCACGACGCACAATCTGCACATTAAAAGCCCCACACAGGCCACGTTCAGCAGTAAAAACCACCAAAAGATGCACATCATCCCGACCAGTCCCTCGCATAAGAGGCGGAGCATCAATACCATCCACATCAGCAGCAACACTGGTTAAAATAGCTGCCATCCGCTGTGCATAAGGGCGCGCGGACCGAGCTGCCTCTTGTGCACGATGTAACTTTGCCGCTGCAACCATCTGCATGGCTTTGGTAATCTTCTGTGTTGCCTTAACCGAGGCGATACGGTCTCTAAGATCCTTCAACGACGCCATTTAAGCATTCCATCACTTCATCACGAAAAATTCTTCGCATAAGACTTAAGAACAGTAAGTAACTTATCCTTCAGTTCATCGGTGAGCTGTTTCTGCTCAGCAATTGCCGTTAAGAGATCTTGATGATCACTACGCAAAAGTGTCAAAAGCCCTTGTTCAAATCGCGCGACATCAGACACAGCCAGAGGATCAAGATAACCATTGACTCCAGCAAAAATGACAGCGACTTGTTCTTCTGTTTTCAAAGGGGAAAATTGCGGTTGCTTTAAAAGCTCTGTCAAACGTGCACCACGATTTAAAAGACGCTGCGTTGAAGCATCCAAATCAGAACCAAATTGTGCAAAAGCAGCCATTTCACGATATTGTGCCAATTCCCCTTTAATCGAACCCGCCACTTGCTTCATCGCCTTAATTTGCGCAGCAGAGCCAACCCGCGACACAGAAAGCCCAACATTCACAGCAGGACGAATACCCTGATAAAACAAATTGGTTTCGAGGAAAATCTGCCCATCGGTAATGGAAATCACATTGGTAGGAATATAAGCAGAAACGTCATTTGCCTGTGTTTCAATGACTGGCAAAGCGGTCAAAGATCCCGAACCATTTTCTGCATTGAGTTTTGCCGCCCGCTCTAAGAGACGCGAATGAAGATAGAAAACATCACCAGGATAAGCTTCACGACCTGGTGGGCGACGAAGCAAAAGAGACATTTGGCGATAAGCCACCGCTTGTTTAGAAAGATCATCATAACCGATCAAAGCATGTTGCCCATTGTCGCGGAAATATTCACCCATCGCACATCCGGCAAGAGGCGCAATAAATTGCAATGGAGCAGGATCAGAAGCGGTTGCCGCAACGATAATGGAATATTCAAGAGCACCACGCTCTTCTAAAATTTTTACGAACTGTGCTACTGTTGAGCGCTTTTGACCAATAGCAACATAAATACAATAAACCTTATCCTGCTCGCGCCCAGAATCCTTTTCGTGGAAAGGTTTCTGATTTAAAAACGTATCGAGCAAAATCGCTGTTTTTCCTGTCTGACGATCGCCGATCACCAATTCACGCTGTCCCCGTCCAATAGGAATGAGTGCATCAATAGCTTTCAATCCGGTCGACATAGGCTCATGCACAGACTGACGCGGAATAATTCCCGGTGCCTTCACATCCACACGACGACGCTCTGTTGCTTTAATTGGTCCCTTTCCATCGATAGGATTTCCCAGTGCATCAACGACACGGCCCAAGAGAGCTGGTCCTACAGGAACATCCACAATCGTGCCTAACCGCTTAACACTATCACCTTCACGAATATCGCGATCAGAACCAAAAATCACCACCCCAACATTATCGATTTCCAGATTCAAAGCCATACCACGTACGCCATTTGAAAAAGCAACCATTTCACCTGCTTGGACATTGTCCAAACCATAGACACGGGCGATACCATCCCCCACAGAGAGAACCCAACCAATTTCTGAAACTTCAGCCTTTTGGTCAAAGTTTCTGATTTGCTCTTTTAGAATTTTTGAAATTTCAGATGGTCTAATATCCATCAGCTGACCTCTTTTTTCAATGCAAGCTTAAGCGAAGACAATTTTGTTACAAGAGACGTATCAATTTGAGACGCCCCGACACGAATAATTAATCCACCAAGAATTGTTGGATCAACACAGATGTTTAGCAAAACTTTTCCCCCGACAGTCCTTTCCAAAGCCTTGCGCAATTCTTGTTCATGACGAAAACTTATTGGGCGAGCAGAAATAATCTGCGCTGAAGTTTCTCTCCGAGAGAGAGCGACACGACGCTGAAAAGCATGTAAAATACCGGACAAGGCACTAAGGCGACGGTTTATTGTGATCATATGCAAAAAATTCCCAATGATCTGACCAGTATTCTTATCAGCAAATTTAATGCTCTCACAAACAGAATGCATCACCTTAAGCTGCTCTTTTACTGAAAAGAATGGGCTTTGTACAAAGCGTTTTAAGTCTTCATTTTGATCTAAGACAAGCAAAAAAGATGCGACTGCCTTTTCGACCTTTTCCACGGCTCCTGCTTCCTGCACGAAATCAAAAAGCGCTTGCGCATAGCGTTGATCTACCAATGGCAGCGGTATAAGAGAAAATGAATCCGACACGAAATACCGCCTCTTTTCCTTGAGCGACTCTCTGATAATTATCAGATGAAATGAAACAGACACTCTAAATTCTAAGAATGCCCTTCTTAAAACCCAGAATAAAAAACTTTTTGGTTTCTAGCATAGACACAACCGACTCGCAACACTGCAAATTAATGCTTTCTGAAAATTTCAACGAAAATATTCAAAATATTTTTAAAAAGGATTTTTTCAGAATAGGCAGATTACACTAGAGCTTACCTGTGTTTCTTTTTGACATTGTCTGAGAAATTTTTCAAGTCTCTTTTTTGCATCATAAGCGATGTGAAGCAAAAGTAGGACGCTTTTACCGCTACCGCTATCGAAAAAATGTTTTATTTCAAACTTATAAGCAAGAAATAATAACAGATATTCACCTTACAATAAGGAAAAAATGAATCTTTTTTAATCTCCCTTCTTTATCTAAAAATATCCCACCAACTCTTTTCATTTAAAACGCACTCTTAAAACAAATCCCCCTGCTAGAGCGCATTGTTTTGAGAAAATACCAGTCCATATAAGTCCAAACCCAAACCAAAAAGCAGTAACAGTCGAAAACGATAACGCCCTTAAAGAAGAGCCAGTGGAGCCTCTTTTCTCCCTATAACCAAGATTTTATCCCGTAGTGCAACTTGGCATGGCGCCCATGCATCATGTTCTACAGCTTAATACTTTTCTAGATAATACAATCAAAGAGGCAAACCAAATATCTTTACAGCCAATACCCTCTGTATTTTTCTAAAGAAAACTTTGTGGATCAATATCAATCTGAACCCGAACTAAAGAAGGCATTTTGGGTGCATTTGCAAGCATTCCACGAATAAAGCCTTGTACATCAAAACAACGCTGTCCTTGGAGCAAAAGTCGAAAACGATAACGCCCCCGAATGAGAGCCAATGGAGCCTCTGCTGGTCCCATGACTGAAATATTTTTATCCCGTGGAGCAGTTTGGCGCAATGCCCGTGCATAATGTTCAGCCATTTGACGTTTTTCTGAAGAAACAATCAAAGAAGCCAGCCGCCCATAAGGTGGAAGATGATAATGCTCACGCATAGCAATCTCATGGGTATAAAAATCCTCACTTTTTTGCGAAAGCAAAGCTTTTATCACCGGATGATCAGGCTGATACGTTTGCAAAAGACCTAGACTTTCTAGTCCCATACGCCCTGCCCTTCCAGTCACCTGAGACAAAAGCTGGAAAGTACGCTCACCCGCACGTAAATCGCCATTTGCAAGACCAAGATCGGCATCAATAACCCCAACCAGCGATAGCCCAGGAAAATGGTGCCCCTTGGCAACCAATTGTGTTCCAATAATAATGTCCAATTCGCCATTAGCAATGGCCTGCAATTCACGTCGTAATTGACCAATCCCACCCTGAAGATCGGTGGAAAGAATCAACAACCGTGCTTGAGGAAAAAGCTCTCGTGTTTCCTCAGCAATTCTTTCCACACCAGGCCCACAAGCCACGAGATGGTCTAGGGTTCCACATTCAGGACAAGCTTCTGGAAGAGGTTGATGAAACCCACAATGATGACACTTAAGCAGCCCTTGGGCGCGGTGCTCAACCAGCCAACTTGAACAATCGCGACAATGAAACCGATGTCCACAAACACGGCACAAGGTTAAAGGTGCATAACCGCGACGATTGAGAAAAAGCAGCGCCTGTTCACCTTTTTCAAGCGTTTGTTTTAAAGCTGACTCAAGAGCAAAAGAAATAAAACGCCCCCTTTGCACACCTCCTTGACGCATATCAACCACCCGCAATTTGGGAAGAGCAGCCTCTTGAAAGCGTGATGGCAAATGCACCTTTTGATAACGTCCCCACAAAACATTGACCTGACTTTCAATCGACGGTGTTGCCGAGGATAAAATCACAGGAAAATGCTCGAAAGAGCCCCGCGCTACCGCCATATCACGCGCATGATAAAAAATACGCTCTTCTTGTTTATAAGCACCATCATGCTCTTCATCCACCACAATCAAGCCAAGCCCATGAAAGGGCAGAAAAAGTGCCGAACGTGCTCCAGCCACAACTCGTATTCGCCCTTCGGCCACCTGCCGCCACACACGTTCACGACGACGCGGTGCCAAATCGGAATGCCATTCGGCAGCTCCCGCACCAAAGCGAGCATGAAAACGATCTAAGAATTGTTGTGTTAAAGCAATTTCTGGTAATAAAATGAGAACCTGCTTGCCCTGTGTGAGTGCTTGGGCAACCGCTTCAAAATAAACTTCTGTTTTTCCTGATCCGGTGACACCATCAAGAAGAAAAACTTGAAACTGAGAAGACAAAACACCATCCCGCAAAAGACGCGCTGCTTGACTCTGTGCTCCCTCTAACTGAGGGGAGCAAAAATCTGGATTGGGCGGTGCCATAAGAGCCGGTGGTGGCACCAAAACCTCTTCAAAAACCCCAAGTAATTTTAAACCTTCAACAACAGAAACAGAAGTTCCTGCCGCATGGGCAAGACCAGAACGCGTCCAAACCTCACCATCACGCGCCAACTCCAAAACCCGCAAGCGTGCTGATGTTAAACGCTCCACATCCCCCCCACAATACCGCAAACCGAGCTGTGGTGCTTGTGGTTCTAAAGCAGCAGGTACCCCCAAAACCAATCGTACCACAAGCCCAAGAGGGGTCATCGTATACCGGCTTACAAAACGCAAGAAGGCGATCATTTCCCCGCTCAACGGCGGACAATCAAAAACATGAAGCAAAGAGCGTAATTTTTTACCCGCCAAAGATGCAGAATTTTTCCCATCTCGTGTTGTCTGTTCTCCCATGTCCACCACGACACCACAAACTTGGCGTCCCATCACCGGAACACGAACAAAAGAACCAACCTCACACGCCATAGAAGGCGGAACCTCATAACTATAAGCTTGCGCAACAGGAAGAGGCACCAAAACGGAAACAATCTTTCTCACATCCCCTGTTCCATTTGACTTTATCTTTTGTCTCAAGATACAAACCTTTTATAAAAACAATGTCTCGCTGAGAGTCTCACATCCATTAGCAAATAATTCTTTGCCTAACTTATCATACGCCTCCCTCAACAACTTCCCCTTCAACAAATTCTTTGATAACAACAGCATTCATAACGAAACCATAAAAAGCACATCCTCTTAAAATGTCATATCTCCTCCCTAGCAAATAAAATGCAGGGTAAACACCAAGAGAAAAATAGTTTTCCTCTCTGTCACATATTTCGTCATCTTCTATAGCAAGATTATACGAATTCTTTTACACAACCAGTATTCCTGCCTTTCCTATTTTTGCTGTTTATCTTTGCAGTGTAGAAAATCATTACCTCATTTATTCTTTAGCCTTTATCAAAAACAGCTGTGTCACAAATTACATTTCCATGCACTCTCACTATTGGAAGACCAAAAAAACAACAGCCTCCCTCCTAAAAGATGGCTTTTTATGACTATAAGCATTTAAGGAACAATACCTTAGAGAGCTCACACCAATCCGCTCCCACATATCACCCCTCTTTTCCACAATCCATTTTACCCCTTCTCACTTTATGTCATAGCTTATCCTATAAGAATACAATCCTCCCTCTTGCTTTTGTCATAAACAATAGCGCATAACAAAAATAGGATAAAAGATCAGAAGCTTTGCGTACAAGAGTGAACAACCAAGGAGATGAGATATGAAATTTTTTGTGGATAGCGCCAATATTGAAGAAATCCGAGAGTTACAAAATTTAAACCTTGTTGATGGTGTCACCACCAATCCTTCACTCATCTTAAAATCAGGACGCAACATTTTTGACGTAACAAAAGAAATCTGTAGCCTCGTCAATGGACCTGTTTCTGCTGAAGTTGCCGCAACAGAATTTGAAGACATCATGAAAGAAGCTGCTGTTTTAGCAAAAATTGCTGACAATATTTGTATCAAGCTTCCCTTAACGTTTGATGGATTAAAAGCCTGTAGCGCTCTCACAAAACAAGGATTAAAAACCAACCTCACCCTTTGCTTTTCAGCCAATCAAGCTCTTTTAGCTGCCAAAGCAGGTGCAACATTCATTTCACCATTTATTGGTAGAATCGACGATTGCGCAAGTAATGGCAGTGAATTGCTTCATGAAATTCGCACAATTTATGACAATTACAACTTTGAAACACAAATTTTGGCTGCTTCAATCCGTACCGTTAATCATGTTAAAGAAGCCGCATTAAGCGGTGCAGATGTTGCAACTGTCCCACCAGCCATTTTAAAAGCGCTTGTGAAACATCCCCTAACCGATAAAGGGTTACAAATCTTTCTTGAAGACTGGAAAAAAACTGGACAAAATATCGCTTAATCTTTTGCAAGATCTCAAACCAACACAAAAATCTATTTCGCAATTTCATACAACACATTGATTTATAAATCATAATTATTTTTTCATGTTGAATAAAAGATCTGAATATCATAGGATTTTCTCATTGCAAATCTATTTAGATGGAAATAATAACATATTATTTGCCCATCATAAGCGAAATTGTTGTGTAGAGAAAAACACTGCAAAAAAGCATAAAAATACCTCTTTTGAACCGTCTCAAATGCCAAGGGCTTTAGCAACATTAGACGCTTGCAAAGAGCAGGATGGTATCAACTCGCAGCTCAACCACACGCCTGCCACGCATTTTCTTCTGCTTAGAGTGTTGTATATTCTTGGCATGGCGCCTCAAAAGATGCACAGCGTGCCCCCATGCACTTAAAATGCCGTTGTAATCATCAATATCCCAGCAGCCATTTTAAAGGCATTGGTAAAAATCCCCTACCGGTCAAGGATTACAGATCTTTCCTAAAAACTGGAAAAACGGAGAAAATACCACTTAATGAATTGAAAGATCTTTTGAAAGCAACAGCATAATCTCTTCAGCTAATTCTTCAGCCACGCGCTTCCTAGCATTTTCTTCTGCTTGTATTGTTGCATATTCTTGGCGCAACCGTTCAAAAGAGGCACTCATGCTTACCGTACTTTCAGCAAGGAGAACATTTTTCATATCTTGCAAAACATAAGAAACTTTTCCCACCACAGTTCCAACGGAAGGTCGCCCCTCTCTTTTTCTATCGCGATCAACTTCTATCTGTACAGATTTTCTTGTAAACATCGATGTTTTCAAGACCAATTGATAAGTGGGAGTAGAAGGTTTGCGCCCATTTCCATAAAGAAGAAACAACAAATGATTGCGAACCATCTGTCCAAAGCGATCTGACGGTTCTGCAACAACAACAGAGGCGAGTTTTTCGGAAAGACTCAAAGATTTTTGTTTTGGAGATGAATCATCATCAAAAACAGAATCCACAGAACCTATTTTTGTCGAAATCTGCGCGACTTGGCGATAAAGCGGCTCAACTTTGCACCCATACAAAAGAGTTAAGAAACCCGCTAAGCTTACAAAAATAACACTTTTAGAGAACGACATTGACAATCCTTTGTGGAACAATAATCATTTTTTTCACTGACTTTTCACCCAAATGCGCCTTTACAAAATCAAGAGCCAAAACAGCTTCTTCAATCATTTCTGGCGTAGCAGTTGCTGCCACCCTCACCTCACCACGTTTTTTGCCATTAATCTGTACCGGCAGACTATAGCAGTCCTCAATGATTAAGGTGGGATCATAAGCCGGCCAAGCAAGCTCAGACATTAAAGTTTTCTCCCCTAAAGCAGCATGGCACTCTTCTGCTAAATGAGGCATGATAGGTGCAATCATGGCAAGGAAAAAATCCACCCCTTGGCGCAAAGCAGCCTTCATTTCATCCTCAACACTTTCCACTTTATTTAATAAAGGTGCCATAATATTCAAGAGTTCATAAAGACGCGCAATAGCTCGATTAAAGGCAAATTTTTCCAAATCATCTTCCACAGCGTGGAGCGTTCGATGTGCTGTCTTTGAGAGTTGCAAAGCCGCACCCTGCTGCCCAGCCCAGGGCGCCACATTCCTTAACACTGGAGCACTTAAAGCCACATGGCGCCAAACGCGTTGTACAAAACGATGTGCGCCTTCAACCCCCGATTCTGTCCAAATGACATCCCGCTCAGGAGGGGAATCAGACAACACAAACCAGCGCACGGTATCGGCTCCATAAGATGCAATAATATCATCAGGATCAACGACATTCTTTTTTGATTTGGACATTTTTTCAATCAAACCAATCGTCACTTCACTCTGATCGGTTAATTTATAAGCACGCCGCTTTCCATCCTTTTCAACAATCGAAATCTCTTCTGGTGAAACCCAGCCCTTCTCATCCCGATAGGTTTCATGCACCACCATACCTTGCGTAAAAAGCCCTTTAAAAGGCTCATCCACGCTCACATACCCCATTAATTTCATGGCGCGCATAAAAAAACGTGCGTAGAGAAGATGGAGAATGGCATGTTCAATTCCACCAATATATTGTTGCACAGGCAACCATTCTCTTATCGCTTGGCTATCGACAGGCTCTTGTGCAAAAGGAGCAGTAAAACGTGCATAATACCAAGAAGAATCGACAAATGTATCCATGGTATCGGTTTCGCGTTTGGCAGGCTTTCCGCAAACAGGACAAGCAACAGCTTGCCACCTTTCATGGCGCACAAGAGGATTACCCGGCTGCTCAAACGTTACATCATCAGGCAACACAACGGGCAAATCGGCACGCGGCACAGGAACCACCCCGCAAGATGTACAATGGATCATAGGAATCGGACATCCCCAATAACGTTGACGTGAAATGCCCCAATCACGCAACCGAAATTGCACTGTTTTTTCCCCCTGAGGCTGCCCATACAGCATTTGCCCCTCAAGCCTTTTGGCTGCTTCTTCAAAAGCTTCTTGAGGTGTTAAACCATCCAAAAAGCTGGAATTGATCATCACCCCATCACCAATATAAGCCGTGTCCGTAATGACAAAATCTTCGCTCTCAACCCCTAAAGGCAACACCACAGGACGCACAGGAAGCTCATATTTACGCGCAAAATCCAAATCTCTCTGATCATGGGCAGGACAGCCAAAAACAGCTCCCGTTCCATAATCCATCAGCACAAAATTGGCGATATAAACAGGAATATGCACCGTTTCATCAAAGGGATGAACAGCCAAAAGCGATGTACGAAATCCTTGTTTTTCAGCAGTTTCAAGCGCAGCAGTTGTTGTTCCACCACTCCGACAATTGTCAATAAAAGCGCTCAATGCTTTGTCTTTTTGCGCGAGAGCTTGGGCAATAGGATGATCGAAAGACAATGCCAAAAAAGCAGCACCAAACAACGTATCAGGCCGTGTTGAATAACAGACCACTTCATTAAAGGACGGACAACCCTCATCGGCTTCCTCTGTTGGCTGCAAAGCCCAACGAATCAACAAACCTTGTGACTTACCGATCCAGTTTTTTTGCATAGTGCGAACTTTTTCGGGCCACTGTTCCAACTCTTCAAGCCCTGCCAATAACTCTTCACTAAAATCACTAATTTTGAAAAACCACTGCGTCAGTTCTCGCTGTTCAACTAATGCCCCCGAACGCCAGCCCCGTCCATCAACAACCTGTTCATTTGCCAAGACCGTCTGGTCAACGGGGTCCCAATTGACCTTAGCCACTTTGCGCGCCACCAAACCCTTTTGATAAAAATCAAGAAACAACATTTGTTGGCGGTGGTAATAATCCACATCACAAGTCGCAAATTCGCGCGCCCAATCTAGTGAGAGCCCTAACTGCTTTAATTGCCCACGCATCACGGCAATATTCTGATAGGTCCAAGTTTTGGGATGCACTTTATTTTGCATAGCAGCATTTTCAGCCGGCATACCAAAAGCGTCCCACCCCATAGGATGAAGCACATTAAATCCCTTTGCGCGTTTATAACGCGCGACAACATCTCCCATGGCATAATTGCGCACATGCCCCATGTGAATGCGCCCAGAAGGGTAAGGAAACATCTCTAAAACATAATATTTTTCACGGCGATCTTCCCCCACAGTCTGAAAAATTTTCTTTTCATCCCAAATTTCTTGCCACCTTTGTTCGCAGGCACGTGGATTATAGCGTTCACCTAAATTATAACGTTCAATCGTCATTTCTATGATACTCTTTATAAAATTGAACTTAAAAACTTGTTTTATGCTTGACCATGGATTAATCCCTTCGTCAACATTTTCAGACAATATTTCACGAAGTATTTTTAAAAGCTCTTACAAATAATAAGGCAATCACTCAACAAAAATAGAAAGTATACAAAGATGAGCACACACATCACCCCCCCTGATCCTTCTCTTGAAGCATGGAAAAATTTACAAAAGGATATTACTGAAACATGTAAAGAATATCATCGCTCCCCAGAAGAGGTTCAACTTCTTGCTGTTTCAAAAACTGTTCCTATAGAGAATATACGCCCTCTTTTACATGCAGGTCAAACGCTCTTTGCAGAAAACCGTGTGCAAGAAGCTGCTGAAAAATGGTCCATCTTGCGTCAACAGTTTAGAAATATTGAACTTCACCTTATCGGTCCTTTACAATCGAACAAAACAGCACAAGCTGTCAAAATTTTTGATGTTATTCAAACCGTTGATCGCGAAAAAATAGCCAAAAGCTTAGCAGAAGAAATGCAAAAACAACAAAAACATCTCCCCTGCTATGTTCAAGTCAATATTGGCTTAGAGTCGCAAAAAAGTGGTATCGCTCCCCAAGAAGTAGTCTCTTTTGTTGCCCAGTGTAAAAATCACTATGGACTTGATATTATTGGTCTCATGGCCATACCTCCTGTCGAGGAGAATCCCGGTCCCTATTTCGCCCTCTTAGCAAAACTCGCAAAACAAGCAGGAATCCCAAAGCTTTCCATGGGCATGTCTAATGACTTTAAAACAGCCCTGCAATTTGGCTCAAATATTCTGCGCATTGGCTCTGCTTTATTTGGCAAACGCCCTGTATAAAGCAATTTCCTCTCCATAAATTCATTTCCATTGAAAATCATATGCTCAAGCCAATATTGGCTTAGAGCCGCAAAAAAATGGCATTACCCCGTAAGAAGTAATCCCTTTTATTGCCCAGTGTAAAAATCACTATGAACTTGATATCATTGCTCTGATGGCCATACCTCCTATCGAGAAAAACTCTAGTCTTTCTTTCTCTCTGTGAGCAAAATGAGCAAAAAAGCCGATCCTCCAAAACTTCTCCCATGATCTGTTTTCCAACATATCCCCAACACATAGAATGTCGTCACAACAATTCTACAATTTGGCTCTGATATCGCGCATTGACTCTATTTTGCCAAACGACCTCTCTCATCACCACTCCCCAAAACAACTATAAACAACAACCCAACTAAGGCAAAATAAGAAAGGTAAAATGCACACGAAGAGAAAAGAGAGCCATAACAAAAAGAATGCGCAACGTTTCTAAGCACTTGTTTGTATGAGTAATATTCATCACGCCTGTATGACACAAAACATTCAGCACGGATATCACGGTAATTCTCGTTAAAACCACGAATTCTCTCAACTTCTCCAAGAGATGTGAACCATTGCCTCACGTAACAAGTGCGTAAAGCAGACGAGGAGAAAATTACAACATCAATCAGCGCCTACACTTTCAATACAAGCTGCTTGATTCAATAAACACCTCAAATACCCAAGAGAACACTAAAAGCCATGCTAGCGAACATGGGAGCAATCATAAATACCAGAGAGGCTTTTTGCGTACCAAAAAGGTGAGATGAGCACAGCCATCGACTAAAAACAAAAATTCACCAAGCAAACGCATAACACTAGCAACACAACTGAGTTCAAAAACAGTATAAATATATTTCCTTGTTATTCTCGTAAATCAAGAAAAAAACACCAATTTTTCATATGAAAAATTCTTGTAATTTTAAACTAATTTAAGAAAAATCAGGTCATTATTTCTTTTTATTTAAAATAAGATAAGAAATATATTATAATATTATTTCACATGTAAATAATTTATACATTATTTATAAAGTTTTTATTTTTTAAAAATTATGTTTGAAACTTCTCTAAAACGCATGATAGCAATTTGCTGTGTATCATTTTAACACTCTTTTTAATAGAGATAACTCAAGGTGGAGTAATAGGAGAAATTTTTCAAGCTTCGTTTATACGATACATGATTCAACACCTGTTTATGAAAGTGCTTGTAGCTTTAATGATTTTATATCTCAATTTTATATCTCATATGAATGCACAGAGTTTTGACTTTGCAATTGCAGGATCAGGGACCGGAGCAGCAATGGGTGCTATAACTGGTCCAGACGCACTTATGGGTGGCCTTCTGGGCGCCACGACTGGTTTCTTCAGAGGTTTTGGTGGGGTTCTTCCAAAAAGCTCGTGAGTGTTGGTTCTAATTTATAGAGAATAGCACAAAGGTATCTCTGAAGTGAATATTTTGTAAATATATTCGAAAAAACATACTAAAATTAATTATCTATATCTATGAATAACATAATTTTCAGAGATACATATTATTGTTCATATCTTATAATCAGGATTTTATTATAATGAATATTGTTCATGAAATCATAAGACTACTTTGCATTCTCATTTTATGGAACACTATATACGCTACTTTTATTAAAATATTCGGCAATTTTAGTTGGAAACTATCTATAAAACAAGATTATTGGTAGGAATTCTATTTTTATCTCTGATTTTTTGCGTAGATATTTTGGATTATATGAATATCGTAACAATACTTCTTTTCAAAACAAGAGAATAAAAATAAAAAACATTCAAAGCGATAAAGCGCCTTCATCTACCTTTTTAAAAGCTCTCCTTTTTTATGCGCTTATAAAAAGTTCTATAAGATGCTCTGCCACATTTGCGCACCTAAAAGCAGCATAAGATACTCTCTTCAATATTATCATTTCAGATTTTAAAAATTGACTATTCCAATTTTTGTCATTTAATCTAATCTGAAAATGAAAAGCTTACGGGGAAGTTTTGCCTAAAAAATACAGTGGGCTGATTTTTCCCAACAATATGAAAAGAGGGAACTAATGTCTGAAAAAATCTATCCAATACCAGAGGATATTAAAAAAACTGCTCTCATCAACGAGGAAACCTATCAACAGTGGTATCAAGAAAGCATCAATAATCCAGAAAGCTTCTGGGCAAAACATGGTCAATGTATTGAATGGTTTAAACCTTTTACAAAAGTAAAAAATACGTCTTTTCATAATGATGTATCGATTCAGTGGTACGAAGATGGCATAACAAATGTTGCCTATAATTGCATTGATCGTCACCTGAAAACCCATAGTGATAAAATTGCCCTCATTTGGGAAGGAGATAATCCTTATCATGATAAAAAAATCACCTATCACGAGCTTTATGAACATGTTTGCCGTTTTGCCAATATTTTAAAGAAGCACGGCGTCAAAAAAGGGGACAAAGTCACCATTTACTTAACTATGATTCCCGAAGCGGCCTATGCCATGCTTGCTTGCGCTCGCATTGGTGCTATTCATTCGGTGATTTTTGCTGGCTTTTCTCCTGAGGCCATAGCTGGACGCATTGTTGACTGTGAATCGACCTTCATCATCACCGCTGACCACGGCTTGCGTGGTGGCAAACGGATTCATTTAAAAGACAATGTGGACCATGCCATTGAGATTGCCGCCCAGCAAAATGTGCATGTAAACCAAGTCATGGTCATACGACGTACCTGCGGCCTAATTGATTGGGTAGAGGAACGAGATTTTTGGTACCATGAGGAAATACCCCATGCAAAAACAGACTGCCCCGTAGAACAAATGAATGCTGAGGATCCCCTTTTTATACTTTACACCTCTGGCTCTACAGGCAAACCGAAAGGTGTTTTGCATACAACAGCAGGTTATCTTGTTTATGCCGCGATGACCCATAAATATGTTTTTGATTATCATCTGGGTGAAATTTACTGGTGCACTGCTGATATTGGTTGGATTACCGGTCATTCTTACTTAGTTTATGGTCCCTTATGCAACGGTGCCACCACTTTAATGTTTGAAGGCACACCAACCTTTCCTGACAAAGGCAGATTCTGGGAAATCGTTGATAAACACCAAGTCAATACATTCTACACCGCACCAACGGCTATTCGTGCTTTAATGGGGGCTGGCAATTCATTTGTTGAACGCTCGAAAAGAACATCCTTGCGTCTGTTAGGCACCGTAGGCGAACCAATTAATCCAGAGGCATGGGAATGGTTTTATCATACGGTTGGCAACAATCACTGCCCTATTCTTGATACATGGTGGCAAACAGAAACAGGAGGGCATATGATCACCCCCCTACCCGGTGCAACACCGCTTAAAGCAGGCTCCGCCACACGTCCTTTTTTTGGAGTACAACTGCAAATCATCGACGAGCAAGGAAATATTTTGGAAGGTGAAGCAGAAGGGTATCTTTGCATTATTGACTCATGGCCAGGACAAATGCGTACCCTCTATCATGACCATGAGCGCTTTATTGAAACCTATTTTTCTACCTATAAAGGAAAATATTTTACAGGCGACGGTTGTAGACGCGATAGCGATGGCTATTACTGGATTACAGGACGGGTTGATGACATTCTCAATGTTTCCGGACACAGACTAGGAACAGCTGAAATTGAATCAGCGCTTGTTTCTCATCCTGCTGTTTCGGAAGCCGCTGTTGTTGGTTACCCTCATGCCATTAAGGGGCAAGGAATTTATAGTTTTGTCACCCTCATGGAAGGAACATCCCCAAGTGAAGAGTTGCACAACGAGCTTATAAAGCATGTCAGAAAGGAAATAGGCTCCATTGCCATATTGGATAAAGTACAATTTGCGCCCCAACTTCCCAAAACGCGATCAGGAAAAATTATGCGACGTATTTTACGTAAAATTGCTGAAAATAATTTTGATAATCTAGGAGATACTTCAACCCTTGCCGAACCACAAGTCGTTGATGATCTTATTGCCAATCGCCAAAATAAAGAAATGATCGCTTAACGCATAATATCACCGGTGGGCTTTAGCCTTTCTGCTAAAGCCCTCATGAAAGATCTCAGCTCGTACAACTATTCTCTTTGCCAACGCAAAATATTACGGATACCCTTTTTATTTAAGAGAATTGATGAATAAGCATTTCCCAAACACATCGCCATAAAACTACAAATAGAAGAGTTTATACTCATGATAAAAAAGCTGGCAATACATATACTCGCTTCAAAGCTTTTTTAAAATTGAAGAAGAATAAATTACCCTTATAAATCAAGGTATTTTGGGTAAGAAAGAAAAACAAGCAAAGATAAAAAATGCCCATAGCGAGTTTTAACACAATCTAAAGCAAGCGATACAAAACATCTTACCAACCGCCAACCAAGTAAGCTCAATACTAAATCTCAAAAAAACAGAAATAGCGGTTGTTATGTTTCTGCTAGAAACACCTTGGAATTCTTGCTAAAATCATAAATAAAGATAAAATTAAGGAGATATATAATGAATGATCTTCAGCAATATTTCTTAAAAACAGAGGAGAAATATTGGAGGGTGTAGAGTATAATCTCAAACAACAGCCTAAAACAATGGGAGTAAAAGTGCTAAGAGTCATACAATATAACAGCAGAAGTGGTAGCGAAAAGTGATTCATTTTGAAAATGTTGGCCTACGCTATGGCATGGGCCCAGAGGTTCTTCGTGATATTAGTTTTCATATTCCTGCTGGCTCATTTCAATTTCTCACTGGTGCTTCTGGAGCAGGAAAAACATCGTTAATGCGTCTGATGTTTTTGGCGCTTAAACCAACGCGTGGTCACATTGACTTATTTGGCAATGATACAGCATTACTCAAACGACAAGAGCTTCCTGCATTACGCAGACGTATTGGTGTTGTCTTTCAAGATTTTCGTCTTCTTGATCACATGACCACTTATGAAAACGTCTCTTTACCCTTACGCATTAAAGGACAAGAAGAAGCAACTTATCGCAGTGAAGTCGAAGATCTTCTCTGTTGGGTAGGTCTTGGAGATCATATTCATGTTTTACCACCCGTTCTTTCTGGCGGAGAAAAACAAAGAGTAGCCATTGCACGCGCACTCATTGATCAACCTGAAATTTTGCTTGCTGATGAACCGACAGGCAATGTTGACCCACCTTTAGCAAAACGTCTGCTACGCTTGTTTATTGAATTAAACCGTTTTGGCACAGCTGTCGTCATTGCCACCCATGATATTGCCCTGATGGAACAAGTTGCAGCACGACGTATGCTTCTCCATAATGGACGGATGACAATTCATGAATAAGTCTTTCCCTATTTTTACAAGCAGTCCCAACAACACCACGGCGATTATTCCCAATAGCAATATTTCTGGACAAGCATTGGTTGCAGTGATTGCCATTATGACATTTCTCTCAAGCCTCACCTTAATCGGCGTTGATTTAGTCCAGCGTGCAGCGAACAGTTGGAGTAATCAAATCAGTTATGAAGCAACCATTCAAATACGTCGCATTGAAAATATTGATATCGAAAAAAATCTGCAAAATGCGGTTAAATTGGCCAAAACATTTTCTGGTGTAGAAGATGCCAAAATTGTTGACCAAACAGCTACTGAAAAATTGCTTGAACCGTGGCTTGGAACGAATTTAAGCATCAATGAATTGCCCCTGCCCCGCCTTATCATCGTAACCTTGAAAGAGAATGAAGAAATTGATTTTCGTGCCATCAGTCAGGCAATCAAAACACAAATTCCAGGAGGTCAGTTTGATGATCACCGTGTTTGGGTCAGTCGTTTTGCCACCATGGCACGCACCACTATTTTCATTGGTTTTGCGATTTTAATATTGGTTTTAGGCTCACTCATACTCACAGTTATCTTTGCCACACGCAATGCATTGGCAGAGAATGCGCACATTATCAATGTGTTATATTTTCTTGGCACTGAAACGCTTTTCATTGCACGACAATTTGATTGGCATTTTTTTAAAACTGCGCTGCGTGGTGCATTATATGGTGGTATCACAAGCGCATTGCTGTTTACTGTTTTTGCCTTTTGGACAAACTATAATCTAGGGAGAGTAGAAGCCAGCCAAATAACCGCCTTGTTTGGACACCTTTCCATGAGTTCTCTTCCTTATGGAAAAATCATGGGTCTTATTCTTTTTGTTTCTTTTCTTACCATGTTGACAAACCGTATGACTATCCTGGCACAACTTAGAAAAATTGATCAATGCGAAAACGGCCTCTTTTAATATTATGATTCACGACTCCTATAATTCGAACTCACTGACGCAAGACACCTCAGAACAGTCTGTGAAAAAATGTAGCATATCCCACCCATGGCGCCGTTTATTTCGCTATTTTCCACCAACAGCATTATTGCTTTTAATCATTATTCTACTTTTCTGTATTGGTTTTATTATTTTTTCTGAAAAGACCGAGCGCCTTCAACCTCCCAATCCTTTGCTAAAAGCAGATGCCATCATTGTTCTTACAGGGGGAGAAAAACGCATAGAAACAGGACTTAATCTCTTACAAAAGGGGCGAGGTTCGCGGCTTTTGATCAGTGGCGTCAACACAAACACCAATCTAAAGAGTTTCATGCATAGCACACACATTACATCCCAACTCTTTACTTGTTGTGTTGATATTGGCCACAAAGCCACAAATACCAAAGGCAATGCAGAAGAAAGCGCTGCTTGGATTAAAAAACACCACTATAAAACGGTATACATTGTCACCCATGATTACCACATGTGGCGCTCGATGCGTGAACTTAAATATCTCATGCCGGAAGTTCATTTTATTGCCTACCCCGTTAAAAAGAGCGGTAATGAAAGCATGATACAACAGATCAATCAAATCCGTATTCTTGCCTTTCAATATCTCAAAACAATTCAAGTTTACATAAGAACCGCATTCTAAGCTTTACGCACTATTGTTTAAATTTTCTAAGCAAGCTCTTCACACCATAAACCACATTCAAGAAAGCATTTTAGATTATAAACACATTAACCTTTTCTGTTTCACAAAAGTCATCACGAATACCTACATGTCAATTTTCTTTAAGACCAATTTTTGTATAAAAATTTAAAATGAATAATTTTAAAATCATTGCTTAAAACATAATATGCATCCCCGCATAAACTTGACCTACAACCACTTTTACATGTGAGGAAAAAATCTTTTTTTAAATTTGATGTGCTAACAGAAAAGAATATGCAACAAAGTCATCCTCGTACTTTTTCTCATTCCCATGCAATCTATAAATTGTATATGAAGAATCTCTATCATTGCCCATAACATTTAAACTATTTTGTGTAAGATCTTATAACAATCTTTAAAAGATATGCACTTTCTCAAGATAATAAAATGACCTATTTCCTTTTCAATGTTTCTTTTAAAACGAACTCTCTAAAGCTAAAGCCTCTACGGAATCGTAAAAACCAATGATCAACCAAATAATGAAAATACAAACATCATCGAGATATGTATATTTTCCACAAGACACGCAAAAAAACAGAATAACGCAAAGGATTTAAAGCGCTTTATGCAAAAACTACAATGATATGTCATATACTGTTTTATAGGGCTGGTTCGATGTCTAAAATCATTAAAAAAAGAAAGTCTCTTATACAAAAGCTTCTTACCCTAAGGAAATCAGCAATAAAGATTGTTACTAAAAATGCATCCTGCACTATCTCTCTTTATCTTCTTGTATAGGAATCTCGTAACAATGACTTTGCACACTTCTTATCGCGCAATCAAAAAGCAACAGAAAAGACTGCTCCCTCATGCTCATTATTTTATTAAAGTGGAATACTCCATAGAGCCTCCACCCTTCATTCATACCATTGAATGACTTTCCCATACGAACGCGCTACAATCATATTCACAATAATTGTTAAAACTTAATCACGTGAGAGAGCAACTACAGGATCGAGTCGTGAAGCTTGTCGTGCGGGTGAAAAGCCAAAACATATCCCAATGAGAGTTGAAAAAGTAAGAGATATGAGAATTGAATCCATTGTGTAAACCAAGTGGATAGGTGCTTTAAAGAGCAAGAACAAACCACCGACAGAAAGCCCAAAGAGGATTCCCAAACCACCTCCAATGACACAAACCAAAACTGCTTCAATGAGAAATTGCTGCAAAATATCACTTTGGCGCGCACCCACTGCCATACGCACTCCAATTTCATTAATCCTCTCTGAAACAGTAACGAGCATAATATTCATCACTCCAATACCACCCACAATCAATGAGATAGCGGCAATAGAAGAGACTAAAAGCGTTAAGATATGCGTACTTTCCATGATACGCTCACGAAAGAACTCTGAATTTCTAATGAAGAAATCTTCTCCACCATGGCGCATAGAAAGGAAACGTTTTACCATCTTTTCTGCTAAATGTGAATCGACATTATCAGCAATTTTAATCGTAATTGCCCGAACCTGTGTCGTTCCAAGTAAACGTGTTTGCACGGTTGTATAAGGCAAATAAACCTGCAACGTACTTGAAATGCCTCCTACCATATGTTGCGGATCGACCACCCCAACAATACGTACAGGGACACTTCCCACATGAACGACTTTTCCAATAGGACTCTCACGACTATGAGGAAAAAGCACAGCAACTGCCTCTTTTTCGATCACCAGATCCACGGCTCTCTCATGCACACTATTCCGATCAAACAATCTCCCTTGAACAGCTTTAAGTCCTTGTGTCTGAAAATATTGCTCTCCCACCCCAGCAATAACAGCATTGGCTTTAACGGCACCAGAACGTACAATAGAGCTTGTTGAAAGTTGAGGTGTTACGCCAGCAACATAAGGCAATCGCGATAAAGCTTCTGCATCCGCTTCCACCAAACTTGTTATTTTCTCTGCCTGTGGATCAGAGAGGCTTTTTCCCGGCAAAATAGTTAATGTATTGGAACCCAGACTTTTAAAATTTTCCATAATTTTTTCCCGCGTACCATTTCCCAAAGCCACCATAGCAATAATCGCGCCAATACCGATAATTACCCCGAGCATTGTTAAAAAAGTCCGCATTCGGTGGGCATTCATTGCCAACAAAGCCATCACAAATGCCTCACGAAACCGTTCAGCAAAAGAACGAAAAACCCCCATTGTTTTTTGCTCTTTTTGATTTTGTTTTTCCTGAAGAGGTTGAGCATTTATTTTGGTTTTTGCGCCCTTTGACACATTGTCCGCAATAATTTCACCATCACTAAGTTCGATAATACGCTCTGCTCTTTCAGCTATCTGCATATCATGTGTTACAATGATAATGGTGCGCCCTTCTTGATGAAGCTCATCTAAAATACGCAACACTTCTTGACCACTCTGTTTATCTAATGCACCGGTTGGTTCATCGGCAAGAATGACCTCTGCATTATTCATCAAAGCACGAGCAATAGAGACACGTTGTTGTTGACCACCGGAGAGTTGATTGGGACGATGATTGATCCGATCTCCCATGCCTAAGCGTGTTAAAAGCTCCCCTGCACGCTTTTTTCTTAAACTTGATGCACATCCTGCATAAATAGCTGGAATTTCAACATTGCCCAGTGCCGTTAATTCATTCAGCAGATGATAGCGCTGGAAAATAAATCCAAAATGATTGCGCCGCAAAGCGGATAATTCATCAGCAGAAAGGATGGCTGTTTCTTTTCCTGAAATCCAATAACGGCCGGAACTTGGTCGATCAAGACAGCCCAAAATATTCATCAAAGTGGATTTTCCTGAACCCGAAGCGCCCACAATCGCCACCATTTCACCGCGCTTAATGGTAAGATTGATATCTTTCAAAACAGTAACAAATGTTTCACCAGCGGGAAACTCGCGCACAACATTTTCTAAAACGAGGACAGCTTTTGCTTGCTCTGCTTTCATGCTTTAGCTCTCATCTTCATTATGTTCATGAGGAATATTGGGCATTTCTCCATCGCTCGAACCTGTGATAACCACATCCCCCTCCTTAAGCCCTGAAACAATCTCTGCCATCACTTTATTATTAAGGCCGACGGTCACTTGTTTTGCCACCACTTTATCTTTCTCTTCCAAAACAGAAACCCATGCTGTACGTTCTTTTGTCTCATCCCGCAAAGCATCACTTGGAACCAACAAAACGTTCTGAGCTCGCCCTAAGATAATATGAACTTGTGCCGTCATATAGGTTCGCAAAAAATTATCAGCATTATCCACATGCACAACCCCATTATAATAGATAGCCGATGATATAAGAGCGCTCGACCCTCCCACCATACCAGGATTAATACTCACATCAGCGCGAATTTCCTCAGGAGCCGGATCCACCCTTTCTAAAACACCCTCATAACGACGTTGTGAATTTCCCAAAACTGTAAAATACAAAGGCTGTCCAGCCTGAACTTTCAAAATATCAGCTTCTGAAATTTGTGCTTTAATTGTCATTTTTGACAAATCACCTAAAATAACAATCGTTGGTGCTGACTGAACCGCATTCACATTTTGCCCTTCCTCCACAACAGTTGCTAACACTGTTCCCGCTGAAGGAGCCGTCACTCTAGTATATCCTAGATTCACCTCTGCACTGTCTACATCAATTTGTGCTTGTACAATCTGTTGGCGAAGCTGAGCAATTTGCGCCTCGCGTATTTTTACTTGTGTTGTAGCATCATCGAGATTTGCCCGTGAAGTCGCATGTGACTTGATCATTTCTTTTTGACGCTCTAAATTTTTCTGTGCAAGGGAAAGGTAAGCTTCTTGTTCCACTAAATTCGCATAATAATGCGATAATGCTGCCTTTTTTCTTTTCAGATCATTTTCCTGATCTGTAGGATCAATTTCCGCCAAAAGATCACCTTCTTTGACAACACTACCAGGAACAACACGCATAGAGACCACACGCCCTGTTGCACGTGCACCAACAGCCACCAGCCGATAAGGACGCACAAGACCAGAAGCCAAAACACTTTCCTCGATATCACCACGCTTCACCACTGCTGTCATATAAACTGGTGCTGCTGTTCCAAAAAAAACAGAACGCAACCATAATACAATGATAAGGAATAGAATGGTTAAAAAGAAAGACAGTTTTTTACGTTTTGTAATAAAATTTTTTATAAAACTTTTTTTCATTTCCCTACCTTTGTACGCGTACGTGGTACACCATCAACAACTTCTGGACGTGAGACATCAACAACACCATCCCAGCCCCCACCCAGTGCTTTCATCAACGAAATATATTGAGTAACCAAAGTAATACGGCTATCGTTAAGCGCCATTTGCGCAGAATAATAAGAGCGATTCGCATTTAACAATTCAAGAAAGCTGGTATTTCCATTTTCAAACAGGCTGCGTGAAAGTTGTAAGGAATGCCAAGAAGCCTTATTTGCAACGATCAACTTTTCTAATCGCTGATGTTCTTTGGTCAATCTTACCAACGCATTTTCCACATCTTCTAATGCTGTTAACACAGCAACCCGATATGTCACAAAAGCCTGATCACGCTGTGCACGTGCGGCTGCTACAGAGGCCATGATCTGCCCCCCATTAAACAAAGGTAAACGAAGCCCTGGTCCAAAAGACCAACCAATGGTTGAAGCCTTCCATAATTGATGAATTGTCTCTGCGGCTGTCGAAATACTACCGGTTAAAGTGAGTGATGGATAGAGATCTGCTTCACGTTGACCAATCCTTGCTGTTGCTTGTGCATATTGGCGCTCAGCCCGTCGTAAATCCGGACGCGTTAACAAAATATCCGCTGGAATTCCTGCTGGTATTGGCCATTTTGGTTGCGGAATTTTTGCATGTTTGGCATTTTTTTGTAAAAGATCTCGCAAAGCTGTGGGCACACGCCCAGTTAAGACAGAAAGGCGATGGATGCTCATGGCCAAATTCGCTTCCATCTGTGATATATCTGCTTCTGTATTGGCCACTTGTGCCTCTGCATTTGAAACATCAAGCTCTGAAGCATCACCAGCTGTTAATTTGCTCCGTATTAATTCGTATGTTTTACGCTGTGATGCAGCAATTTGCCGCACAATTAATAACTTGTGTTGCCAGCCACGGACTTGAACATAATTTGTTGCTACATCTCCCAAAAGCATCACCATGGTATCACGCATATCTTCCACAGTCGCTTCAAAGCCATAACGTGCAGCTTCAACTGCCCGCTTATGTCCACCAAAAAAATCGAGCTCCCAGCTCGCATCAAAACTATTATGATATTGGTTAAAATTTTTATTTAAAACCGTATCAGATCTGCCACTACTACGCGTTCCTGAAAAAGAATTTGTCATACTTGGCAAAAGAGATCCAACCGTTTGCTCTAAACTCGCACGCGCCTCGCGAATTCGTGCCTTGGCAACAGCAACACTATTGTTTCCAGAAATTGCCTCATTGATTAATGCATTCAAAACAGGATCATCCAAGCGCCGCCACCACCCAGCAAGCGTAGTTGTACGCCTTGAAATCTGCGCAGACTGTTGTCCCCAATTTTCTGGAACACGAAAAGATGTTTTACGGTAATTAGGACCAACCATACATCCCGATAATAGAAAAAAACACAATAAAACACTATAGAGTAATCTGTTAGAAACAACCCCTTTGAGATTTCTGATATACATCTAGTCTCCCATATTTCTTCAGAATCATTAATAATATTAATAATTTATTTACTTGTTATTTCAAAGTTACCGTGAAAAATCAAATACAGTTTGTACTGGAACATGATCTGAAGGTTGTTTCCAGCCCCGTGCTTCACGAAAAATGGAAAGATCTGCAACAAATGGAGCTAAATCTGGAGAAGACCAGATATGGTCAAGGCGCCGTCCCCGATCAGCAAGTGCCCAATCGCGTGCACGATAACTCCACCATGTGTAAAGCTTAGCGGGAACAGGAATATGCATACGCATAAGATCCACCCACCCACCTTGGTGGCATAAGGCTTGTAACCGTTCCGTTTCAATAGGTGTATGGCTTACGACCTTCAACAACTGTTGATGAGACCACACATCTTCTGGCAAAGGAGCAATATTCAAATCACCCAACAAAAGAGAAGAAAAACCATCTCCTTGATCAACGTGGATCATAGACATTTCTTCTAAAAAGTCAAGTTTATGACGGAATTTTTCATTCACCTCAGCATCAGGTACATCTCCCCCAGCGGGAACGTAAAAATTATGAATCCGTATGCTCTTGCCATAGGCTTCCACAATGACCGAAAGATAACGACAATCTTGTTTTTGACAAAAAGAACGCTTTTCAACATTTTTAAAAGGCAAACGCGAAACAATTGCCACGCCGTTGTAAGATTTTTGTCCACTCAATAGAATATACTTATATCCGGCCGCTCTAAAAGCCTCCACTGGAAATAAAGCATCCGGACATTTTGTCTCCTGTAGACATAAAATATCCGGAGAAAAGAGTTGCAAATATTGCAAAACCTGTGCAAGACGCAAACGGATAGAATTAATATTCCAAGTCGCGATACGAAAGATCATCTGTTTCAATTCCAATGAGGTACAATGCACTATTTATTTGAAGGAAGTGTGAACATCCCATCAACAAATCTCACACCCGTGCGTACATTCATGACTTGAACAGTGGTCTCCAAATTTTGTTGATCAACAATTGTCCATTGCCGTAAAGCCGCGTTTTTAGAATCAAACACCATCCTTATTTGCCCTGCCCCCATGCTTTTATCCCGCAGAACAATTGTCACTGCTCCTGGATCTTCGCGAAACGCCAACAAACGCCCCGATGATATATTAATTTTATCGTCTAACAGAAACTTCATGGGCGTTTGAGAAAGTTGTGAAAAGTTCCACGTATTCAGTGCACGATTATTAATTCCTATGAATTGACCATCTGCAATGATCTGTAAAGGTAATTTTTTATAAATAAAACGAATTTTTCCTGGACGTTCTAAATAAAACGTTCCCTGAGACATTTTTCCTTTCGGACTAAACTGAATAAAATCTCCTGTCATTGTTTTAATTGCTGCAAAATAATTCACAACATTCTGCGCTCTTGCCACCTTATTGGACGCCACTTTCTTATATGATTGCGAAAAAGCAGGAAAAGTTAAGCACAAAAAGACAATAATTCCAACAAACCTCAAGCTTCCTCTTTGTTGCAAAAAAGATGTTTTCATAAACAATGCTCCCAAGCAATACGCGTTTGTTTTATTATTAAGGAGTAAATAAATACCCTTTTCTAAAAGAAAAAGATATTGTTTTATAAAGACTATCAAAAGCTTTTATTTCAAAAATGTTCTTTTGGGACAGACACCAAAACTTCCCGTTTTCCCATATAATTCGCGGCACTAATAACGCCTTCTGTCTCCATCCGCTCAATCAATGAAGCAGCACGGTTATAGCTAACGCCCAGACGGCGTTGAAGATAAGACGTGGAAACTTTACGATCACGAAGAACAACGGCAACAGCTTGGCTATAAGGATCATCTGCACAAGAAGACGGCAACGATGCCTCCCCTCTCTTCTTGGCAATCTTCTCTATCACACTCCCCAAACATTCAAACGGCCCTTGAGTTTCTGAAGCCATAAAAACTTTCCCCTCCCCATATAATTTGCCGCACCAATGATGTCCTCTATTTCCATATGTTGAACAAATAAAGTAGCACAGATTATACCCAATTCTCAACGGAAAATGAAAGAGCAAAAAACATAATTATTGCGAACATAAATGTTCTTTTCAGTCATAAAAAACGTTTTTATAAAGGCTCACAAGCAACAGCTATTGACTCTATAAGTTAAGGAGAACGCTGAATAAATCCCTTCCCTAAAAGAAAAAGATTTTATCTTAAAAACGTTCTTCTTCAACAGGCACCAAAATTTCCCGTTTCCCCGCATGATTTGCAGCACTAATAATACCTTCTTCTTCCATTCGCTCAATCAATGAAGCCGCACGATTATAACCAATTCCTAGACGGCGTTGAATATAAGAGGTTGAAGCTTTACGATCACGAAGAACAACGGCAACAGCTTGGCTATAAGGATCATCTGCACAAGGGGAAGCCAACGATGCATCCGTCTCATTTTCTGCGGTCTCTTGGGTAATAGTCTCCAAATAATCAGGCAAAGCTTGTGCTTTAAGATGCATAACCACCTGCTCCACCTCATCATCAGCCACAAAAGGCCCATGAACACGCTGGACTCGCCCTCCACCCATCATGAACAGCATATCCCCTTGTCCTAACAATTGCTCAGCGCCCTGTTCACCAAGAATTGTTCGACTATCGATTTTTGAACTGACAGAAAAAGAAATACGTGTTGGAAAATTCGCTTTAATAGTCCCCGTAATCACATCTACCGAAGGACGCTGGGTTGCCATAATCACATGGATACCAGCAGCACGTGCCATTTGTGCCAAACGTTGAACCGCTCCTTCAATATCCTTGCCTGCAACCATCATCAAATCAGCCATTTCATCAATAATAACAACAATATAGGGCATAGGACTAAAATCAAGTGTTTCCGTTTCATAAAGAGGCTCACCAGTCTCATGATCAAATCCCACTTGAACTGTACGCGCCATTGTCTCTCCCTGACTTTTTGCCTCTTTAAGGCGTGCATTAAATCCATCAATATTACGCACACTCAGTTTAGACATTTTGCTGTAGCGTTCTTCCATTTCACGAACAGCCCATTTCAGTGCAATCACAGCTTTTTTCGGATCTGTCACCACAGGTGTTAACAAATGAGGAATGCCATCATAAACCGAAAGTTCAAGCATTTTCGGATCCACCATGATGAGGCGGCATTGTTCAGGTGTCATACGGTAAAGAAGTGATAAAATCATGGTATTAATGGCAACAGACTTTCCTGATCCCGTTGTACCTGCCACCAAAAGATGCGGCATTTTTGCTAAATCTGCGATAACCGTCTCACCCCCGATTGTCTTACCCAAAGCAAGTCCCAGTTTTGCTTTGCTCTCAACAAATTCTTGCGCTTGTAACATTTCTCGTAAATAAACCATCTCACGCTTCGCATTGGGCAATTCTATGCCAATGACATTACGTCCTGGTACCACAGCAACACGCGCTGAAATGGCACGCATTGAACGTGCAATATCATCTGCCAAACCAATAATACGGGACGACTTAATACCGGCTGCTGGTTCAAATTCATACAAAGTGACCACCGGACCAGGGCGCGCATCAATAATTTTTCCCTTAACACCAAAATCTAATAAGACCCTCTCAAGTTCCTGAGAATTGACTTTTAAGACAGCAGGAGAAAGTTTTGCATCTCGAACAGACGGTGGTGGAACCGAAAGATAATCTAAATGTGGAAGAAGAAAACCACCATTTAAAGAAGCCGTTAAAGGTTTCACAACACGGCTTTTAACAGGAGAAACAGATGCCTTCTTCTGATTTTCTTGATATTTTGTTTTTTCATCGCCAAAAATTGGTTCAATGCGATCCAAAGACTTTTCTTGTCTCTTAGAGCAACTTTTTCGAGAAAAAAGGCGAAAAAAACGCGCTTGTAAAAAATAAAAAAGATGGAAAATAGCGCCTAAAGTTGTCACAAAAAAACCATGCTGCACTCTCTCTGCACCTTGTTCTGGATCTTCTAGCTCATCGAAGAGAGGATCAACACTTTCGTTTTTATGAACATTTTTTACTTTACTTTTCTTTCTCTGGCGCCGCCATACCACATTACCCGCAAAAGCAGCCATGAAAAAACCCAAAACAAGCACCACCAACCCCAACAGTACATTCTGAACAGGAGAAAGAAAAACAGGAAAAATGGAATAAACAGCTCCTAAAGCTTTATCCCCTAAAACCCCACCCAAGCCTATAGGCAACGGCCAATATGTAAAAGAAGCAACAGGTGTTATAAGGGCAAAAGAAATTAAAAAACAAATCGTTGATAGCACCCACAAAAAAAGGCGAAAAATCAAATTATAGATATTTTTTTGCGCCAACAAAAGAAACGACCAAAATAATGGCGGCAACAACACACCAAGACCAGCCAAACCAAAAAACTGCATGACAAAATCTGAAAAAATTGCCCCAGGCCATCCCATAAAGTTTGTAATTTTATTTGTACTTGCATGCGTCAACGAAGGATCTGCTGCATTCCACGTTGCCAAAGCCAAAACGCAAAAAAGAATGAAGCCCAAAAGTCCAAGCCCAATGAAAACACCAATTTGGCGCAAAAACATTTCAATGAGCCGTGAACTGTAAGATTTTTGCGCTTCTAATGAATCATAAGGAGAAGAACTTTGATGCATCTCTCAATTTCCAAATACAAAATCTTCACATTAAAGAGTTGTAAAATTATGACCACAAAATACTAATACAGTTTTACCATCATATTCATAACAATTTCCCATTTTGTAGGACCATCAGACCTTATCCTTTAAAAGGGTGAGACTAAAACACATCATGCCCATTAAAAAGAGAGTGCTATTGCTGTTTGATTTCAGTTTTCTTTTGCATCAACTAAGTATACAAATAGAGAAATAGAAACTTAACCAGAATATTCAGGGTACAATTTGCTCAATGAAACTATGAAGTAAATTACACGGACGATTATCAGAAGGTATACACCTAAGAAAATCCTACCTATTTCATAGATCGGTGCACATCAAAAATCCTAGTTCTTTAAAGTAAAGAGGAAGTTAAAATATTGTAGAAAAGAGAATGTTAAAAAAGATATCCTTATTTAAAAACGAATAAACTGCCAACAATGGAACGAAGTGTTGTGTATTCTGATCCTAGTAAAAATATAAAACCCGATAAAAAGACCAAATCCAACAAAACGTTAAAACAATGCGATCTTCTCATTGCGGGGGGAGCGGCGGTTGGTTTAACGCTAGCAATAGCACTCAAGCAAACAGCCCCCACACTGAAAATAACTATCGTTGATGCTGCTTCCCCACAAGACATGCCCACTTCCAATATACGAACAATTGCCCTTTCAGCTGCTTCTATTCGTATGTTAAAACAATTGCAATGTTGGAAACCTATAGAACCCTATGCCCAACCCATTCATTCCATGATCATCACTGATGCATGCGTAAATGATCCTGTCAAACCGACTCTTTTAACCTTTGCAGGAGATATCGCTCCCGATGAGCCCTTTGCAGCTATGGTGGAACATAGAGAACTCACAAATGCTTTAAAAAAGCGTGTAAAAGATCTGGATATTTCTGTTATTACAAACACACGCGTTGTTGATTTTCACCAACAAGAGCAGCATACAACTGTCACCTTAAACAATGGAAAAATTTGGCAAACGAAATTGCTTATTGCAGCTGATGGAGCGCATTCCCAATTACGCACAAAAGCAGGACTGAAAAACTTTTCTCATTCCTATAAACAAACGGCAATCATCTGCACTATTGAACATGAAAAACCCCATCTCGGACAAGCCATTCAACATTTCTTACCTGCTGGACCTTTCGCGCTTCTCCCCCTCAAAGGCAACAGATCGGCCATTGTATGGAATGAAGATCATAAAACCGCACAATATTACCTCAAAGCTGATGCCCTTATTTTTGAAACAGAACTCGAGAAACGCATTGGTCATCGACTTGGAAAGCTCTCTTGGAATGGTGAACGTCAAGCTTTTCCCCTAAACCTTTCACTAACACGTCAATGCATTAAAGCTCGGTTTGCTCTGGTTGGCGATGCTGCCCACACAATTCATCCCCTAGCAGGACAAGGACTTAATTTAGGATTACGCGATAGCGCTGCACTTGCTGAAGTTCTTATTGAAACAGCACGATTGGGACTTGATATTGGCTCCCTCACTGCTTTAGAGCGCTATCAAGGCTGGAGACGTTTTGAAACCACACGTATGGCTTTAAGCAATGACTGGCTTAACAAACTTTTTTCTAATGATAATCTCTTTTTGCGAATACTACGCGATACCGGTCTTGGAATTGTCAATCAAACACCAAAGATAAAACAATATCTCATTCAAGAAGCCGCCGGTCTCTCCCCTCATGCTCCACGTTTGCTACAGGGACTCCCACTTTAAAAAATAAACAAAATCCATACCATTTCACTGTTTGCAAGCTATGAATAAGATTTCTCCCAATTGTTAAAGAGAAGCCCTTCACTTATTTTTCTATACTAAGCTTTTCAAAGAATCGATATACTGTAGTGTCACTTGGTATTTTTTCATAAAAATCTTTGAAGAATCATGCATGTAATCTTTCCCTTTGCATACTGTTCAAGCAAAAAAAGCGAGAAAATGGTTCTTTCTATCTTTTCAATACACCCTCTATTCAATGATCTACATAATGAATTTTGATAACAAATGCATTTAAATACATCACAAAATTCTCTCAAAATGCTAAAACCAATCCAATGACAAAAACCTTATCCCCTAAAACACTTGCTTATCTCAAACAGACCAACAATAAAAAGATCAAGCCCAGAGCTGCTCTCTACAGCCACACCATAAAAAAACAAACAAATCCATAACAGCATCACATGACGATCCTACAGATCAGTATTTAAAACATAAAGACATGCTTCAACATATTAGCTTACAATGAGAATTTATCATTTTGCATATTGTAAAAATCTTGAACACAGCAAATTCTCAACTCTTTTTATGAAGAATCAATCAAAGCCATGCGCTTACAGATCACAAAAAGAATCAATGTATAGATAAAACCGCTTAAGAAAGAGATGAAAGTACCTCTCATAAATTATTTTATGCAAAAATAAACATAATTTGAGCTGGCAAATAAAATGATAACACCAGCATTATTACAGTAATACATTGATTTATTGTGATAAGTTATCGTTTTTTTTCAATTTAGAATCACAACACCGTATACTGTAAAATTTTTATCACAGTCCACCTTACATTGAACCAATGAACATCACCTTTTTGCACAGCATAAAAAGCGTTTAAATGTAGATAAAAATGAGTAAAAAATACCTCTCATAAACCCTCTCAAATACAAAAGCTATAGTGCAATTGAGAGCTTCTAAACAGTATGGACGATACTGACTTAGCAGCAACACAGCTTTCCCCGTCGAACGAATGCCTGATGTTTTCTATAGTTTTACCTTACCGCTCAGCGCTTTAATACATTAACTCAGCATTTTATATATCGAATCACCCAAAAGAACACACTGCCTGAGTTCCCATCTCTTGCTTCTCATAACTTTTGCATATTGCTTAAGTATTATGTCACTTCTAACTCTTCAAGCGTACAACCACTCTCCAACCATTCCTTAATCCACTTAGGCCTACGCCCACGTCCATTCCATAACTCCCATTGATTATTGGGATTTCTATAATGGCGTTCTTTACCGACAAGATCAGCAATATCAATTCCATGTGCACTGGCAATTTCAAGAATTTTGCGTCGTGCATTTTGTTTTTCTTTTGCTTGCCGCCTTTTCAATTCTACATCGATTTGAGCACGCATTTCTTGTAGTTCATCAAAATTCATCTTTTTGAGATCATCCACCTTAATTACTCCCCTTGCAAAAAAGAATTGTGCTTTGCCATATTTTAAACACAATTATAGACAATTTTTGTCCATTTATTATCGAAATTAAAACTACGATAAATATGTCACCTTGACGGAGATGTGCTTTGGACCACGAAGAGTTGTTTAATTGTGTCGCAATTATCACGACCGTATCCTTTTTCGGTTTGATCGCTGAAATGGATAATCGGGGTATACAAAGACCATTACCTCTCCCTGACTCTCACGAACCAGCGGTCAAAAGTGAATATAAATCGCCATTTTATAAACTATGGCAATATGTGAGAAAGAACAAGCCCTCTGTGCATAATGATCGTACAGTTCATGCTTACAATAAGAAATATTCCCATACACAACGGCTTTCTGGTTTAAATCGATATTCTCTTGAAAAAATTGAAAAATCAAAAAATTATATAAAACAATCAACCCCAACGACCAAACAAAAATGGTTCTTCCTTAAGAGTAATCTCTCTTTTTGCAAACATGATTGCTATCACATTGATTGGGTACTAGAATATGTGAAAAACATCCTTAAAAAGAAGCAAATCCATATTTATAAAGGATATTCTAAGCTTAAGAATCTTGCTTCGTCTATCTATCAAAACACAGTGTGGCAACAGTCAGAAAAACCACACAGACTTGACGTTTGTATCAAGAAATCTTTTCATGATTGGATGTATTGCTTATGATTGTTCCAAATTTCATAATGGTTGCTGCTGCATACGCATCAACTCTACACGCGACAGTACCTTCAACTGTCGTTATACAAGAGTCGTGGAATAATATCTGTGCAGTAAATATGAGTGATAAATTATCATACTCCCCATCAGCACCTAAAAAAACAATAGTAACAATTAAGCAAAGTGAACATAATTTTGACGTAAATATAGGGCAAATTGATGTTGATAATAAGAAAGAGTCACAACTCTTTCCTTCTGAGATTTCTGATCGTTATAAGAATTTTCACATTGTAAGAACTGCTTTAGAGCGTTGCTGTGAACAGACAGTGCCGCAAGATAGTGCTGAACAAATTGTGCTTAGTTTTTACGGCGCTGGAAAATTCAAAAATAGCTTTGTTGATCTTGATGTGCAAAAAGATGCCTCATCTGTTGAGGTAAAGGCTTCTACGCTCGTAGATGAAGAATTAGAGGAGCCCACATGGCTTCATAGCAGAAAGGTAGAACAAAAAATTAAGATAGAGTCTCTTCCTGTCTCTTTAGAAGAAGATGCTTTTACACATAAAGAAAGTAGTGCCCATGATGCCTTTACAGTAGAAGACTCTCCATTGGAAAGGCAGCAGGACTAATGATTACTATATTTATCGTTTAGAATTACAATTTTGATAGAATGTCATGATGAAAGGTAGATAAGAAATTATTAAAGCTCTAATTAGTAAGATTGCATAAAATCTTTTCTAATTGAGGGCAGAAATAATGAAAATGATAGAACAAAATAGTGTTGATATGGCATTTAATCAAAAAGCAGCACGTGAGATTACAATTGTGATGCGTTCAGAAAGGGAGTGGTATTTTACATTTGTTGCAGATGATCCAGTAACTGGGACAGCAAATGAATATACACTTCTTACACAAAGAGGAAAATTGAGAACTTGGGCTGATCCAAAATATCTTTTTAAATTTCTTCATGAAAGAGGGGTTGCTTATGGCAGTTTTAAACTTAATCAGGACAAACAAAATGAAACAAGCAAATATTTTCCAAACAACAGTTCGTAATAAAATTATTACAACTGTCGCAGTTATAACTGTATTTTTTATAACCCATCCAGCATGTGCTCAAGCCCAAACTTTGGGTAAAGCAAAAACAGCTTTAGAAGGGCTTCAGAAAGAATTGGGTACTATTATACCTATTGCCGCTGCTATTATACTTTTGGGCTTAGCAATTGGTTACGCTGGACGTTACATCGAAAAAGATACTTTTGTGCGCTGGGCAATTGGCGTTGTAATCGCTGGTTCAGCAGTTGAACTTGTTAATATGTTATTTAAAAATCCATAATGAAATAAATTCTAAAGAGGATATAGTTCAAAGTAAATTCTATTATTCAGTTGCAGAAAAGGCGGCATAGTGTCGTTTAATATTGAAACGTAAAATAGTACTCATGAGCGAACTTTAATGAGAGGGAAAATGAAAAAATTAAATAATTTTCAATCAGAAAATAATAATCAGATCATTGTAGTTTCTGCAATTATAACTGCATTTTTTATAACTCATCCTGCTTACGCTAAACTAGATAAGGCTGCAAAAGCATTAGGTGATTTGAAAACAGATCTTATTAGTAACATTATCCCTATCGCTGCTGCAGTTATACTTCTGTGTTTAGCAATTGGTTATGCTGGACGTTACATCGGAAAAGATACTTTTGTACGCTGGGCAGTTGGCGTTGTCATTGCGGGTTCAGCGACTGAACTTGCCACTTTATTGTTTACTGGTAAATCATAAGTCCATTGAAATATAAAATGTTAAACGTTAATGCTCATTTCGTTGAAAAAAGAAGTTTTTCAGCAGTAATTTTATGCCAACTAATCTAATTAGATTTAAAAATATGAAACGATTAAACACTTTTCAGTCGCAAAAAAATAATGGAATCAACACAATTTCAGCAGCTATAACTCTGTTCTTTATGAGTAATCCTTTGCGTGCCCAACAAACTTTAGATAATGCAAGAAAAGCTTTAGACGGTTTGCAAAACGATCTTATTAAAAACATTATTCCTGTTATCGCTGCCGTTACACTTTTGTGTTTAGCAATTGGTTATGCTGGCCGTTATATCGAGAAAGATACTTTTGTACGTTGGGCAATTGGCGTAGTCATTGCTGGTTCAGCAACTCAACTTGTCGGCATGTTATTCACAAAATAGATTTTATTTGTCGGCTATAGATAAATTGGTAATGATATTAATTAATATTAAACAGTAGAAACAGTATTCATGATAACTTTAATAAGAGCAGAAGATGAAACAACTAAATAATTTCCAATCGAAAAATAATAATCGAATCATTGTAGTTTATACAGCTATAATTGTGTTTCTTATAGTTCATCCTGCATATGCACAACTAGGTAAAGCAAAAGGTGCTTTAGAGGCTCTGAAAACAGATCTTATTACTAACATTATCCCTATTGCCGCTGCCGTCATACTTTTATGTTTAGCAATTGGTTATGCAGGACGTTATATTGGAAAAGATACTTTTGTGCGCTGGGCAGTTGGTGTTGTCATCGCTGGTTCAGCAACTGAACTTGTTACAATGTTATTCGGTTAATCATAGAGTCTATAGTACGAAATCCTTTTCTTCAAGGAAAGTCTGTGTTCAGTCATAGTCTTTACTTATACTGTCAAGAGATAAACATTATTAGAGCTTTAATGAGAATAGAATATGAAACAACAAAATAATTTCCAATTAAAAAATGATAGTAAAATATTTGCAATTTTCACAACTATAGTTGTGTTTTTCATAATTCATCCTGCATACGCCCAAAATACTTTGAACAAAGCTAAAACTGCTTTAGAAGCTTTGCGAGACGATCTTATCAACAATATTATTCCTCTTGCTGCTGCCGTTATACTTTTATGTTTGGCAATTGGTTATGCTGGCCGTTATATCGAAAAGGATACTTTTGTACGTTGGGCAATAGGTGTTGTCATCGCTGGCTCTGCAACTCAACTTGTTGCGATGCTGTTTTAGTCATAATGGAGTTATTTATAACTACTATTTTAACAAAATAGATTTTACTAATTGGTTATAGGTAGACTGATAATGATATCATTTAATATAAAAATTAAAAAAAGTATTTATGAGAATAGAAAATGAAACAATTAAAAAATTTCCAATCAAAAAATAATAATCGAATTATTGCAATTTCTGCAGCTGTAATCGTATTTTTTATGGCTCATCCCGCATATGCAGAACTAAAACATGCTAAAAATGCTTTAGAAAAGCTGAAACAGGATCTTATTAAAAATATTATTCCTGTTGCTGCTGCCATCATACTTTTGTGCTTAGCAATTGGTTATGCAGGGCGTTATATCGAAAAAGATACATTTATCCGTTGGGCAATCGGCGTTGTCATCGCTGGTTCAGCAACTCAACTTGTTGCAATGTTATTTAAAGGTTAACTGAAGTTAGTCATAGAAATAATAAACACAAAGTGTTTTAAAAAAATTATTTATGCAGCAAACCAGAAAATATTTCTATAGTAAGTTCAGTCATAATGGGAATAAAAGATATGAAGCAATCAAATATTCTTCAAACAAAAACTGGCAACAAGATTAGTGCTATTGTTATAATTTTAATTATATCTTTACTAACCCAACCTGCGTGTGCTCAAACAAAAACTAAAAGCTTAGATATTCTCATGGGTATGCAGTATGGGCTCAGTATGGTTATTCCCATAATTTGTGGTGTTATTCTTTTATTTTTATTGCTTATTTATATATTTCGTATCATATCAAGAGCTACATTTCTGCGATGGACGTTCAGTGTTATTATCGCTGGAGCAGCATTCTATATTAGCCATATATTATTTCACATTCAGTAACTAGAGTAGCACATGAAACCACAACAAAATGAAGCATTTCCCTTATTTAAAGGAGCAACACGTGTTCCAACCCTTTGGGGTGTACCGATGATGCCACTCATTGTTATGGCTGTAAGTGTAGCCGTTGTTGCCATGACAATAAATATCTTTTTGTGGATAATTGCTCCACCTCTGTGGTTCGTTATGGTACAAATTACCAAAAATGATGATAAAGCATTTCGGATCTGGTGGTTGTGGATTGATACCAAACTTCGTAACCGCAACAAGAGTTTTTGGGGAGCTTCAAGTTATAGTCCCTCTGATTACCGCAAAAGGAGATAAATATGATGGCTGTTGAAAGCGGCAAACGTCTTGCATCAGAAACGCCAGTGAGTTTGTTTATACCCTATTCACATCATATTACAGATACAATTATCTCTACTAAAAATGCAGAATATTTATCGGTCTGGAAGATTGATGGGCGTTCGCATCAAAGTGCTTCACAAGAAGATATCTTTCAGTGGGCTAAAGAGCTAAACAATACTTTACGTGGTATTGCATCGGCCAATTTGTCATTTTGGACACATATCGTACGCCGACGTGTTTATGAATATCCTGATTCAACATTTGATCAAGCTTTTTGCTATCAGCTTGATGAAAAATATCGGCAAAGCTTTACTGGTTATAATCTGATGGTCAATGACCTATATCTGACTATCGTTTTCCAACCGATTGCTGATAAAATCATGTCATTCTTTTCTCAACATGAGCGTGAAACACTCGATCAAAAAAAGATGCGGCAGGAATCATGTATCAAGACTCTCAATGATATCAACAACACTCTAGGCCAATCGTTAAAGCGTTATGGTGCAGAAATTCTTGGCGTTTATGAAAAAAACGGACATGTTTATTCTTCTGCGCTTGAATTTCTTGGAATGCTTGTCAATGGCGAATACAGATCTATGCCGATCTGTTTTGATCGTTTTGCTGACTATATGTCTATCAACAGACCTTTTTTCTCGAAATGGGGTGCTCTTGGCGAATTGCGGACAAGCAGTGGAATGCGTCGATTTGGAATGCTAGAAATTAAAGAATACGACACGACAACAAAGCCAGGTCAACTAAATGTTTTGCTGGAAAGTGACTTTGAATTCATCTTGACGCAAAGTTTTTCCGTGCTCTCACGGCATGCTGCTAAGGATTATTTACAGCGTCATCAGCGTAACCTTATTGATGCTCGCGATGTAGCAACAAGTCAAATTGAACAAATTGACGAAGCGTTAAACCAACTTGTTAGCGGGCATTTTGTCATGGGTGAACATCATTGTACGTTGACCATCTATGGTGATACAGCTCAACAAGTTCGTGACTATATGGCAAAAGCAAGTGCCGCATTGCTAGATGCAGCAGTATTACCAAAACCGGTAGATTTGGCCATAGAGGCTGGTTATTGGGCGCAACTGCCTGCAAATTGGAAATGGCGACCACGTCCAGCACCAATTACATCGCTGAACTTTTTGTCATTCTCATCCTTTCACAATTTTATGTCAGGCAAACCAACAGGAAATCCATGGGGGCCAGCAGTTACAATTCTTAAAACCATCAGTAAAACGCCGCTTTATTTTAATTTTCATGCCTCTAAACTTGAAGAGGATTCGACAAATAAACGTTTGCTTGGTAATACCGCACTTATAGGACAATCTGGTTCTGGTAAAACTGTGCTTCTTGGTTTTTTATTAGCACAAGCGCAGAAATTTAAACCAACAACTGTTGTCTTTGACAAAGATCGTGGTATGGAAATTGTTATTCGGGCTATGGGTGGTCGATATCTCACATTCAAGCCTGGTAGGCGAAGTGGTTTCAATCCCTTTCAACTTCCTCCCACACAAGATAATCTGATTTTTCTAAAACAGTTTGTTAAAAAATTAGCAGAAGCTGGCGGTGAAGTTACACATCACGACGAAGAAGAAATTAACCAAGCTGTCATGTCTGTCATGAGTAGCAATATTGATAGATCTCTGCGTCGTTTGTCTTTTTTAGTGCAGTTCTTACCCAATCCACATTTAAACGATTATAATGCACATCCATCTGTTCATGCTCGCTTAATAAAATGGTGTGAAGGTGGTGATTATGGATGGTTATTTGATAATCCCAATGATGCGCTGGATCTCTCAACCCACCAAATTTACGGTTTTGATATTACCGAATTCTTAGATAGCCCAGAAACTCGTACTCCGGTCATGATGTATTTGCTTTACCGCACAGAAGGAATGATTAGCGGCCAGCGGTTTATGTATATCTTTGATGAGTTTTGGAAGCCTTTGCAAGATCCATATTTTGAAGATTTGGCAAAGAACAAACAAAAGACCATTCGTAAACAAAATGGTATTTTTGTTTACGCTACACAAGAGCCTAGCGATGCCTTAGAAAGTAATATCGCCAAGACTCTTATTCAACAGTGTGCAACTTACATTTTTCTAGCCAATCCTAAGGCAAGTTATGAGGATTATACACAAGGTTTTAAACTCACTGATGCTGAATTTGAACTAATCAAAGGACTCGGTGAATTTAGTCGCCAATTTCTTATCAAGCAAGGCGACCAATCTGCACTTGCAGAGTTAAATCTCGGTAAATTCCATGTGAAAATCGATGGAAAAACCATTGATAGAGACTTTAGTGAGGAGCTCTTGGTATTATCAGGCACGCCTGATAATGCAGAATTGGTCGAAAACATTATCGCTGAAGTAGGCGATGATCCAGCAGTATGGTTACCAATTTTTTTACAACATGTCAAAAATGACAGGAGGGAAACATGAAAAAGGTAATTATAACAATAGCCATAACAGCAATTTTAGGAACGCCAAGCTCATCAATGGCTTGGAGTTGGGGATGGGCTCCAGCACCGAACCTATTCGCTTCAAAGCCTGCCAATCAACCTGTATTAACAACAAAAAACTATACAATTGAGGATATATTAAAATTATTAGAATTACAGCTTGATACGAACAAACAGCAACTTGAACAAACAAAAAAAACGCATCAATCTATAACAGAGAATCGACAATTTGGATCTGCACAAACAAACTATACTAGTTTTTTTCTTAAAAATCCAGAATTGGTTTATAATGAAGATAATGCTTCAGATATATTCGCATTAGTCAAAAATATTCTTCAGAAAGAAAATACTTCTACTTCTGTTCGAGAATCCCGAGATGCCATCACTAAACGTATTCAATATGCAACAAGTGCTGATAAAGCCGTAAGTTTAAAGACTTTTCAAGATGCAGAAAATCGTTTTAAGAAAATCTTAGAACTTGTGGAACAAATCAATAAAACAACAGATCTGAAAAGTATTGCTGACCTGCAAGCACATATAACTGGAATGCTAGCCATGATACAAAATGAAACAGCAAAATTACAAATGGTTAACTATTCGCACAATGCAGAACAAGCATTTATCAAACAAAAAAAATACAAACGCAATATGAAAATTTTGAATCATAAAAACATACAAATGCCTAACATAAAATCTACCCGGTGAAGTTTTTTCTCACAATGTTTATTATATCATTTATTCTTTCTCACGCATCAGCAAAAAAATATGTGATGTTCAGTATTTTGAGTGATCTAAGAAGTCTGTCAAATTTAACTACATCCCAAGTGGAAAATACCTAACAACAAATAAGAGAAAAAAATTTATTAGAGAGGAATGTCATGAGCTTTCAAATGTTCAAACAGCTTTTCGATGCTATAGATACAGCAACACAAGCATATTTTACAGATATTTCCTCTAAAGCGGTCGTTACAATTACACCTTTCGTATCAGTCGGTCTTAGCATAGCTTTCATCGTATATGGATTGCTCATCATGCGTGGTGCAATAGATATGCCAGTCTCTGGATTCCTAAGCCGTTGCTTGCGGATAAGTATTATTACTTCGATAGCACTAACCGCAGGGCTTTATGAGCCAGAAATTGCAAATTTCTTAAAAGAACTACCAAATGATTTGTTAAAAGCACTCATAAAAGATCCCTTAAATAATAACCAACTCGCTCAATTACTTGATACTGCAGCCCAAAATGGCTTTGATTCTGCAGTCCGTATTTTCGAGGAAAGTGCTTTTTTAGATAGTGATGGATTGCTTTATGCTCTCTTCGGTATACTTATCTTGCTTGCTACAAGTTTCCTCGTAGCAATCGGTGGTGCATTCATCTTGCTAGCAAAAATCGCACTTGTCCTTCTGGTAGGACTCGGACCACTCTTCATCATTGCCTTACTTTGGCAACCAACCTATCAATTTTTCGAAAGATGGATAGCTCAAATTTTAAGCTATACAATTCTCATTGTACTCCTAGCTACTTTATCTAGCCTACTGATGAATATCTTTGCAAATTACATGACAGATCTGAAATTTGATGGCAATCAGAATGTAAGTTATGCGCTTGGTGGCGCTCTCATCTTATCCATTCTCTCCATTGTACTGTTGTTTAAACTATCCAACATTGCAAGATCTCTAGCAAAAGGTGTTACCTTGGGACATCTATGGAAATCTGGTGCAAGAAGCAGCATTACTTACCGTATAACCAAATGAACAGGATATTTCACCCGAGCAACCATACCTGCACTCCAGCTGAAATATTATAATTAAAATATGAAAAAAAAGTAAAGCTATAACAAATTAGGTACTTTACTTTATAATCAAAATTATAATATCAATAGTAAATAATAAATTTTTTTATTTAATTATCGCAGGAGAAGTATTTTCGTAATTTTGATTGCGAATTGTCTGCAAATCTAAAGAAACACCTAATGGATAATGCGTTCCTATTAATAAAGAAATTTCTCCCAAATTTAGTGGAGAGTATATATGAAAAAACAACAAGCTAAACCGATAAAGGCTAACAACTTAATAGTTATTACAAAGGAACGTGAAGCTTAGAAATGAATCCATCTACAAATGTGTGAAGTTAGTGTCATAATTTTCTATCTTCTGCAATCTGTAAGAATTAAAAGAAGGCATAAAATATGAAACAGCTGGTTATTGTCATAGCAATCTGTGCATTTATTCTAACACCAAACTTAGAAATAAGTGCTAGTCATCGGAGCTCCCGTTTTGGAGTCTTGTCTCCTCCAAATCAAGATCTGGACAGTCGCTCAACTTACAAAGGAGCATTGCCGCCCCCAGAGCCAACTAAGTCAAAACCACCTCAGAAAAAAGCTAGCCAACCTTCGAACAGTGTAAAGACAGAAACACATACTATCACTGATATTCTAAACGCAATGAAAGAGCAGAATGCAGATAATGAGAAACTACACGATCTCTTTACGAAGATGTTGACATCCATAACAGGCCCTCGAGATATATTTAAAAAATATGCACTAAATTCATGGCACAGTGAATGGGGTCGTTTTTTTCTGCAAAATCCAGATCACATCTATAAGACGAACTATACACAAATAGCTACAGAGATCCCACAATGGATTGAAAACATTAAGAAAGAAGAACAAATTAATACTAATATGAAGGAGTTACGCAATGCTATTTCTGTACGTTCCGAACTTTTAGGAGTGGTTGATAAAGCCATAAGCTGGCATCTCTTGCGTCAGGCAGACAGTCGTTTTGGGACAATACACGCAATAAGAACAAAAATCGATAACGCATCCGATCTGAGAGAAATGATAGAACTGCAAATATATATTAAAACTATGATTATAGAAATTCAGAATGAAATGACAAGATTACAAACGATTGCACATTTAAGCAATGCTGAGCGTACACTGAGAGAGCAGCAAAAACGGCAATATAATATAAAGATTTTTGGGCATAAAAACAAAGAAATGCCACAAATACGGAATACGAAACCCATCTAGTAACGTTTTTAAATCATTTTTATCTATACCTTCACTTTATTCTCTTGTATGGATAAGAGATATTTTGATTGTCTTTCAATGATTTGAAAAAACATATAAAATTAGTATCCACTCAAAAAAATTCCAATGAAAAAGCCACAAAACAACAATCAATTAGTCCATTTAGTTGATGAGGTGGCTTTTTTCTTTAACACTGATGTATTACTTTATGATCTCTTCGATATTTATCCTTCTTGCTACAACTTTCCTTGTAGCAGTCGGTGGTGTGTTTATCTTGCTAGCAAAAATCGCATTTGTTCTTCTGATATGACTCGGTCTCCTCTTCATTATTTCTCTACTTTGGCAATCAACCTATCGCTTTTTCCACCAATAGATAACTCAAATCTTAAACTACATAGTTTTCATTGTACTCCTAGCTACCGTATCTAGTATACTAAAGAATATCTTTATAAATTACATGAAAACTCTGAAATTTGATAGAAATCAGAATGTAAGTTATGCGTTTGATAGCGCTCTTAATCTTGTCTTTTATTATCTCCATTTTGTTCTTGATAACACTAACAATACATTGATTTATAATGATACTTTAGTGTTATTCATATTGAATTAGAATCCTGAATACCGTAAGATTCTCTCATTTCAAATCTCTCCCATATTGAAGCAATCAAAACCACTCGCTTGCATTTTACAAGGGAGATTGGCGTTTAGATAAAAACTATAGAAGAAAAGAATAAAAATGCCTGTTATGGACCACCTTAATGCCAGGGCTATCGCAACATTGGGAGCTGACAAATATAATGATAGTATCAGCTTATTATTGTCAAGCATTGCCAATCCTCTGGATAAACGTCTTACATTAAGGAATCTATGGAGATGAGATGCCATAGAAAGCATTACTTCTCATAACAGCCATATAAGAAAATAACCAGAATATTCCAATAGCACAGTAAAAATATATGCATTCTAACTGAACATTTCCATCAACAATAAAGAAATAATAAATACAATTATAGGTGATATATTTTATAATCAAAATTGAAATAATGATAAAAAAGTGTTAGAAGCAAACATTACAGTTGTAAAATAGGAGTATTAAAATGAAAAAAATCATTTTTGCAATTTTGATTGCGAATCTTCTATCCGCTTGCGGATTTGCTCCAAAGCCAAAGCAACCAAGTAATTGGAACCGTATCCCTATTAATAAAACAGTCCCTGCCGAAATTCAGCGAGGAGCCATATGAAAAAAAAAGTTAAACCAGTAAAAGCACAACAACTTAATAGCTATTATGAAGAAAGCAGAGGCTTAGAATGTGAACTCATAAACGAATTTGTGAAGTCCCGTAAAACAGCATGGCGTGTTGCAGGTGCTGTTGGCATTTTTGGATTGTTTGGCATGATATGTGGAGTCGTTGGTTTCTCCCAACCAGCTCCAACACCTTTAGTGCTGCGCGTTGATAACACAACTGGTGCAGTTGATGTCCTTTCTATAATGCGTGAGCATGAAACCAGCTATGGTGAAGTTGTGGACAGATATTGGCTCAATCAATATGTCCTTAATCGCGAAACTTATGACTACGACACCATCCAGCTTAATTATGATACGACAGCGCTTTTAAGTGCGGGAGCTGTTCAACAGGAATTTTATAAAATCTATGAGGGTGATGATGCCCGTGACAAAGTGCTTTCTAACAAGGCACGTATCACGGTTAAAGTACGCTCGATTCAGCCAAATGGGCGTGGTCAAGCAACCGTGCGTTTTACCACACAACAACATGATAGCAGCGGTGCAGTCGGGCCAAAACAACACCAGATCGCAACAATTGGTTATACCTATGTTGGTGCACCAATGAAATCATCTGATCGATTGCTTAATCCCCTTGGTTTCCAAGTAACAAGTTACCGTGCTGATCCGGAAATACTGTTGAATAATTAAGGGATTGATTATTATGAAAAAATTTGTGTTCGTTGCCCTACTGTCTTCATTTTCCTCTCTTTATACACTACCTGTACAAGCACTCAAAACCCCATCCAGTTCACAATATGATCACCGCATTCGCTATGTCATGTATAATGTAGCTGATGTAGTTCAAATTGAAACTGTTCTCGGTGTGGCAACACATATTATCCTTGAAGAAGGTGAACAGTATATCACCCATGCCTTTGGTGATTCGGATGCTTACGCCTTTGCCCATAAGGGACGACATATCTTTATTAAACCCAAAGCAGAACTTGCTAATACCAATCTCATTGTTGTAACTGACAAACGGAGCTATAAATTTCGTCTACAGTTTAGAAATGATCGTGCTGGAGCAACCTACGAATTAGCTTTCCATTATCCCGATACAAATACCAAAGAATTAGATGAGAACACTCATCGCCTTGCTATTGAACGTGGTTTTCATCAAGGCGTGAAAGGCTATAACCTCAGCTACACCATGAGTGGTAACCAAGATATTGCTCCAATAAACGCTTGGGACAATGGACGTATTACCTATTTCAAGTTTCCTGCCAACATGGACATGCCATCAATTTACGTGGTGGATGCTGAAGGCAATGAAAGCTTAATACCACGAACTGTTGTAGGCAATTCCAATGATATTATTGCCGTTCATAAGGTAAATCCTAAGTGGCTCATACGGCTTGGCAAACGTGCTTTAGCTGTTTTTAATGAAGCCTATGATCCCAATGGTATACCAAACACAACGGGAACAATATCTTCGGTGGTTCATCGTATTAATAAAGGAGGAAAGTAATGTTTGGCGACAAGAAAGGGGATGAAATCAACAAAAATGCGAAACTAGGTCATACTGAGCAAAAACATATTGAAGGTGCATATGGGAGCTCTGAATTAGGTCTAGAGCGCCGTCCAACCATTCCTGGCGCACGTGCATTATTAATGGTAGGACTCGTTGTCATAATAGCGGTGCCAATTGCTCTGACTTGGAAAGCATTAAAAATGCGCAGTAACGCAGAAGTTGAAGAAGAAAAGCCTCAACAGACGGTACAGCAAATTATACCAAGTTATACCCCTCGTATTATAGAAGAACCGAAAATTACAGAAGAAAGTGAAAAAATAACACCAGCAGAAGACTCAACATCGGAACTTCCTGCAGCCTTAACGAAACTTCTCCAAACAACGATTCCACCACATTTGATGCAAGATTCTGAAGAATTGGCGCGCAAACGCATGTTCAGTTCTGGTCTAAACAACGGTGGCAGTAGTGAAGGTTCTACAGAAAATTCAAAGAATAAAGCCTCTAACAATGATCAAAATAGCGGTGTATTATTCGATAACCTACAGCCCGTACGATTAGGCCAATCCTATGCTGCGCAACTCCATAATCGTGATCTCTTGATTACGCAGGGAACGCAGATAGATTGCACATTAGAGACGAAGATTATTACCACACAACCAGGCATGACAACATGTCATTTAACACGTGATGTCTATTCTACAAGTGGCCGCGTTGTTTTGCTCGATCGTGGTTCTAAAGTTGTTGGATTTTACCAAAGTGGCATACAGCAAGGACAAACGCGTGTTTTCGTACAATGGTCGCGTATTGAAACCCCTTCTGGTGTGATCGTCAATCTTGACTCACCTGGTACTGGTCCTCTCGGAGAAGCTGGTATAGGTGGTTGGGTCGATACACATTTTTGGCAACGATTTGGTGGCGCAATCATGGTAAGCATAATCAGTGATTTAGGAGAATGGGTAAAAAATAAAGTTTGGCGAAAAGATAAGGAAGACAAAGGGAATAAAGAACAAGCACTGCCCCAAGGTATGCAAAATGCTCAATCGGTAGTGAACGATGTTCTGCAAAACTCTATTAACATTCCACCAACACTTTATAAGAATCAAGGCGAGCGAGTGAATATTTTTGTTGCTCGAGATTTGGATTTTAGTGATGTCTACAACCTCGTTACACGTTGATAAAATACAGAAGGATCAAGCAGTTGGACAGCTTCTGCAACCGCTTGATTGTTTCTTAGAAGATCCCAAAATTACTGAATTATCGATTTGCCGCCCCTGTGAAGTGTGGACAAAAAGCTTTGAGGGTTGGCAGGTACATAACGTACCAGAATTAACGATGGCTTTTTTGCAAACGCTTATTAGAGCTCTTATCGTTTATAATGGTATGGCTCCCAGAAGCATTAATTATGTGCGCTTACCTGGTGGACAACGTGGTACAATTGTCCAAACACCCGCTGTCATTGATGGCGCACTATCCTTTGTGATTCGCAAGCATTCCCTCACGGTTAAGACGCTAGAGGAACTTGAGAAGGAAGGCGCATTTGATAATTTTAGCGATGTAAGCTTTAATAAGCCTGCAGAAAAAGAAGCAAATAGCTTGTTATCAAAGCAGGATTTTACGCGGCTAGAACCATTTGAAGTACAACTCTTAAGTCTCAAACGTGAGAGGAAAATTCTTGAATTTTTGGAACAATGTGTACTCTACAAACGCAATATCATTATTGCTGGAAAAACGGGATCGGGTAAAACAACATTTGCTCGCTCACTCATTGAAAAAGTTCCCGTAGAAGAACGTATTATCACTATTGAAGATGTTCATGAACTTTTTCTACCCAATCATCCCAATCACGTACATATGCTTTATGGTAATGGTGCAGGTCGTGTTTCAGCTGACGAGTGCTTAGATGCATGTTTGCGTCAATCACCTGACCGCATTTTTCTTGCCGAATTGCGTGGCAACGAAGCATGGGAATATCTGAACTCGTTGAATACTGGGCATCCAGGATCAATTACAACAACACACGCCAACAATGCTTTGCAAACATTTGAGCGATGTGCCACGTTGATCAAAAGATCAGAAATTGGCCGTCAACTTGATATCGAAATGATAAAGCTCGTCCTTTACACGACAGTGGATGTGATATTGTTCTTCAAAGATAGAAAACTCTCTGAAATCTTTTATGATCCAATTTTTTCTAAATCGAAGATCATTTAAGGGGACTCTTCAGTTTTATACAGACAGTAATAACCGCGGCAAATTGTCGCGGTTTTTTATACATTTTTTGAAAATGTCTATTTTTCATGCAAAAACAAAAAGAAAAATGACTCTTAATTTACATATCAGTGAAGATTCTATAAAATATTTGATACCATAAAAACAATAACTTATCGTTTAAATTCTATATTGCACTTTCTTGTCATCAATATAGCTGCCCATTAATCGAATAATGCCTTTATAGAGTCTAGCAATACGAACAACTCTGTCACTTATAAACAATGAAGCAGCAACAAATCACATGTCAATTTTCTCAGAGAGAATATATTGCCTTTCACTATCTTATTTTTACGGACAATTGGCATTGAAGTTTTCTTCGCACCATATTCTATTTTTGTAAAAAACAAATTTACCTCTGAAGATATTTGACAAGCGATTTTACTGTTTTTTTGATGCAAACTGACTCTCTCTTAGGCTTTTACTTTCACATAATTTCGCAATATTACAGATCACTTTCTAACCGCAAAAATAATTGTATATCGAAAATTCCGCTTTAAAAATCATCTAGAGAAAGATTGTGAACCCATTCAAGCAATAACAAGTCTTTTATTGCTTATTATTGACATTTAAGATGTATTTCTAAATGAGCACATCTCTTTTTTAAAAAGAAGAAGCATCCTTTTTAAAAAGTGATAAGAACTCTTTTTGATGCGCATATAAAAGGCAATAAGCTTTTATAGATTTAATCCCGTGTATCATTCTAACGTACATAAAAAGCACGATACTTTCTTGCCTTTCACACTCCGCTTATAAGTGATAAGGCTTTAAAGGCACCACTCAACCATGCGTTTTTTAATATCAGCAATCGCCTTTGCCGAATTAAGTGCCTTTGGACAAGCTTGTGCACGGTTCATAACCCTATGACAGCGATAAAGACGGAAGAAACCTCTCAAATTATCGAGACCCTCACCACACATTTCATCATGAGAGTAAGCCAATCTAAGCGATAAGCTTAGGAAAAATAGCTGTCCCAAATACCGATCACCATTCCACCAATAACGCGGACCTGAAGTCTGGCAACAGGTACTACGGAATACATTTATAAAGACTCTCTCTTTGGGACAAAAAATACAAAAATAGGAAGCCCCCTATTTTTCCCTCATGAACCGATGAACTTTTAAAGACGGCGTTCAACCATGAGTTTTTTAATCTCAGCAATTGCCTTTGCGGGATTGAGTCCCTTTGGACAAGTTTGCGCACAATTCATAATCGTATGGCACCGATAAAGGCGGAAAGGATCTTCTAAATTATCGAGACGCTCACCACACATTTCATCACGAGAATCAGCAATCCAGCGATAAGCTTGGAGCAAAACAGCTGGGCCCAAATAACGATCACCGTTCCACCAATAACTGGGACATGAAGTCTGACAACAGGCGCACAAAATACATTCATAAAGACCATCAATTTTTTGCCGGTCAGAATGACTTTGTAACCATTCTTTAGCAGGTTCCGGTGAAACGGTTTGCAACCAAGGTTCAATCATACGATGTTGTGCGTAAAAACGCTTCAAATCAGGAACTAAATCTTTCACCACCGGCATGGAAGGCAAAGGATAGACCTTTATGGGATGTTTTACATCATCCATACCTTTGGTACAAGCCAGCGTATTGGCTCCATCAATATTCATGGCACACGAACCACAAATACCCTCACGGCATGATCGGCGAAGTGTTAAAGTTGGATCAATATGATTCTTAATAAACAAAAGCCCATCCAGAATCATAGGACCACAAGCAGAACGATCTACATAATAGGTATCCAGATGTGGATTTTCCTCATCATCAGGCGACCAACGGTAAACATGAAATTCTGTGAGTTGTGTAGCACCTTCAGGTTTAGGCCACACCTTGCCTGGTTTTACTTGCGAATTTTTGGGAAGCTTAATTTGTACCATAATTCATTCTCCCCTCAGTAAACACGTTTTTTAGGTGCAATACGCTTTAAGTCGATACCACCGTCTGCTTCAGATGTTAATGGATCCACATGGACAGGTCGATAGGATAAAATCACCTTCCCATCTTTAGACAAATGAGAAAGCGTATGTTTACGCCAATTTTTATCGTCCCGTTCTGGATAATCTTCACGCGCATGAGCGCCACGGCTTTCTAAACGCGCTTCTGCAGAATAAACCGTGGTAATTGCATTAGCCATCAGATTCTCAAGCTCCAATGTTTCAACCAAATCAGAATTCCATATCAATGAACGATCCGTAACTTTAAGATCAGCCAATTCGTCCCAAATTTGGCTTATACGTCGACATCCTTGTTGCAACGAATCTTCGGTACGGAAGACAGCAGCATCTTCTTGCATAGTGCGTTGCATTTTTTCACGCAAGACAGCTGTTGGCATTGTTCCTTGAGCAAAACGCAATCGATCAAAACGCGCGATAATTTCATCAACAGCAGCCTCATTAAGAGGAGGAATTTCTGCATCTCGATCAATCACTTCACCAGCACGAATTGCAGCGGCACGACCAAATACAACCAAATCAATTAATGAATTTGATCCCAAACGATTAGCACCATGAACTGAGGCACATCCAGCCTCCCCCACCGCCATCAAACCTGGTTGGACACGATCGGGTGAATCGACAGTTGGATTCAGAACTTCTCCGTAATAATTGGTAGGAATACCCCCCATATTATAATGCACCGTTGGCAGGATAGGGATTGGTTCTTTTGTCACATCAACCCCTGCAAAAATCCGTGCTGATTCAGAAATCCCTGGTAAACGTTCATGCAAGATAGCAGGATCAATATGATTGAGGACCAAGTGGATATGATCCTTTCTTGGACCAACGCCGCGCCCTTCACGAATTTCAAGGGTTATACAGCGTGAAACCAAATCCCGCGAAGCCAAATCTTTAAAGGAAGGTGCATAGCGTTCCATAAAGCGCTCACCCTCAGAATTAATCAAATAACCTCCCTCACCGCGCGCGCCTTCTGTAATTAAGCACCCTGAACCATAAATCCCTGTAGGATGGAATTGCACAAATTCCATATCCTGAAGTGGTAATCCAGCACGAGCGATCATTCCGCCACCATCACCCGTACATGTATGAGCCGATGTTGCCGAAAAATAAGCACGCCCATAGCCACCCGTTGCCAGAACAACCATTTTTGCAGAAAAACGGTGTATTGTACCATCATCAAGGTTCCATGCCACAACCCCTGTACACACACCATCAGTCATAATGAGATCAAGTGCAAAATATTCAATAAAGAACTGCGCATTATGTTTTAAGCTTTGTCCATAAAGCGTATGCAAAATGGCATGTCCCGTGCGATCGGCCGCCGCACAAGTTCTTTGCACAGGTGGCCCTTCACCAAATTGTGTTGTATGCCCGCCAAAGGGACGTTGATAAATTTTACCGTCTTGCGTCCGTGAAAAAGGCACCCCATAATGTTCTAATTCATAGACAGCAGCAGGGGCATTGCGTACCAAATATTCCATTGCATCGGTATCACCCAACCAATCAGATCCTTTCACGGTATCATATAAATGCCATTGCCAATTATCAGGCCCCATATTAGAAAGCGAGGCGGCAATACCACCTTGTGCGGCAACCGTATGCGACCGTGTGGGAAAAACTTTTGTGATACAGGCTGTTTTTAATCCCTGCTCTGCCATCCCAAGTGTTGCCCGCAAACCAGCACCACCTGCACCAACAACCACGACATCGAATTTATGATCTACAGTGCAATAAGGGGCATTACCTGCTCTAGCACCAAGAGATGATCCTGTACTCGCCATACTGCTTAACCCCCTAACGCAATTTTCAAAAGAGCAAAAATGATGACTCCCCCCAAAACAAAACAAAACAAAATGTTTAATGCCAAAAAGAATATCCGGAAACCTTCACGGGGAATATAATCTTCAATAACCACCTGCATTCCAAGCTTCATATGATAAAGAACTGAAACAGCGAGCAGCCCCATTAAAATAGCCACGACAGGATGAGCAAGCCGTGCACGCACAGTGCTATAATCTGCTCCAACCAGTGAGAGAATAAGAACGATAAAAAAGATCAAAAGGGGTAAATTTATAAAACCTGTCAACCGCTGCAACCAAAAATGCTCTGTTCCCTCATGTGCACTTCCACGTCCACGTACTTTGGCAAGTTCCGTTCGAAAATCTTTTTTCATAGCCTTCTCCACCCCAAGCTAAACAATGCTATACCCAATAATCCAAATTGTAAGAGTAACAATAAGAGAAATAAACACTGTTGCCCAAGCAGTTAGCGTTGCCTTTTTTTTATCTAAAAGGCAAGGTTTCAGATCCCAAACAATATGACGAAGTCCGCCCACCATGTGATGAACCCCAGCAAGAGTATAAAGAAACAAGATACAAAGTCCAGGCAAAGAACTATAAATCTCATGAACTGTTTTAAATGCCTCAGCTCCACAAGCAACTGCCATTAACCAAAGGGCGAGAAAGATCATTCCAAAATAAAGAGCCATACCGGTGATACGATGTGCAATTGACATAGCCATCGTGATAGTCCAACGATAAATACTTATATGAGGAGAACGAGGGCGCTCTTTTATCCTAATTGTCTCTGCCATAAAATATCCTGACCTGGCTTTTACCACAACCTTATCATGACGAAGCAACCCATGATGAGCGATAAAGTTCGCACAAAATGACTGGGTGCATTATCATTTCCATTTATTTGGCATTTCAAGATGCCAATATTACAGGTCGGTTGTCTCAAATAACGGATTAAAGGTCACGCATAAAAAAACCGATTGTTTTACAAACATGTATCCGTAAAACAGGTTTCAATCTAATACAATTTTATCCTCACGTCAAAGGTCTAACATCATTTCACAAAATAAAACATACAATTTTTCAAGTATATTGATGCCTCTTTTTAAATACCAACAATATCTCCAAGAGGACTTGAGTTTCAGCTACAATCTTCAGAGAAATAAAACACACAAACTTTGAGAATCCTAACATTTTCAGGCATCCTCAAAGTCACTTCTTTAAATGGATACACGAATCATGCAAAATACAAATGTGTAATGTAAAGCCACTCTTGTATAAGTTCCAGCGAAAAGCCGTCTTTATTCAGCGACTTTCGTTGATGCCTCTTCACTGACATCTGTTGCTTTTGCGATTTCAGCAACCTTTTCACTTTTTTTGCGGTAATCTCTCTTTTCAGCGATACGCGCAGCTTTACCTCTCAAACCACGAAGATAATAAAGCTTTGCACGGCGTACTTTACCGCGGCGCACCAGCTCAACCCCCTCAATAAGGGGAGAATAAACCGGAAAGACCCGTTCAACGCCTTCACCATAAGAAATCTTGCGCACAGTGAAAGTTTCGTTCAACCCACCCCCTGAACGTGCAATACAAATTCCTTCATAAGCTTGAACACGAGTACGTGTACCTTCGGTCACGCGGACCATAACACGAACTGTATCCCCTGGTTTAAAAGCGGGCAGTTGGCGTCTTGCTTCAATTTTTGCACATTGTTCAGCTTCGAGCTGTGCGATAATATTCATTTCCTTTATCCTTCATGTTCTTTATCGAACAGTCAGAGCGCTCAACTCTTGCCGCAAAAAGCTTTCTCATAAAAAGAAAAGACATTCTTTAGGCTATGCATGACACAGGAGCGAATACACCATTCCTTCATTTTAATTTTGGAACTATAGAAAAACCTTATATAAAAATTCTTTCAAAAGAGAGCCATGCCATACACCACCTTACAACATGAATCAAGTTTTATGACGATTTTTCTCATAACGCGCATAAAGATCAGGACGACGTTGACGTGTTAACAGTTCTGCTTGCTGTTGGCGCCAATCAGCAATAGCTTTGTGATGCCCTGATGTTAACACTGGTGGAATAGCACGTCCTTCAAAAAGAGCAGGACGAGTATACTGAGGATGTTCCAGCAAATCATTCTCAAAACTTTCACATTTTGCAGAAGCCTCATTCCCCATCACACTAGGGAGAAGACGTATAATAGCATCCAACAGAACCAATGCCGCCGTTTCACCCCCTGAAAGGATATAATCTCCAATGGATACCTCTTCCAATCCCCGCGCCTCTATGACCCGTTCATCGACACCTTCAAAACGTCCACAAACCAATGTCACACCAGTCTCACACGCCAAAGAGCGTGCATAAGTTTGATCAAAAGGACGTCCACGTGGACTCATTAATAACCTTGGCGAATCATTGGGACAACTATCCAATGCAGCCGCTAACACATCCGCCCGCATCACCATACCAGCTCCGCCACCAGCTGGTGTATCATCCACACTATGGTGTTTATCCAAAGCAAAATCTCTAATCTGCACTGTCTCCAATGACCATATGCCTCGCGCTAAAGCTTGTCCGGCTAAAGAATAACCCAAAAACCCTGGAAACATTTCAGGATAAAGTGTTAAAATGCGCGCTTGAAACTTCATTTTTTCATTCTTTCATCTCTAGCTTGTAACCCCAAACCGTACAAAACCCACACCAACAGCTCACATCAACGCCATAATATTTATTCAAAGCAAAAGCATCCATCGACTCTGTATCCAACATTTCCCCTGCTTTAAAGCATATCTGGCTTAAGAAATAATCCAAAAATCTAGGCAGCATTTTAGGATAAAATTTCACACCCGTTTTAAGAAAGACATCTTTACATGCTTTCATTTTCCTTTTTATGTTGGTCTTCATTTTCATTTTTGAGTTCTAGGTGATTTATTCTTTTCTCACCGATCCGTTAAACCAGCAGCCACTGGATCAACAACCAATAAGCCAGCAGCAAGACAAATTTCTGGCACCGCTGCCTTACTAAAGGGAATAAGCACAGTTTTACCCGTATTCAACCGCATTTCAAGCAAATCACCAGCGCCAAAATTAAAAAAACCACTCACCTCACCCAAAGTTTGACCAGACCCATCCTGAATACGAAGCCCAATTAAATCGACTTGATAAAATTCATCCTCCGTCAAATCTTCTACCAATTGATCTCGGCGAACATAAAGGCGAATCCCTTTTAAAGCTTCAGCAGCATTGCGATCTTCAATTCCTTTAAAATGCACAATCGCATTGTTTTTTTGCATGCGAAGCGTTACAATTTCATAAAAATGCCCCATATCATCATAAAGGGTACCGTAAGTCTTTAAATATTGCGGTTTATCACTTAAGATTTTAACCAAAACATCGCCTTTTATGCCATGGGCGGAACCAATAATGGCAAGATAGACTTTATTTTTAAGCTTTTTTTGATTATACTTCATGCAAAAACATTATCTCTCACAAACGAATCTTTCACGTATAATTTTTTGTTCAATCTTGTTGCCATATGAGACAATCTTCCCCAAAGACCTTTCTTGGTAACAACAGCAAATTAATAAACAAATCAATATAAGGAGAAGTCTTATGGCAAATGTTATGCTCTTTTACAAAGATATCACCCCAATCAACAAAGTTTCTCATAAAAACCTTAAATTTGCCCCTCCAAGTGATATGTCTTTCGCTAAAGACACCCACTGGGTTCCTTTAGCAAGTAGTGAATATTTTCAAGCCGCACTAGACTATCCGATTTTATTTATGTCCGCAGAAGACGAACAAAAGAAACGGCATTATACATCTGCTGCTCTTGTTGGTCTTTCTAACGATGAAAATGATTATATAGACTCTGATAAGAGTTGGAAAACAAATACTTATGTTCCAGCTTTTGTCCGCCGCTATCCCTTTGTTCTTGCACAACTGAGCAATGAAAAAGAGCTTTCTGTTTGCTTTGATCAAAAATCAGGCATGTTTAATGAAGTTGCCGGCACGGAGCTTTTTAATTCCGATGGTTCTATTTCTCCTTTTATGGAAGAGCGCATTCGTTTTCTTGAAAGCTTTAAAATTGCTATGGAAAAAACCGCTGAGTTTATTGACGCCCTTGTGGAGATGGATCTTCTCAGTCAAAAATCCATCAATGTAAAGAACGACAAAGGTCTTTCAGCGCAATTAGAGCACTTTTGGATTGTTGATGAAGAAAAACTGAATAAACTCTCCGCAAGTCAACTTGCAAAGCTCCATAAAAATGGCTTTTTAGGATTGATCTTTGCACATCTTATGTCAACAAATAATCTTTTAAAGATACTCTCTCTCAAAGGTGAAAAACAGCTTGCCAATAGCGAAATGCAATCACAAAATGAGACGAGTGAAGAACCGACTAAGAAAGAGACCCTCAATTAAGAAATGCCCCTAAAAGATGATACGAGAAAAGATGAAACTGTCCCTCTTATTCCAGCAGATCATGCTGTTTTAAGTGCAAGAAAAAATTGGCTGGATTGCCTGCTTGAAACACGTCGCATGGCTGTAAAAACAGTAGAAGCCTATGAACGTGATACGCGACAATTTTTGTCTTTTCTCTGTCAACATTTAGGACATAAACCAACTTTCAATGATCTTGCCAATTTGCGTGTTGTTGATTTGCGCTCTTATTTGGCTTACCGGCGCACGGGCAAAATAAGTGCGCGTTCCTTGAGCCGAGGAATGGCGGGAATGCGCTCTTTTTTCAGCTACTTATCCCGTGAGGGAATTGTCAACATTCCTGCTGCGAAGCTTGTCCGCACCCCCAAACACCCAAAATCTCTACCAAAACCTTTAGCGATAAAATCAGCACTACATTTAATAAAACAAGAAAATCAACAAGAAAATGAACCATGGATTACCGCTCGAAATACTGCTGTTTTCGTCCTCCTCTATGGCTGTGGAATGCGGATATCTGAAGCTTTAAGTCTCACCCCCGAACAATTTTCTGCCCCCCAGAAAAGAAGCTTATTCGTAACAGGCAAAGGAGGCAAAACGCGCCTTGTTCCTCTCATCAATGTTGTTCACGAAGCCGTACAAAATTATCTTAAATGCTGCCCATACCCTTTAGGAGACAACCAACCAATGTTCCGAGGTGCAAGGGGTGGCCCCCTACAAGCAGCCATCATTCAACGTGCTATGCGAAACTTACGAGCACAGCTTGGTTTACCAGAAACAGCAACACCACACACATTGCGCCATTCCTTTGCCACACATCTTTTATCACGGGGAGGAGATTTACGCACGATTCAAGAACTTCTTGGCCATGTGAGTCTTTCCACCACCCAAGCCTATACCCACGTTGATACGGAGCACTTATTGGAAATTTATCAAAAGGCGCATCCACGTTCTTGACATATTTATACAAACAGAGAAAATAAAATCAATGTAATCCTAAATGTCACAGCACGAATGCAGATTGACGAATTCATTCTATCACCCTGAGATAAAATCACCCGATGGATTTCTGCGCTTTTCATATCTGAAAAAATTTTATTCCGTCCTTAAAAACTCTTGAACAAAAGTAAAATATTAAACCGATTCAACCTCAAGCGCTAAAGCATGAACACAGGTTGCAAGCTCTTTTTGTAAAACGTGATAAATCGCGCGATGGATTTCCACACGCGTCATGCCTGCGAAAGCAGAAGAGAAAATTTTCACCCGAAAATGCGTTTCCCCTTTACCATCAAAAGCATGTTCATCATGTGGATGTCCCTCATGCAGATGGCTCTCATTAATCACCTCAAGTTTTTGTGGATGAAAAGCATCCTGAAGCTTCTTCGTAATTGTTGTTTGAACTGCTGTAGACATTTTTTATTCCTTCACAAAATGCATGGTACAAAAGCATTTTTTCATTAGCAAATGAATGTGAAAATAATTTTTTCAAAAGTCAATTCTTGTCAAATCAATCGATTTTGCATAAATCAAAGATATGACAATAACATCTAAATTATTCGACTCAATTCGAATCAGCTCCAATAAAAAACAAAAAGCTGAATCAGAAACGCAACAGTGCCAATGGGAAGGGTGTGAAAAATCGGCATCCCATAAAGCACCAGCGGGTCGAAATCACGAAGGGCAATATCTCCATTTTTGCATTGAGCATGTGCGTGCTTATAACAAAAATTTTAATTATTTCTCTGGTCTTAGTGATAAAGATATTGCCAAATTCCAAAAAGATGCTCTCACAGGGCATCGCCCAACGTGGCCGACGGATTTGAGTAATGGAACATCGAAAAAAACAGCCGCCAATTATGCACAAATTCGCTCTGGTACAGCTGCCTATCAAAATCGTATGCGTGATCCCTTCGCACTCTTTACTGGGCGTCATGCAAGCAATAATGCATCGCGAAGGCTAAAACCTTTAGAAGCCAAAGCTTTTGATACCTTAGGGTTACCAGCAAACGCGACATCTGAAGATATCAAAGCAAAATACAAAGAGCTGGTAAAAAAACATCATCCAGATTCCAATGGTGGCAACCGTTCTTCAGAGGAGCGCTTTCGCGATGTTTTAAACGCCTATAATTTGCTCAAAAAATCTGGTTTATGCTAAAAAGTGCACTTCAAAGAGCTCTCTTCTGCCCTAACAATAACAAAATGCAAAAAAGGAGATCAAAAAGACCATCCTCTCTCTAATGGTGACAATCGTTCTTTGAGAAGAGCACTCTCGTGATATTTTACACGGCTATCATTTGCCTCAAAATCTGCTTTATGCTAAGGAAGATTGCACCTATCAACTCCACTCATTCATGCGAATGATTTTTGCTTTTGCAAAATATTATAAAACACGAAGGATTTCTTTCACATTCAAGACTTTTACCATAGGGCATTGCATAAGTGCTTTAAGTCTTGTATCATTTTTTAACAAACGGAAATAGCGTTCTCTCCCTTCCAGAAAAACAATGACAAAAACAAAGCTTACAGTTGAAAATGTGCCCGATACCACACTCTGCGCTCGTGATCTGTTTCACATTGATACGGATATAAAGGTTCCAGCCTTTAGCACAAAAAGCTCCCATGTTCCTGATGTAGATCCCGATTATCTTTTTGATCAGCAAACAACCTTAGCGATTTTAGCAGGTTTTGCATTTAACCGCCGTGTCATGGTTTCTGGCTATCACGGTACAGGGAAATCAACACATATTGAACAAGTTGCGGCACGTCTTAATTGGCCTTGTATCCGCATTAATCTCGATAGTCATGTAAGCCGTATCGATTTGGTGGGAAAAGATGCCATTGTTTTAAAAGATGGTTTACAAATCACTGAATTTAAAGAAGGGATTTTGCCATGGGCTTACCAAAACAATATTGCCCTTGTTTTCGATGAGTATGATGCGGGACGTCCTGATGTTATGTTTGTGATCCAGCGTGTCCTTGAAGCATCTGGACGCCTAAGCTTACTTGATCAAAGCCGTGTCATCACACCTCATCCAGCCTTTCGCCTTTTTGCCACTGCAAATACCGTTGGTCTTGGTGATACAACAGGACTTTATCATGGTACACAACAAATCAATCAAGCGCAAATGGATCGTTGGTCCATTGTAACGATCCTCAATTATTTACCCCATGATAAAGAGGTTGACATTGTTTGTTCTAAAGTCAAAACTTTTCAAACAACAGAAGGAAAAAAGACAATTTCACAAATGGTTCATGTTGCTGATATGGTACGTCAGTCTTTTATCAATGGAGATCTTTCCACCGTCATGAGCCCGCGCACTGTCATTACGTGGGCAGAAAATACGGCAATTTTTCAAAATGCTGGTTTTGCCTTTAGGCTTACTTTTCTCAATAAATGTGATGAACTCGAACGTGCTATGGTCGCAGAATTTTATCAACGCGCCTTTGGAGAAGAGCTTCCCGAATCTCTCATTCATGGTGTTTCGCCTTAAGGAATAAGTCAATCATGGCTACCAATACTGGTGACCACAAAAATCTAATAAATGACTCTTCCCACAGCAGTCTTAATGCTGAAGCTTTTAAAAAAGCACTTTCCACTTGTATCCGTGCCATTGCTGGTACGCCCAACCTTGAAGTTTCCTTTAGCCATGACCGTCCATCTTTAAGCGAAAAATACGCCCACTTACCGGAACTCCCACAACACGCGACAGATAAAGATATAACAATTAGCCGCGGACTAGGCGATTCCATGGCGCTACGCACAGCATGGCATGACAAGCACATTCACCAACAATTTTCCCCACAAGAATCGACAGCACGTGCTATCTTTGATGCTCTTGAGCAAACCCGTGTTGAAGCAATCGGCACTTTAAGTATGGAAGGAATTGCACAAAATCTTGATGGCATGCTTGCTGATAAATATCAAAGAGCCCATTATCAAAAGATTAGTAGCCAAAGTGAAGCCCCCATTCAAGAAGCAATTGCGCTTTTATTGCGCGAAAAAATCACAAAACGCGCGCCCCCTGAAGAAGCAGGACCAGTATTAGAATTATGGCGTCAAGAAATTGAACAAAAAGCCGCTACAGAACTGAATGAACTAACCCATCATATTCACGATCAACATGCCTTTGCGCGGATTGTTCGCCGAATGCTTGTGACATTAAAAATGGCAGCGCAATTTGAAGAAACATCGCGCAACTTAGACAATCAAAAATCAACAAACGCGTGTGAACCGCAAAACAAAACAGACAAAGAAAGCAAAAAACCAAAACACACTAAGAGTGAAGACCAAGCAGCCACTGAACAAGAAAGTGACGTACAAGACAAAGGAAAAACCAAAGCAACAAAGTCAAACGACAATCATAAAGATGCAAAAGAGCAAGAAAGAGGTTCTAGGCAAAAAGAATCGAGTCACTCCAAACATCTTTTGACTATTTCAGAGCAAATGGAAAGACTTGCGGACTATAAAGTTTTCACCCGTCAGTTTGATGAAGTTTTGGAAGCGACGGATTTTTGTTCTGAAAGCGAATTGGATCACTTGCGCCGTTATCTTGATAGGCAAATCAATCATCTACAAAATATTGTTGGACGCTTAGCAAATCGCCTACAACGCCGCCTTATGGCACAACAAAATCGCAATTGGACTTTTGACCTTGAGGAAGGATATCTCGATACCGCACGGCTTTCCCGTCTGATCATTGATCCTATGCAACCCCTTTCTTTCAAAATGGAAAGCAATACCCAATTTCGCGATACCGTTGTTTCACTTCTCATTGACAATTCGGGCTCCATGCGAGGACGTCCCATTACAGTTGCAGCAAGTTGTGCGGATATTTTGGCACAAACTCTTGAACGTTGCGGTGTAAAAGTTGAAATTTTAGGCTTTACCACCAAAACTTGGAAAGGAGGACAATCACGCGAACAGTGGCTTAGCCAAAACAAACCCAATCATCCTGGGCGCCTTAATGATTTATGCCACATAATCTATAAAAATGCTGATACCCCATGGCGTCGTGCACGACGCAATTTAGGTCTCATGATGCAGGAAGGATTATTGAAAGAAAATATCGACGGTGAAGCGTTGATTTGGGCCCATCAACGCCTTTTATCACGACGTGAACAACGTCGCATTCTTATGGTTATTTCCGATGGAGCTCCCGTTGATGATTCAACACTATCGGTTAATTCCAGCAATTATTTAGAAAAACATTTACGCGCGGTGATTCAAGAAATCCAAACACATTCTCCTATAGAACTCATTGCCATTGGTATTGGTCATGATGTCACACGCTATTATCAACATGCTGTAACAATTATGAACGCCGAAGAACTCGCCAACGCTATAACAAAACAATTAGAATCCCTCTTTAGCAATAAAAAACTTCATTCTCTTAAGAAACATTAACAACACACCTCGTGCTCTTTATTTGACTCTCCCTCTTCCAAGAACGCGTTGATCAAAAATAAAAATATGTGCTCAATTGCTTTGCGCCTTTTTTTCTGTACCACTGCAATAAAAAAAGAGAGGGGTAGACATACTGATATATGTGATCATGCGATGCAAAGAATGAGCAAAATGAACTCTACAGCTGCAACTCTGCAACACCACTACTGTAAACGTAAAACACCAAATGCTGATAGAAAACAGATACCAAATAATAAACAGCATGTACCCTAATCATCCAGTGAAACTATGGTAAAATACGATATTTATTATCAAAGAAGCAGCGTAAAGATGCCGTGTTTGGTGGTTGATATGTCAAACAACACATTCAGAATGGGTGAATAACTGCTCTTTCAGAGCAGTAAAAAGAATTTCTTTAAGCGATCAAAACAATGACGCGTAAAGAAAATCCAAATAAAACCACATCATCGCAACCTTGGTATAAAAACGAAATGAGTCACCTCGTAGTACCTCTCACACAGGATAAGAACCCTCGCCCAAAAATTTATTGCTAACAAAACCAAAATGACAAATGGCCAACAAGCTATGCTGAAGCCACATAAAACCTTGAGCATAAAAGAAGTATAGAAGACTGTAAAGTATAACATCAGGCTGTCAAACCGCACTACGCAATTATTAAAAAGGAAACTAGAGAATGCTGCAATGAGCTCTTAAACCAGAAAACTAAAGTCGTTAAAACCAGAAAACTTTTTTGAAAAAATTGATTTATTGATCTCCTGCCCACACCTCAAATGATAAAAATTCTTACTCGTGCTGCTCTGTAAAAAATCCAGCTGCTCTCAGTAAGTTTCACCTGTTGACCATTTGTAGATTTACTTAGCTCTACGAGCAAATCCTATCCCAAATATGCATACAATACCTTCTAAAAACATTGAATGCGTAAAGTTTCATATGCTGATATCATTGTACATCAAACAACGGTGTTTTACAGCATAATGCGATAAGGCATACCTTTAAGCAGACAAACCACTGCACACAATCAAAATCACAAGACTATGCCCCTCTCCATAAAGCTTGTCTTCTTATGAGGGTCAAATCAAGTATCACTCTTTTTTCTTTTTCATCTTTCAAGATACAAAGACTCTTGCATTTGAGAATATTCAGAAGAGATATCTTTCCCCTTTATAAAATGGATCTACACGTTAATCCTATTGATGGCATACAAAAGAGTGATTTTTATTGATTGACCTTGAACAGATTTCAAATAAAAAAATCTTATGATATTGCGATTATCAAAACAATAAATTCTTATAATTCAATATATTGTCTTTTACTTGATCATTGGTCATAATAAAAATGATCATCTTTTCTTCTTCAATTTCAGAATACGGCTTTTTCTTAGAAAGTTGTAAATTATCTTTCATTGGACAATAGCCATTTGTGAAGCATTCCTTATAATTTCCATCATCTCATGGAGATTCCGCATTGCCTCACGCTGTTATTGCCAGTTCTTGAATAGAATCGCACTCTCATGCACAACAGGATGCTACAACATACCATTATGCTGCCAATTGCACAGACCTTTTTGAAGAAACATTGCTCTAAATCTCTCAAGCCCATTTCACGAGTATCACCCATAAAAATTATAGTAGTAAAACCATTATGCACCACCAATTTTACACTAATGAAACAGCAAACGAGCATCATCATATTATTTGCCAACCCAAAATATGGTGACAATTCTTGCATTTGAGAGTTTTCAAAAAAGGTATGTTCCCTCCTTTTACGGTATTTACCCACACACAAACACGCTTATAACGCATAAGAAAGCAATTTTAATGGCTTTAAGATAAGAAACACATGATTATATTCGAATTAACAATACAAGTTAAAAACATTGATTTATGATTATAAAACAATGTGTTATCAAAAAAGAAGTCACATTTGTGAAAGTTAAATTAGCTAGAATGCATAGAGACTGAATCTTGAGAAGACTCCTGTTTCTTAAACTAAAACAGCCTTTTAAAGTCATATTGAAACATGTCTCTATTGAAAATGATTCTAGAATATTGCTCTTAAGAGAACAAAAAGTGCTGTTTTCTAACCTTCAAAACAATCAGGGAACAAAGACTATTATTTGCTTTTAACAACAGATGCTTCATCTCCTTATATGGCTATGATAAAGAGGCATTTTCACAGCGCTAAGGATTGTTCCATAAGGGATTAACATAAACAAACTCATAATAATTTTTATAAAAAAATCGCCACAAGCAAGGGAAAGCCAAACAGGAATCTCAACACCTCCCCAAAGAGTACTCTCTACAATTGAACTATCAGCATAACCAGTCATCTGATCGATAAAGGCAAAAGAGCAAGAAAAAGCAAGAGCAAAAAACACAACTGTATCTAAAGCCGAGCCCACCAATGCTGCTGCTAAAGGGGCTTGCCACCATACCTTACGCCGCAAAGGAGTAAAAACAACAATATCAAGAAGTTGCCCAAATAAAAATGCTAAACTCGAGGCAATTGCAAGCCGTGGTGTCGCCAAAATCCAAGAAACAAAAACACCAGCGAAAAAACCAGCATAAACCACACGTCGCGCAGCAACTGGACCATAAAAACGATTGGTCAAATCGTTAATCAAAAAAGCAAAGGGATAGGTAAAAGCACCATAAGTCAGCAGTTCATTTAGACCGAACCAATAAACAGGATATTGCACCAAAATATTAGAGGCAGTCACAGCAACACACATGGCAAGGATCGAAAAAGCAATATACCTTCTCTCTTGCCGTGCTAATAAAAAATCGCGTGCTAAAAACATTTCTTTAACCTGAGGTATAGAACCAATCAAATCAACAATCAAAAACTATAAAATGAGAAGACAATACCTCTATACAATGCAAAAACAACCGAGGCAAAAACAACCGAGCATGTTATAAACAAAGCTCATTACGCCGCCTGTTCAGCCTTTTGTTCAGCTTTTTTCTTAATGATTTGACGCTTTAGCAAACGCGCCCGTTGTGACAACTCTTTATCATCGGCTTTAAGCAAAAAACCATCCAAGCCACCGCGATGCTCCACAGAACGCAAAGCGCTTGCACAAACACGCAAACGGTAATTTTGCTGTAACACTTCCGAAATCAATGTCACATTGCAAAGATTTGGTAAAAAACGACGACGGGTTTTATTGTTCGCGTGGCTAACATTATTGCCATAAAGAACTGCTTTTCCTGTCAATTCGCAAGCACGAGACATAAACTTCACCTTTAAACTCTGAAAAACTCTTAAAATCCCAATACCCATACAACAGAATGGACGCAAAGAGCGCACAACACCCCCTTAAATGGAATTATTGGGAAGGTGTGCTTTTAATAGGGTGTCGATACCAAAAGGTCAAGTCTTTTGTAAAATCTTTTGCGTTTCTTATCATCTCATTTGCTCTCTTTCCCTATAAAGATACAGAAAATATTTTTTTTTAACCTTTAGCATGCTAAAAGAATAGTTACGATCTCCTCTAAAGGGAAGCATTATCATGAACAAAACAGCCTCCTCCATGACAGAGCCTCAACAAAAATCTATTCGTTTTTCTTCACTTTTGTTAGGCATATTATGCATGTGTTTTTTTCTTCTCTTTAGTGCATTAGGTGTATGGCAAATACAACGATTAAACTGGAAAACAAATCTTATCATGAGTGCCAATAAACGTGTTCATTTGCCTCCCATAAAAGCCCCGCCTCAAAATCAATGGGCCGAGACGACTTTTGAGAAAGACGAATATCGTCCTGTCATTATCACAGGAAAATTTTTAACAGATAAAAATATTCTGGTTATTGCTGTTGCTCAAAATACCACGGGCTACTGGGTTTTGACCCCTTTAAAAACAGCTGATAATAGCGTGACCTTTGTCAATCGTGGTTTTATTCCCATGGATGCTCGTCATGACTTCCAAAATTCAAAAACATCACAAACAAATGCACCACCTCATCAGGATTCTGGCACAGAGACAAAACAAACCACAATCGTAGGTTTATTGCGCATGAGTGAAAAAAATGGCTTTTTTCCGCGCAAAAATAATCCGGACAAGAATTTATGGTACACGCGTGAACTTCCTGCTATGGCAGAGAAACTTGGTTTATCCACTGTTGCACCTTATTTCATTGACGCCGGGAAGAAAACAGCCCCACAAGGAAACCTCCCCGTTGCTGGTCTCACGGTTGTGCAATTTCGAAACAATCATCTTGTCTACGCTATTACATGGTTTATCTTAGCTGCTGGTGTTCTAGGTGGCTCTCTTTTTCTGCTGAGGCAAAAAAGCTAAAAAACACATAAACAAAATACGTACACCATAAAACAGTGCTGTTAATGTTCAACAACCTTGCTTTAAAGAAGCACAAATTCCACAACAAAGTATATCCTCTTCTCTGTTGTGTTGAAAATTTTAATAAGAGTCACTTTTCACAATAGCACGAAGAAAAAACTATGGCGAACACATAAATGCTTCGCTCATACATTCTCTTTTGATAATATCACAAAGAGAGGAAAGCGCCCTATCGCCGCTTTCCTCGAAACTAAAGACTCTGCTCAAATGCTATTATAAACAAATTTTAGAGAGATTTATAAGAATGGCGCCGCGCAATTGAATCAATATCACCACGACAAATACCAAGATCATTAAGTTCGTATGTTGAAAGATGACTCAACGCATTCACTGTCCGCCGATAACGGCGCCAATTACTATAAGAACGCAAAATATTCATAATTCTTTACTCCAACCTAACGTTACCCTCTTTAGAGGGTGAATATAAAGCAAATTATAAAAAAGAGTCGTGTTATAACCTCATAACAGATATGCATTTCAAACATACGAAGATTATCTAAAACTTCTCTTGTTTTAAAAGAACCGTCATCAAAATTATGAATGGCGGAAATGTCGCACACTTAACCATCGCTAAATCATACGCATCAGAAGCCACAATCACCTCTTCATCACGGCATTAGTCCACTTAGGTGAATAACTGCTGTCACCCCTCTACCAGCAAGCTGCTCATAGCCAAATACGCCAACACAACAAACTCTTTGCAACACTGATCTTATTCGAAAGAAAAATTACCAAAACTATTAATGGCGGAAATGTCGTACGCCTGTAAAAACCATCGCTAAATCATGGGCATCAGCAGCAGCAATTACTTCTTCATCACGCATGGAGCCACCTGGTTGAATAACTGCTGTTGCACCCGCACCAGCAGCTGCCAATAAACCATCTGCAAAAGGAAAAAAGGCATCCGATGCAACAACGGACCCTTTAGCAAGAGATTGTGTTAAGCCGGCAATTCTTGCACTTTCTTCAGCTTTACGCGCAGCTATTTTTGCTGAATCAATACGACTCATTTGACCCGCGCCAATTCCAACGGTTGCACTCTTTTTTGCATAAACAATAGCATTTGATTTGACGTGTTTAGCGACCCGAAAAGCAAATTGAAGATCACGCATTTCATCTGGACTTGGTGCACGTTTTGTCACCACTTGCAATTGAAGATCATCCACCACCACATTATCACGTGACTGCACTAAAATTCCACCCGCAAGCGTTTTAGCAAGAAGCCCTCCACCACGAGGATCAGGAACACCACCTGTTATGAGCAAACGAAGATTTTTCTTGCTTGCAATAATTTCACGCGCTGCCATTGTTGCATCAGGAGCAATAATCACTTCGGTGAAAACTTTGATAATCTCCTCTGCACATTCTGCATCGAGAGTTTGATTTAACGCCACAATTCCGCCAAACGCTGAAACACTATCACACATCAGAGCTTTCAAATAAGCCTCTTTCAAACTCTGCCCTTCAGCAACACCACAAGGGTTGGCATGTTTAATAAGCGCAACAGCAGCAGTCCTTTGGGGATCAAATTCTGCCACCAATTCAAATGCTGCATCGGTATCATTCATATTGTTATAAGAGAGTGCCTTGCCTTGCAAAAGCTTGGCGGTTGCAACACCAAAACGTTTGTCACCATTACGGTAAAATGCTGCCTGTTGATGCGGATTTTCCCCATAACGCATAACCGTTTCAAGATTGCCAGAAAAACTCTGCCAAGATGGTGTTTCAATTTTTAAATCCTTTGCAAACCACGCTGCCACGGCTGCATCATAACCAGCCGTATGCGCATAAGCACGCATCGCTAGCTGCTGTCGCAGAGCTAAACTTAAACACCCATTATGCTTTTTCAATTCAGCAAGGACTACATCATAATCACCCACCGCTGTGATAACAGCTGTATAAGCATGATTTTTTGCCGCAGCACGGATCATTGCTGGTCCACCAATATCAATATTTTCAAGAATGGTTTGTCTATCAGCGCCTGACTGAACAGTCTCTTCAAAAGGATAAAGATTCACCACCAAAAGATCAATTCCACGAATGCCATGCTGCTCCATAGCACTCTTATGATGAGGATCATCTCTGACTCCTAAGAGAGCACCATGAATCAAGGGATGGAGTGTTTTGACGCGCCCATCCATGATTTCTGGAAATCCTGAGATCTCAGCAACATCTTTTACCGGTAAACCGGCAGCCATCAAAGCTTTAGCGGTTCCTCCTGTTGAAATCAATTCAACACCATAAGCGTGCAGTGCTTGTGCAAAGGCAACCACGCCGGTTTTATCAGATACAGAAAGAAGAACACGACGAACCTGATGAAGATCAGGTATGGGAAAATTTTTTGCAACAACACCCATAACAGGAATCCTAAAAGTGAAATGGTTAAAATTCAAGTAAAATAAGCTTATAAGTTCATAGCACAGACCTTTATTAAAATACACCAAAAGGATAGCATCTCTCTATTTTAACACAGAAAGAATAACTCTCCATTTTATCAGTCATTATAAAAAGGAATTACTGTGTTCTCATGAACAGCGAAGAAAACGCCAACGAACTTTTTCTTGAATTGCGGGGCGAAAATACAACACAATCTGTTGTGTCCGTTGCGGACCTGTTACTTCAGCAAAATCAATTGAATCTTCAAGGCAAATATCTACATCAGGCGATATAAAATACCATACTTGTCCACCCTCCACAGCTAAACGCACACGCTTACCATCATAATTAACTTCCACTTTTGGGTGAAGATGAAACCGAATAGCAACGCTATTTTGTTCACTTTGAATTTTCTTACCTTTCTTTGCAAGCTTCTCATTTGGCGTAAAAAAGCGGTCAAAACCTTCGATTATATCGCCATTTGTCGCTAAAATCAGACCACGCTCATGAACAAGATGAAAAGGTCGCACATAACCATCATGGCTAGCAACAAAACCAGTCTTTTCGGAATCCTCTATACGGCGCACTTTCACATCCGTTGGTCCCTCAAGCAAAAATGAAGCACCCGTTCTTTTTTTATGAAAAACACCCACACACCAATCATTAACGGTTGCTGTTGAGTGTGCAGCGGTAACGCGCCCTAAATGTCGATATTCCTCACGCCCATAAGGATTAACGCCCGTATTAATAATAAAGCGGCTTCCCTGTGAAGACATTTCAAAAGATAAACACCCCGAACCAGCGTGCTCGGCAGCAGAACGAGGTGGAAACTTTCCTGTATCAGCAAGCACTGTCGTTTGATTGGCTTGTAAACGCTGAAATCCTGAATAGCGTGCATAACTAAAAGGATGCCCTGCTGTCTCATCCAGTTCTAAAAGTGCCGATAATCGTTGCGATACAAGAGGACCCACCCCATTAAAATGCGCCAATGTTTGATCTTCATGGATAAAAAACCGCAAAGCCGGCAACATACGTTCAACAGAATCAATTAAAATACGTGGTGCGGTTTCATTGCTATGCATAAAAAGCTGACGTAGCGATAATAAATCTGCTAACAAATGGAGCAAAATGACAGGGCTACGCGAAATATGTCCACCATCAATCAAAATTTGGCATGAAAGCTCCTCAATAAGGAAGGTTTGCGCCTTTTTTTTCATGGAAGCAGAAACTGGTAAAGCCAAAGAAGCAAATGTTAAAGCAATTGCGGCTTGTAAGCGTTGATCATTTTTTTCCATACTGAAAATGATGACGCGCAAATAGCGAAATTGGAAACCAAGACTACGCAAAAAGCGCTTTTCAAACCGTTCACTTGCTCCTTGTAAAAGCATTTTCGCATGACAAATCCACGAAATCAAACGCCGTGCTACAACTGGTGCACTCCAAACAAGCCCCTTGACTTTTTTGCCCCATTGATCGAGCCAATCTTCTAAAAGTGCGCGCGCATGTGCTGTTGCCAAATCGCTCCCAGCTGCTGCCATATGTCGCAACCAATGAAAATCATGAAGAGCCTCCTCCCATTCTGGTATTGGAGGAACTAACGAAAAAGGGGAAACCGCACCAGAATGAACCACATGACCCGCAAAAGCAAAACGACCATGGTAAAATTCATGTGCCATCACCGGATCAGCTAAATGCAAATCAATGGGATAAGCTAAAATTTGATGAGGACGAAATCCCGAAAAGCGCCAACGAAACAGTGGCCCAACCCATAAACGCCGTATAAACTGCTGTGCTCCATAGACAAAATCCGACGCCTTTACCTGAGGACCTTTTAACGCAATCGCCACAATCTCATCTCCATTTGTACCGAATCGCGTACAATTTCAGCCATTTTAGTAAATGAACCGTTAATTAAGCCACTTTTCGCAAGCGTGCGGCAAAAAAACCATCCATTCCTAAAAAGATGTTGTGATCACGCCCACAGCTTTCATGACAAAAATCTGCTGGTGTTGTCCGCAAAAAACCCTTAACAGAGAGCAAATGCGCCATAACACCCATTTCCTCTGCAAGGATAGGCTCTAAAACAACGTCACTACGTGTCGATACAAGTTTTTTGATGAGATCTTCACCTTCTTCTTTTGCCAAAGAACAATTGGAGAAAACAATACGCCCCCCCTTTTTGACCAAAGCAATTGCTGCGACAAGCAAATCATATTGAAGTTCTGCCAATTTGGCGATATCATCTATTGATTTTGTCCATAAAATATCTGGATGACGACGTATTGTTCCCGTAGAAGAACAAGGCGCATCAAGAAGTACCGCATCAAAAAGCTGTTCGGAGTGAAAATCTCTCACATCCCCCTGCCAAGTAGAAACGGAAAAATGAAGGCGCTCCATATTTTCCTTTAAACGCTTTATCCGATTAGCAGAAAGTTCGATGGCTGTCACATCAGCACCTTGCAAAGCCAATTGTGCTGTTTTTCCCCCAGGACTTGCACATAGATCGGCAACCTTTTTACCCTGAATATTGCCGAGCAAGCAAGCAGGCAACGCCGCAGCAAAATCCTGAACCCACCAAGCACCCTCTCCATAACCTGCTAAATCAGCAACAGAACCATCCACACTGCTCAACCGAACAGAACCATTGGGCAAAACAACACCTCCAAGCCGTTTAGCCCATACCGTGCTATCAGATTTCACTGTCAAATCGAGAGGAGGCAGAGTACTTTGAATTGCCAAAATCTTTTCAGCTTTTTCTTTTCCATAAGTTGACACTAAAAGCTCAGAAAACCATGCTGGACTCCCCTCAATGCTGGGAGGTTGTTGGCGTAAAAATACCGCATCACGTGCAACATTGCGTAAAAGAGCATTGACCATACCTGAAAACCGGCGCATACGAGGATCAAGTTTAGCCACACGCACCGCCAAATCAATAACAGCATGATCAGGAATATCAAGATAGAGAATTTGAGCCACACTGATATGCAAAAGATGTTGCAATGCAAATGCTTGTGAGGGCAAAGGACGTGCTAAAAAACGTGATAAAGCAGCCATAATCTGCCCGCGATGACGCAACACTGCTGCTAAAATAGCGCGACACAAGGCACGATCTCGCTGTGAAAGCCCTAAATATTGTGGATGTCCATGTTCATTATCTATCAAACCAGAAAGAGAGGTCTTTTTATCAAGCACCGCGCCGAGAAGACGAACAGATACCCGCCGGACAGCTAATCCTGGAACATTTTTTTCGGACACACGCCCCGCATTTTCGTGTTTCAAAACAACACCTTTATTCCTTTAAAAGCTGAATAATCAAGGCTTTTTTGAATCTTCATAATGAAGCCAAGAAGGGCGCTTTTTAACACGCTGAAAAGAACTCTTTTCCGAATTGCCAAAAACATTGGTCCGTAGAGCAGAATCAGAATCTTTAAAGCCTCTGCCTTTTTCATGCCAATCGCCTTCCTCACTCCATCCCATATTTTCCGTTATTTCTCCCTTCATCTCTTCGGCTTGCCGATAAAGAGCAGCAATACGATTTGCCGTCGCTGGATGGGTAGAAAAAAGACTATCGGCTCCCTCACCACTCAAAGGATTGATAATAAACATATGTGCTGTTGCCGGATGATGTTCTGCCTCTTCATTGTATACCGTCTGCCCACCGCCTGCAATTTTACGCAATGCTGAAGCCAACCATAAAGGATTACCGCATATTTCAGCTCCTCGCCTATCCGCAGCATATTCACGCGTGCGACTAATAGCCATTTGCACCAACATTGCCGCAAAAGGCGCCACAAACATAGCAATGAGCCCTCCGATTGCCCCAGCACCGTGAGAACCCTCCGAAGAATGACGCTGACCGCCCGTAAAAAAAGCGAAATTGCCAAGCATTGAGATCGCTCCCGCAATTGTTGCCGTCAAGGTCATCGTTAAAGTGTCACGATGCTCAATATGGGCAAGCTCATGGGCCATCACTCCGGCAATCTCTTCTGCACTCAAAGTGTTTAACAATCCCGTACTTGCTGCAACAGCCGCATTTTGAGGATTACGTCCCGTAGCAAAAGCATTTGGCTGCGCATTATCGATAATATAAACTTTTGGCTGAGGAAGAGAAGCTCGTCTAGCTAAATCACTTACAATCTTATAATAAACGGGAGACGAATGTTGATCAACTTCACGCGCCCCATACATGCGCAAAACGATTTTATCCGAATTCCAATAAGAAAAAAAGTTTAAGCCACTTGCCATCAAAAGTGCAATGATCATACCACTGCCCCCTCCAACAAGATAACCAACTCCCATAAAAAGAGCCGTCATAAAAGCCAAAAGCATTGCAGTACGCATTATATTCATGACTCAAAAAACTCCATGATAAAATACAATCAATATTATATGATGGGGTTTTCTTTCTGCTTCTTCAATGGAATAGGTGTAAAATGGACAAAAAAGATGACAAAATAAAGACACAAAAGACAACCATCAACAAACAACAATCCCTCTCCCCTGCAGCACAACGCGCCCTCAAAGAAGCGCAAGAAAGACGTAAAAAGGAGAAAAGTGAAGAAAAACCTTTAGAAAATGGTGGGCGTGGTGGCAAAGATCCTTCACGCTATGGCGATTGGGAAATTAAGGGTCGCGCCATTGATTTTTAAAAAATCTATCTTCATTGCTTAAAAGGAGAGCGGCTTTTTGCCAACAAAAAACCGATAACAACCGCTCTCCTCTCTTGATCTCTTTCCGCATTGCAACTGACGAAAATTCGTACCCATACCAGTCCTGAAAACCATCGAACTCCTTGCGGACTCCTCATCTAGGCAGATTTCACCTGCTGACCATTCGTATGGTTCGCTTCCATAAGGTTCGACAAGCACGTCCTACCCTGAGTGGGTACGATACACTCTAAAAATACTGAATCTGTAAAGTCCTCCATGCCTTATATCACAACACCTCAAACAACGTTGTTTTACAGCATAATGAAATAAATCTTTAGAAAAAGAAGGCGTAGCAGCAAAAAAATATCACATAATGGAGATGAATAAATCAGAACCATTCCACGAATTTTACAAGATGATATTTATAAAAAAAAAACAAATATTTTTTAAAGAAAATCCGTTTTTGTCAGTCAAAAACGGATAATACGCATTTTTTTATAAAATCTTTTAAAGGCAGAGTTGCTTATTTTTAATAGCCTTACTTCTTATGCTTCTGCTTCAGCTGCCGCTGCCTCTTCAGCAGCTTGCTTTGCAGCAGCTATGCGTTCTTGTGCTTTTTTACCCGGTTCACCCTTTTGTGGATTATGACGAGTTGGGCGCCTTTTCAAGCCAGCCGCATCCAAAAAGCGTAACACGCGATCCGTTGGCTGAGCGCCTTGACCAAGCCAATATTGGATACGTTCTTCATCAAGTTTCACACGCGGTCCATCTTTCGGCAACATTGGGTCCCATGCACCAACACGTTCAATAAAACGTCCATCGCGCGGACTCCGTACATCCGCAACAACGATATGATAGTAAGGACGTTTTTTTGAACCTCCACGGGACAAACGAATTTTTAATGCCATATTTTATCTCCTATTGTCAGCTCTGGCTTTCGTTTAAATTTATTTGCGTTGTTTTTGTTCTTTGGCGATCACCTCATGGTGATGCACAACTTCTTGAATAACAAACTTTAAAAATCTTTCAGCAAAATCGGGATCAAGATGACTCTCTATAGCCAATTGCCGCAATCGTTCTGCTTGACGTTGTTCACGCAGAGGGTCGACTGCGGGCAAATCATAACGGGCTTTTAACTGTCCCACAGCATTCGTACAACGAAACCGCTCTGCCAAAATATGAATCAAAGCTGCATCAAAATTATCAATGGATGCTCGTAAATGCGCTAATTCATCCAATATTTTTTCCTGCATCATATTTCCTTCCCTCTTTGCATCTTACTTTTTCTTGGGATGCTGAGGAAATTTTCCCCTCTCGGCAACGCCACTGGAAAGACCAGGAAATGTAAGCCCATGCCCTGGAAGACCAGGCAAGACCTTCCCTCCATTACCACTTTCAATCTGTTTTTGCAGTGTTGAGAGTTGCTTTGCATCAAATCCTGATAAATCAGGGAGAGTTGCAGAATCACCACTCACAGTTCCCATACCACCAAGCCCCATCTTAGAACCAAGCCCACTCAACATTTTTCCCATCAAACCACCTTTGCCTTTACCCCCTATGGCTTTGACCATATCGGCCATTTGTCGATGCATTTTTAAAAGCTTATTAATATCAGCAGCGCTTGTACCAGAACCTTTAGCAATGCGTTGTTTACGGCTATGTTTTAACAGTTCCGGATTGGCACGCTCTAAGGGAGTCATAGAAGAAATAATAGCCAATTGACGATTAAACAAACGATCATCAAGTCCCGCAGCAGCGATCTGATCTTTGACCTTACCCAAACCTGGCAACATTCCCATAATGCCGCCCATTCCCCCAAGTTTTTTCATTTTCTGCAATTGTTCTGCCAAATCATTGAGATCAAATTTTCCAGCTTGCATTTTTTTTGCAAAAGCGGCAGCTTTCTCATGATCCATTGTTTCAGCAGCTTTTTCAACCAAAGAAACAATATCGCCCATTCCAAGAATACGGTCAGCAATACGACGCGGATGGAACTCTTCCAAAGCATCTATTTTTTCACCGATTCCAATAGCTTTAATCGGCTTTCCTGTCACAGCACGCATAGAAAGAGCCGCACCACCGCGCCCATCGCTATCCATACGCGTTAAGATAATTCCTGTAATTCCCACCCGCTCATCAAAAGAGCGCGCCAAATGAACGGCATCTTGACCGGTCAAACTATCCGCCACCAACATAATTTCATGAGGAAGGGAACAAGCTTTAATTTCAGCCAATTCAAGCATCAAAGCTTCATCAATATGGTTACGACCTGCTGTATCAAGAATCAACACATCATAACCACCCAATTTGGCTGCTTGTAGCGCACGTGTTGCAATATCGACGGGAGACTGTCCCGCAATAATAGGCAAACTTGCTAAGTTTGCTTGTTCTCCTAATTGGCGGAGTTGTTCCTGTGCTGCAGGACGGCGTGTATCTAACGACGCCATAAGAACCTTTTTATTATTTTTGTCCGTTAAACGCTTAGCAAGCTTTGCTGTTGTAGTTGTTTTTCCAGAACCTTGCAGACCAATCATCATCATCACAACAGGTGCCGGTGCATTGAGATCACTAAGAACGCCTTCACTTCCAAGCACATTCACCAATTCGTCATGGACAATTTTAACAACCATCTGTCCAGGTTTAATGGATTTAACAATTGCCGCCCCAACAGCTTTTTCCCGAACCCGATCGGTAAAAGAACGCGCAACATCAAGTGCCACATCGGCTTCTAATAAAGCGCGCCGAATTTCGCGCAACGCCGCTGCAACATCCTGATCCGACAACGCCCCACGCCCTGTCAAATGAGACAGTATGGAGCCAAGTCGTTCTTGTAAGGATTCAAACATTCTCTACCTCATTGCTGCATAACAAACCAACCAAAGCGGCATCCGAGAACGCATCGCGCCGTCGGATGTTGACCTCTGAGATCTCTTTATACCCTTCACCTTGGGGTCTCAGTCGGTGGCTCCAAGTTAATCCTGTCACTGAAAGCTCATTCTTTCAAACAATAAAACCTTAGCTTTGTCAAGATTTATCATACAATAGTTTCAAAAGACAGCAAAGGTTATACTTAAATATTGCTAAACCTCAACACGCACAAAATGACCTGTTTCCTGTTCTACACTCCACAATTCACCACTTGAAATATCAAACCACACCCCATGTAATGTTAAAAGTCCTTGATCTTTACGTGCCTTTATCCAAGGAAAAGTTTCTAAATTTTTCAAAGAATGATATATAGATAACTGTTCTAATGCGATCTGCTGTTCTGATGCGGTTAGGGATTTATTATCAAGAACTGTTTGTGCTGCTGATGCTAAAAGGCTTATCCATTGCCCAATAAAATCATTTGACGATAAAGACTTGCACTTTCCTTTAAGAGCAGTGCACACTCCCCCGCAATGGGCATGACCAAAAACGACGATATGCTTAACCTCAAGCAATTGTACGGCATATTCAATCGCGGCTGATGTTGCATGATACTGGTTATCAGGAGAAAAAGGGGGAACCAAATTTGCAACATTGCGCAATGTGAAAATTTCACCTGGCTTAGCATCAAAAATCGTTTCTGGTATTGCCCGCGAATCACAACAAGCAATGACCAAAACTTCAGGTTTCTGTCCTTCAGTTGCCAATTGCTGATAACGCGCTGTTTTATGCGAAAAATGATTTTTTATAAAGGCTTGGTAACCACTTAAAAGTCTCTCAGGTAAACACGTCATGCTCTCTTTACTTTCATTTATTTTGTATATTGTTCAGAACAAACTCTTGATACAATAACACAAAAAAATACTAAAAAAGCCATCTTATCTACGCAAGACGTTTTTTAATAACAGATTATTAATTAAAGTGACAAAACAGTTTATCCTCTCCAATAAATAACTATTCCCTGCAACAAGAAGATGCTACACTAGAGTATTATACAGATCTATTCTTATAAGAAGACAAAGAACATCAAGAGCAAAAAAAGGGAATTCATTGTGTTAAAACAACAAACATCAGAGACAAAAAGTAATCAAAATAAAATAGAACAAATCCTTTTTGCTCATACCGATAAAGAAGATATTATTTGTTACCAAAACGAAGAACTCGAAAAAGCCACAACCACAGCCATTGAGGCTTTTAATCTCCATAAGGCAGGCAAAAGCACTATCTGCTTTGAACAAAATTTGACCCGTAACAGCAAACCTATCACGGTTATCACCCTTGTTAACGATAATAAGCCCTTCCTTCTTGATTCTATTTTAAATGTCTTTAATCAACATAAAAACCACATTTATTTGATTGCACACCCCGTTCTTGATTGTGCTTCTGGGCAACGCATAAGTCTCATGCAAATCCATATTGAGTCCTTAAATAATCAACAAATACAAAAGCTTAAAGATGAACTGACCTTGGTTCTTGAACAGGTTAATGCTGCCGTGCAAGACTGGCAACCTATGCTTGAAGAAGTAAGGAAGCATATCCATGCCTATCAAACAAGTCTCCCATCATACTACACACAAGAAGGTGAAAAAGCCATTGCATTTCTCAATTGGTTAATGGATGATAATTTCATCTTTCTTGGCATGCGCACTTATAACTTTATCAAAGACCAAGAACCCACAAAATCCTTTACAGCCAGAGGTATTGAATTGGGCATTCTTACCGATGCGTCTATTCGTATTATTGGCGATGCACGTGTGGAAGAGCCTCCTCAAGAAATCCTCTCCTTTATGGAAAGTGATAACCTGTTTATTGTCACAAAAGCCAATAGTCGTTCAAAAATTCACCGTTTTGTTTGGCTTGATTATATTGGTCTTAAACTCTTTGATGAAGACAATAAACTGTGTGGAGAATTGCGCATTGTGGGGTTGTTTACCTCCTCTGCTTATACACGCTCTATTTTGCAAATCCCTTTCTTAAAAGAAAAAGCCAAAACAATTATTCAACGCCTTGGACATAACCGTGCTGACTATTCGGGAAAAGCACTTATCAGTGTTTTAGAAACCTATCCAAGAGATGAAATGTTTCGCTCCGATATTGATACACTAACGGAAAATGCCAAACTTATTATGCAACTAGATGAACGCCCGCGTTTGCGGGTGCTTGCCCACACCGATCCTTTTGGGCGCTTTGTCTCTATACTTGTCTATATACCGCGTGACCAATATAGCAGCAATGTTCGTGAAAAAGTTGGCGAATACTTTGTTGAACTTTACAAAGGTGATTTTTTTGAATCCTATCCTCTGTTTTTGGAAAGCACACTGACACGTGTCTATTACGTCATTCACCGCAAGGTCCGTGAAAATGCTCCTCTTATCGAACGCACAACCCTTGAACAACATGTGCGTTCTATCGCACACAGTTGGGAAGAATCTGTTCAAACGATAGCTTTAACCCGCAAAACAACAGAGCAACAAACACGTTTAGCCTGCCAATTTCCCAATAGCTATCGTGACCTCTTTTCTGCTGAAGATGCTATTGAAGATGCCGGCCACATTTTAAGTCTTCATGAGAAAAAACCCCTTTTTGTTACTTTTTATCATACAGACAATAAAGGAAAACGAAACATTTCTCTCCGACTTTTTCACCGCCATCAAGCACTCGCCCTTTCCAAGCGCGTACCCCTTCTTGAAAATATGGGGTTTCGAGTAATTGCTGAACAAACCCTTGAATTACCAGATGGTAACGGACATTCTGTATATCTCCATGATATGCAACTAGAAAGCGCCTTTCAACTGTGTATTGATTTCGACAAAAACGGTCAAAAGCACGCCGAAACATTTGAAGCCATTTGGGCTCAAGATGCTGATAATGATGCCTTTAATGCCTTAACCCAAACAGCTGAACTTGATTGGCGTGAAATTGTTATTTTACGCCATTATGGACGCTATCTCCAACAAGCTGGCATTCCTTATTCACAAGACCGTGTTGCTCAAACTTTAAACGCTTATCCTGACATTACCCAAGATCTTTATGCGCTCTTCCATTTGAAATTTCATCAGAGCCATACAGAAAAAGAACGCAAAGAGAACCAACAGGTTATTCAAAAGCGTATTGAAGAAAAATTACAGAACGTATCGGGTTTAGATGATGATCTTATCTTACGCCGTTATCGTAATCTTATCGATGCGAGTTTACGAACCAATGCCTTTACGCCTCTTAAAAGTGGCAGTCCACGGCGTATTTTAGCCACCAAGTTAGATCCACGCCAAATTGAAGGTTTGCCTGAACCGCGCCCTTATCGCGAAATTTTTGTTTATGGACCAGAAGTTGAAGGGGTTCATTTACGCTTTGGTCCTATTGCTCGAGGTGGAATTCGTTGGTCAGATCGTGCACTCGATTACCGCACTGAAATCCTTAGCTTAGTCAAAGCTCAACAGGTAAAAAATGCCGTTATTGTTCCCGTTGGCGCCAAAGGAGGCTTTTATCCTCACCGCCTTCCCCAAACGAATGATCGTGCTCTCATCATCGAAGCCGCGCGACAAGCTTATATTGACTTTATCACGGCTTTGCTTTCCATCACCGACAATCTGGTAAACGATAAAATAACTCCTCCTCACGACATCATCTGCCATGATGGCCATGACCCTTATTTTGTTGTCGCAGCAGACAAAGGTACAGCAACCTTTTCTGATACAGCAAACGCACTCAGCCAAGAAAGCCACTTCTGGCTCGATGATGCTTTTGCCTCAGGAGGTTCAGCAGGCTACGACCACAAAGAAATTGGGATCACCGCTAAAGGAGCATGGGAAGCAGTCAAAAGACATTTTCGAGAATCCTTTAACCATGATATTCAAACGACACCTTTCACCTGTATTGGGGTTGGTGACATGTCTGGCGATGTTTTTGGCAATGGCATGCTGCTTTCTCAACAAACAAGGCTTATTGCTGCTTTTGATCACCGCGATATCTTTATCGACCCAGATCCAAACATAGCTGAAAGCTATGCGGAACGTATGCGCCTCTTTCAACTTCCTCGTTCCAGTTGGCAAGATTACGACCAAACAAAATTATCAAAGGGCGGTGGAATTTTCTCACGTACCATGAAAACCATTACGCTTTCACCTGAGGCAGCACAAGCTATTGGTTTTGAAAAACAAACAGGAACGCCTTTTGAAATCATTTCTGCGCTTCTTAAAGCCCCTGTTGATCTTTTATGGTTTGGTGGCATTGGCACTTATATCCGCGCGACGACAGAAACCGATGCACAGGTAGGAGATCGTGCCAATGATGGACTACGCATTACCGGTGAACAAGTTCGTGCAAAAGTGATTGGTGAGGGCGCTAATCTTGGCGTTACACAACGTGGTCGCATTGAATATGTCTTAAATGGCGGGCGATGCAATACGGATGCCATTGATAACTCCGCAGGTGTTAATTGTTCAGATGTCGAGGTCAATATCAAAATTGTTCTGGCATCAGCCCTTCGTGCAAAAACCCTTACCCGCGAAGCACGCAATGAACTCTTGAAAAAAATGACTCCACAAGTTGAGCAATTAGTCTTGCGCAACAATTATTTGCAACCTCTTGCTCTTTCTTTAGCTGAAAACCAAAGCATTATGGATTTACCTCATCAAATCCGCTTTATGCATGATTTAGAAGAAAAAAAGCTTCTAGATCGTAGAGTGGAGATCCTCCCTGATGAACAAGTTTTGCGGCAAAGAATAACACAGGGGCAAGGTCTTATCCGTCCAGAACTTGCTGTTCTTTTGGCATATGCTAAATTAACCCTAAAAGAAGAGATCGCCCATAGCCCCATTATTGATGATCGTTATTTTGATAAAATCTTGTTGCACTATTTCCCAACTCAAATTCAGGAAAACTTTGCAAAAGAAATCATTAATCATCAGTTGCGTCGTAATATTATTGCAACACTGCTTGCCAATGATATTGTGAATCGTGGAGGACCTACTTTTGTAAGTCGACTACAAGATGCAACAGAACAAAAGGTTGAAAATATTATTCGCGTTTTCATCACACTGTGCGATGGTTTTGAAATACCGCTACTGTCTGATCAAATTGATAAGCTTGATAATAAAATACCTGGTGTTGTTCAAAATAAATTCTACGCAGCGATTACTTCAATGCTCTTTGAGACAACAAATTGGGGATTGTACAATATGGATCTCTCGACTCCATTAGAAGAACTTGTACAAACAATAAAGCAAGCGCGTACTGTTATTGAAACACGACTTACGCATTCGAATGATAAAGATATCAACAAAAAAACGAAAGAAAAAGCGCTCCATTATAATGAAGAAGGAGCACCAAAAGCTTTAGCAAAACAATTGGCTCTCTTGGAAGCTGCTCCCATCATTTGTGACATTTCTTTAATTGCCAAACAAAATAACAGTGATCTTATTAAAACTGCAGAGATCTATTTCTCACTTGCGCAGATCATTCGTATCAACCGTATTAATGAAGCAAGCAAAACAATTCCTGTACTTGATTATTATGATAGTATGGCCTTAAGCCAAGCGAAAGAAAATATTGCTGAAAGCTTACGGAAAATTGTTATGAAAATTCTGAAAAATTATGGAGCAAAAGACAACCCTTTTGCCACTTGGAATAAAGTAGCAGAAGATCACATTCACAATGTAACAAACCGTATTAGTGCCCTTATTGAAAATGATCTCAACATTTCTCGTTTTACTTTTGCAGCAGGATTGATTGCACAACTCCAAAACACCGGCTTTCAGACTTAACGTGGCGTAAGATGGCAAAATTTGAAAAACCTCATTTGACTCATCCATGACAAACCCGCAAAGGGATAAGAGGGGTGCCATCGGCATTTTTAGGCATAGCGCCCAAAATAAAAAATCGCACTTTGATCTCTGAAGTAGAAGTGAATGTGCGATTTAAAAAAACAGCTTTCAGACTCAAAGCGCTGTAAGATGACCAAGTTTTAAAAAACCTCATTTGACTCATCCATGACAAACTCGCAAAGGGATAAGAGGGGTGCCATCGGCATTTTTAGGCATAGTGCCCAAAATAAAAAATCGCACTTTGATCTCTGAAACAGAGGTGAATGTGCGATTTAAAAAAACAGCGCTCAGACTCAAAGCGGTGTAAGATGACCAAGTTTTAAAAAACCTCATTTGACTCATCCATGACAAACCCGCAAAGGGATAAGAGGGGTGCCATCGGCATTTTTAGGCATAGCGCCCAAAATAAAAAATCGCACTTTGATCTCTGAAGTAGAAGTGAATGTGCGATTTAAAAAAACAGCTTTCAGACTCAAAGCGCTGTAAGACGACCAAGTTTTAAAAAACCTAATTTGACCCAGCCATGATGAACCCGCAAAGGGATAAGAGGGGTGCCATCGGCATTTTTAGGCATAGCGCCCAAAATAAAAAATCGCACTTTGATCTCTGAAGTAGAAGTGAATGTGCGATTTAAAAAAACAGCTTTCAGACTCAAAGCGCTGTAAGACGACCAAGTTTTAAAAAACCTAATTTGACCCAGCCATGATGAACCCGCAAAGGGATAAGAGGGGTGCCATCGGCATTTTTAGGCATAGCGCCCAAAATAAAAAATCGCACTTTGATCTCTGAAGTAGAAGTGAATGTGCGATTTAAAAAAACAGCTTTCAGACTCAAAGCGCTGTAAGACGACCAAGTTTTAAAAAACCTAATTTGACCCAGCCATGATAAACCCGCAAAGGGATAATAGGGTAGCCATCGGCATTTTTAGGCATAGCACCCAAAACAAAAAATAAAGCTTGTAGATTGTTAGCTTGCTCAGGAAACAAGCGCTGCATAGTCGTAAGAAGCTCCATATGCTTCACCAAGACAAGATCAAATTTTGCTGTTAAATATCCTTCATCATCAAAAGAAAAAGGCCCACTGACACGTAATATACCACCTGTATGAAAAACCAATTCACCCTGCTTTAAAAGTCCACTTTTCCCATACAAGCGCTGTTTCCAACTGCCTCCTCCATTTTCAAACACATGAGGTACATCATTGAAAATCCATTTTAAATTGCCATCAATTTTAGGAACATCCCCCAAGTAAGAAGCAAAAAACATGGAAGGATCAAAATCATCAAAAGTAAGATGCCCCGATAAATGATTTTTCTCATCTTTCAAATCAAGTCGTAAAAATTCTGTCGTTATTTTTGGAGACACATTTTCTTGTTCTAAGACAGGCACAATCACATCTGACGAATCTTCTAAAAATACTTGATCACCAACATTTTCCTGTATTCCTTTTTTGTTTTTCGTCTGTGATTCCAATTTTTCTTGAACTTTCTGATCCTCAAGAGATGAAGAAATAGTAGAAATTTCAAGCCCTTCAGCCATCAGTTTAAATGTTTTACCCGTTTTCCAATAAGGTTCTGTTTCAATGATCAAATTGCGCCACTGTGATACAAGTGGAGTCTTTCCAGCAAAAACAATGAATGCAGGAGAATGAACATTAAATTCGACCCAATGGGGAGCATAAATTGGTGCACCAACCGTCAAATCCTCCGTTGATAAGGAAAGCCCGTGCAAAGGCCAAGCAAACTGAAATTGATCACAAGTAACACCAATACGTAACGGATACCCACTCTTGCTGAGATGCTCGCACACAACCGTCATATCATGGACAGAAGCCTTTTCGAGGAGATAGGCTACATAGTTCTCTATTTTACGTGAAAAAAAAACCAGAGCGAGCTATAAGTGAATATCAGCACAAAACAGCATAGCCCACAAAATAAATAGCCTAAAAAAGAACTTTTTCGTATTGATTTCAATGGAGAGAACATAGACAAAATAAAAACTTTCCTTATCCCATAATGATAAAAACTTCTTAACTCTCATGCATATATGACGGATATACAAAGATTTTGTGCAATGCATTTTCAAACCATTTGCTTAAAGCCTGATCATAGATTAAACGACCTTGCAAATGCACAGCAGCAGGTTGAGCTCCTTTTTCCGTTAATTTGTATGCCGAACGCACGACCAAGCGCCGCATCATTGCACGTGTGAATTCAGCATGAAATTGTAGACCCCATGCATTTTCTCCATAACGGAAAGCTTGTGTAGGATATGTATGACCTGTTGCCAAAAGCTCTACCTCTTTAGGTAAATCATAAATCCCTTCATCATGAAAATGATACACCATTTCCGGCCAATTCATCACTGCTTTTCCTTGTAAGGTTGCCTCCAGTGGGTACCATCCCACTTCAACGATGCCATCACTTCTTGTACAAACAGATCCACCCAGATTTCGCGCTAACATTTGTGCTCCAAGACAAATACCTAAAAAAGGTTTATTCTCTTTTAGTGATAAAGAAATCCAATCAATTTCCTCACCAATATAAGCATCCCTGTCATTCACACTCATTGGTCCCCCTAAAATGACGACACCAGCATAATGCTGCAATGTATCGGGGAGCTTCTGTCCAAAAATAGGTTGATAAATATCAAGAACAAAACCACTTTGTTGCAAAAATTTTCCCAAACGACCCGTATATGTAGACCGACGATGAATAACGACCGCGATCCTTGGTTTGCTCTTTCCTTGCTTCTTACCAACACACCTTTGACCTAAAAACATTTTTTAACCAATCACTTCTACAAACCAAGTAAAATTTCATTTTTTAAACACATAAGAACAATTTTTGCGAACGATATTCACTATAACTCTACTTTTTAAAATAAACGAAACTTTTTTCTTGATAAAGATGTCCCCTCTTCTTCTGTTTTTACCCCCGGATCATCAACATTTAAATGGGTTTGATTAAATGTTTTGACATCTTGCTCTTTTATATCTTGTTTCTCTACCTGTACATTATGCAACAAAGAATCCTCTCGCGCAGGTAATTTTTCAAGCGTCTCTTCTTCAACACGAGCTCTTTCGCCTACAATATCTTCTCTATCTTGTTTTTTAGGCATAATATTGGCAGCCTCTAATGTGAAGGGAGTCATACGGGGGGGTGCTTTCCATTCAAAACAGCCCAAACGCCCAGTTATGGGAGAAACCACTGACCAAGAGGAAAAAATAGTGCCATCACACATCCACACCGGATCACGTTCAGCACGAAGTGCTAAAGAAAGCCATTGACGCACTGCAGCCTGATTATTCCCCTGTGCTTCTTCAATATCCGCTAACAATAAATAAACACTTTCCCGCTGATGATACTGGAGCGCTTTTTGTGCCTGTTGTCTTGCCAATACTGTTTCACCAGCATCCAAAGCAGCTTTAGCAATAAGAAAAGCCGCTTCAAATGTGTCTTTATGATAAGAAGCGAGTGTCTGAGCTTTTTTTAATCGTCCAACGGCTCCTTCTTCTCTTTCAAGATAAAGCGCACTCAAATCAGGATGAGGTTCTTTCTGCCAAGCCGTTATAATCATCTTATCGGCTTTACGCGTTTCATTGAGCTTATAAAGAATATCAGCAGCAATAACTGTTATGGGAACAAAATCAGGTTCCAATTTATGTGCTTTCAAAATAGCGGTACGTGCTTGTACTGGATGTATGTCAAACAGATGAAGCGCCTGCCCACAAAGCAACAAAGCCTGTATATGTTGACGCTCGGTAGTCAAACGGATTGCACGCGGTAAAGCTTTTTGCGCGCCTTCAAAAATAGTAAGAGCTTTGTCCCATTGTCCACTTGTACTAAGCTGATCAAGCACCGTTTGATGTGCCCATAAAAGTGCTGGTGATAAAGCCAACGCCTCTTGTGCATATTGTTGTGCTGCTTCATAAGCTTTATTCTTTATGGCTTCGCGAAACAAACCGTAAAGCCCTGCTAGTTTTGTTGGAGTTTCTTTTCTCATTTCCTCATAAAGAGGAATGGCGTCGGCAGAATTATTTTGCAACGACAAAGTTTGCGCTTGTAAAAGTTTTACTAACGGCTCATCTTTACCGGCAAGATATTTGTTAACGCGAGCTTCCATTTGTTGCGCTAACACACCATCGCCTGAAAAAACTGCCAAAATCCCTTGTGAAAGAGCTTCATAACCACGCTTTTTATGGCGTTTATAGAAGTAATTGGAAACAGCATTGGGGACAGAAAAAAGGAAAGAAAAAAACCACCATACAAGCGCTAAAATTCCAAAAAACAAAATAAGCACGCTTAGTACTGTAAGTAATGAAGCAGAGAAGCGAAAATGCAAAAATGTGAGGACCACAACACCATTGTGATTAGCAACCCACCCGAACACGAGACCAAGCGCACATACAACAAAACTATAAACAAAAATACGTATCATTTGAGGCCTATTTACATCTTTGTTGCCTTAAAAGATCCTTGTTGCACAGATATCAACAATTTCTGAAGCAACTGATGAACAGCAATATGTGTTTCAAGCTGCTGCACAAAATCCAGCGAAACATCTTTTGCATTTTGAGGCAATGTTTGCCATTCGCTCAAAGCCTTTTCATAATCACCCCTTTGAATGGCAACTTCCATTCGCGCCGCAATTGCTCCCACTGTCATACCTTCAACATTTCCAATCGGACGCGAAACAATAAGACCTTTTATCCATGCTAAAATCCGTTCAAAAAAACCGGCATCTGATGCAACATTTTTTTGTGTAGCAACGATGCTATCTGCAATACGAGCAAAATCACTTGAAAGTTGAGCTGAACTTGGAAGACCTACAGCCGCTGTCTTTTGCAACAAATCCAGTCCATCAATCGAAGGCGATAATTGTTGTAACAGCTTTAATTCATCACTATAGGATCCACCACGCTCTATGGCATTTTTTAGGGAACTGATGGCAGTAAAGAGTGCCGTATTGATTTCTTTTTTCTCACTCTTTGTAGCAGCAATCTCTTCTTGCATAGTTTCTAATCGTTGCTTTAAGGCAGCAAGAGCACTTGCATTGCTTTGTCCAACGGACAAAGCCGCTTCTGTTTCTTTTGAGCCCTCCACAAAAGCTTGCACAGATTTTTCAAGATTATTTACTTTTTGCTCTAAAGCAATAAAAGCTTTTTTGTTTTCTTCTTGTGATGCTCCATCATTTTGAATTGTTTCTATATGTTGTGATGAAAAAGCAGCAAATTCTGCTTTCAATGTATTAATTTCTTGGAGCACATGCTCTAATTGCTTGTGTGTTTCCTCACCTTGACTTTTTGCACTTTCAGCAATTTGTAAAACTTTTTCTACCCCAGCATTTTTTTCTACAATAGAAGAAGGGAGTACACCTTTCCACTGCAGACCAATCAAAACCCCCGAAGCGATAAGACCACCCAAAATTCCTGAAATAAGCAAATAAAGCCAAGTCATATAAGACATGCACTGTTTCTGCTCATGCTTTTCACTTTGTTTCTCCATAGCATCCAATTCTGCTGGATTTTGTGTTCTTTGTTCTGAATGATGATCCACATTTTCATGTTCAATCACTGGCGTTTTACGGCGCGTCCCAGCATAATGTGGTTTCGTTTTTGGTTTTGAAGAATCTACCATTTTAATCACTTTTTGTGCACACTCTTCTCTCATGATAAAATAACAAAATGAAAAAAGCTTTAAAAAACGAAGAATTTCTCAAAGAGCATTGTTTATTTCAAACCATTTTTACTAAAGAGTATAACTTCACCGAAATTTTTAACACTGTATTTTTAGGAAAACCGTGAACCTTATAAAGTTTAATGAATACTATTTTGGAAACATATCATTATGTTATACTGAAAACACAGCTTCATTTTGAATTAACAAACCCATTATATTTAAAAGGAATGCATTTAAACGCATTTTTAGAGAGAAAATAATTGCATGAGAAGTTCTTTGCATCTTTTCCTGTCCGTGATACCCACAAAAGAAAAGAAACTTTAACAGAAGGTTTTGTTTAAAATGCGCCTGTTAGGAATAGAAACAAGTTGCGATGAAACTGCTGCTGCTGTTGTTGAATACAACAATGAAGGAAACAGTAGAATTCTTTCCAATATTGTTTGGAGCCAAATTGATCATCATGCACCCTATGGCGGTGTTGTCCCTGAAATTGCCGCCCGTGCCCATGTTGAAATTCTCGATAGTTTAATTCTAAAAGCACTCACAGACGCAAACACAAAATTGAAAGATATTGATGCCATTGCAGCCACCAGTGGTCCAGGTCTCATAGGAGGACTATTGGTAGGCGTTATGAGCGCAAAAGCACTCTCTCTTGCCACGGGAAAGCCTTTTATTGCTGTCAATCATTTAGAAGGTCATGCCTTGACAGCCGTGTTAACGCATAATGTCCATTTCCCTTATTTATTGCTGTTGGTCTCAGGTGGTCATACACAAACAATCCTTGTTCACGATGTAGGCAACTACCAGCGTTTAGGAACCACCATTGACGATGCCTTGGGAGAAGCTTTTGATAAAACAGCAAAACTCTTAGGCCTTCCTTATCCTGGTGGTCCAGCACTTGAAAAAGCCGCTTTATTGGGAGATAAAAATCGTATCCCTCTTCCACGACCTTTAAAAGGTGAAAAAAGATTAGATTTCTCTTTTTCAGGTCTTAAAACCGCTGTTCGGCAAGCAGCAACAGCCATGGCGCCTCTTACAGAAAGCGATGTTGCAGACATTGCCGCGAGCTTTCAAGCAGCCGTTACCGATACAGTGCATGATCGCGTTCATTTAGCTCTACAACACTTTATCCACCAATATCCTTTCTCTCATGAGAAAGGACAACGTCCTCCTGCTTTAGTTGTTGCAGGTGGTGTTGCCGCCAACCAAGCCATTCGATCAACATTGCAAGAGCTTGCACATCAACATGGTTTTGAATTTATAGCACCCCCTCTTTCCTTATGTACCGATAACGCGGCAATGATTGCTTTTGCTGGTGCCCAAAAGCTCGCTAGGGGAGAAACAAGCCCTCTTGATCTTGCCCCTCGCTCACGCTGGCCATTAGATGAAAAATCTGCTCCTTTAATCGGAATGGGACGCCGTGGAACAAAAGCCTAACAAAATGAATTTTTATGCTCTCCACAAAGTACAATATGAATGACTGTATGGAACATTTCATCCCAATTATTCTGACCTTTGCCATTTGAAACTTCTAAGACACAATTTTTCTATACAACTTTTTCAAAACAACCCAATCATAGATTATTTTGACATTTAAAAAATAACTGTACTTAGGCTTAATGATGTACTTTAAACTTAAGCTTTGATCCACACGCATATTTTTCTCCTAACCATTAAATAAAAGACAAGATAGTTTCACGCATTTTCATGAAACATGAATAAAAAGATAACGCATGATAATACAACAATTTTATTCTCTCTGAAAAATGAAGAAAAAAATTGATAATCTGTACTCTTTACTTCATTTTAAATGAAATGCTTGTACTTTGCAGTGCTATATAAGTGCATATAAAATACGTATGATATCTAAAATATTCACAATCCATGAAAAGGAGAACGCATGGCTTATTGGCTTTTTAAATCTGAACCTCATAAATGGTCATGGGACATGCAGAAGCAAAAAGGCACTGATGGTGAACAATGGGACGGTGTTCGCAATTATCAAGCTCGTAACAATATGCGTGCCATGAAATATGGCGATAAAGGCTTTTTTTATCATTCCAATAAAGGGCTAGAAATTGTAGGTATTGTAGAAGTATGTGCGGAAGCACATCCTGATTCTACGACTTCTGACCCACGCTGGGAATGTGTCGATATCCGTGCCGTTTGTGATATGCCAACCCCTGTTTCATTAAAACAAATTAAAGCAAACCCTAAACTGAAAAATATGGTATTGGTCAAAGCCAGTCGCTTATCAGTACAACCCGTAACAGAAGAGGAATGGAAAGAAGTTTGTTTTATGGGCAACCTAAAATAAAGAAATGCTCTCATCTTAACACAATAATCTCTGACCGCCGATTCATATGAGGCAAGAGATATTCCATAATCACCGTGCAAATGTAATACATCCTTCTTTAGGTACATAATTTTCTCATGCTCAATGCATAAATAGGGCATTTCCTCTTACCATTTTTCATTCTCCAATCAAAAATCAAGACAATCTTATAAAGCCCCTCCTCACGATACATTTTTTCAGCACTGTTCCATAAGAAAGACGTATCAAACGATTATCATTTGCGTCATCACTGGCATCGCACCAACCATCTTGCAAAGACAGTGAAAAGGCAAAACAGAGCGTGTAAAAAACCATAAGATTTGCCACAAAATCCACTCAAACAACGCATATGTGCTAAAGTGTTGCCCTATCTCCTTCATGCTAAAAGCAGAAATACCAGCCAGCCCCAAAGCACAACATACCTCGCGCACAATGACTGATTTTTCAGAAAACGACCAGAGAGCAAATAAAAGTTCTTTTTTTAGAGGCTTTCTTTTTCAATTTTCCTTGCATGCAATCTCATTTTTCATGAAACTACTCTCTATCAATCGGTGCATCAACATATCTTATAAGGAACAAAAATGAATCGCTATACCCTCTTAATTGTTGAAGAAGATAATGATCTGCGCCCTATTTTGGTAGAACAATTGCAAATGCATAAGGAATTTGTAGTCTTCCAAGCAAAAACAGCTCAAGCAGGAATAACAATAACCCAAGAGAGAAATGTTGATCTGGCTATTTTTGGACTTGAGCTATCTGATCTTGACGGCCGTAAAGCAGTCAAAAAATTACGCATCCAAGGATTTCGCGCTCCCATTATCATGATTACAAATCATGATACAGACTGCGATACTCTATTAGATCTTGAAACAGGCGCTAATGATTATGTAAAAAAACCTTTTCGTTTTGCAGTTTTATTAGCACGCATTCGCGCCCAATTGCGCCAATATCAGCAAAGTGACGATACAACTTTTCGCATTGGTCCTTATATTTTTAAACCTGGACAAAAACTCCTCATTGATCAACACAACAATGAAATTCGTCTTACAGAAAAAGAAGCCGCTATTCTTAAATACCTCTATCATACCAATGACCAAATCGTAAACCGTGAAACACTGTTAGAAAAAATTTGGGGTTATAATGAAAATATTGTCACCCATACCTTAGAGACCCATATCTATCGTTTACGCCAAAAAATCGAAAAAGACCCTTCCAACGCACAAATTCTTATTACCGATCCAAATGGCTATCGTTTAAACCTTTAACACCTTTTTAACATAAACTTCTTCAAACATGATTTTGATGCTCTCAATTTTTCTCTGCAATAAAATATAGTTGAGATTTAATGATAATATTTTAATTTTAAAGCTAATTTACCATTTTTAACTTAAATGGCAGCCTAAACAGGATAAGCGCTCTCACAACAAATCATCTTATGATGAATCTAAATAAAAGCTGTTTTTTTGCCCATAAAAAAAAGAATTTGTGCAAAGATAAAAGCCGTTTGAGACTAGGCTTTATGTGCACTCATAAACTGTCTCAATGCAAAAAACATCACAACATAAAAAACTGAAAATGAGCATGATCATGCTCATTTATACCTTGCAGCAGTTAAAGGCGATATACTCAATGGAATTTTACATGATAACTTTCATGGGAGCTTTTGTAAGATGGAATTTGGCATGAGATGGGAAGAACTCTCATAAGCTTGAGGCGATAATGCAGGAATAAAAACACGCCGCGATTGACGACGCTGTACAAGCAGACCTTGATAAACACGTTTCTGCGCCTGACACATCAAAAGTCCACCAAAATAAGGCAAAAGGTAGCGGGCAAATGGTTCATAAAAAAATGAAAAGAACCGTGAGATCGAACCAGAAGAAGGTGTATAATATACAATTTCTTGCATGGACTGAGAAACAAAATTTGTTTTTTCAAACAGGCGAGCAATCTGTTGTCGACTATAAGGCTCACCGTAACCAAACGGTGTGGAAGTATTGCGTGCCCAAAAACCAGAACGGTTAGGAACAATAACAATCAAACTCCCATTGGGTGCTAAAATCCGCCATATTTCATTGAGTGTTTCGAAAGAATTTTCTGTATATTCCAGTGCATGTACCAATAAAACACAATCAACCGAAGCATCAGGCAGCGGCAAATCCTCTTCAAAAACAAGTGCTGTAGCAACTTTCTCCGCACAAGGCCAAGGTTCAGCACCCTGAGACGCTGGCATAAAAGCAAAACAGTGTTGTGCACGTCTACGCAACACAGAAAGGTAAGGAAGTGCATATCCCAGCCCCATCACCCGTTTATCAGTAATATCAGGCCACCATAAATTTAATTGATCACACAATGTTGCCTGCACGCGCAGCCCCAGTGCCGAAGCATAAAAATCTCTCAGTGTGACTATATCCAACTCAACATACCGTGTAGAAAAAAACTTTAAACATTACAGGCCTTCCTCTACCCCATTTATATGAATTTCTGCCTTTTTTCCGCAATGTCAAAAGCTTTGAATGTTACATATTTTAAACCCAAATAACAAAACAACCTATAGAACATTTTATTGATTACAGTGGATAAGCGATTTCATTATACCCCTCATCTTTAAAGCTTGTGCCTCAACTTTTAATACGCCCTTTTTGCATCGATTAAAAGAGAACAAAGTGATTAATTAAAATGAAGTAATCTTTCAAGATAGTTTTTTTCTACGTCTAGGATATGCTCCTTACCCAAACGTCTGCGAATTTCTTCTAAAATCTGTCGTGCTCGCATTTGATCACTTTCTTGTGGTATCTTCATCCCTTCTTTTCCTTCTTGATCTGTTTTTGAAGAAAGTGGACGTCCTAATGGATCTTCAGCACCAGAAGCAGCATTTTGCTTATCTCCAGCCTCTTTAAGCATTTCACGCATTTTTTTCACAATATTTTGTGCACCTTGCCGCAAATCTTCTAAAGCATCTGACTGATTTTGCATAGATATTTGATTGTCTCCCTGCTCAAGAGCATTTCCAGCAGAATTCATTTTTTCTTCTGCCTTTTTGAAAGCATCATGCGATTCAAACCCTTGCGCAGAGAGCTCTTTTTCTAACATAGACAATTCAGACTGCAACTCAGCCTGACGTTTTTTTAAAGATTTCTTTTGCTGTTCTGGTATGTTTTCCCCACTTTGTCGTTTCTTTTCTAACTGGTGTGTTTCATTGAGAAGTTCTTGTTGGCGGCGCATTAAATCTCCAAGCTGATCCATTTTTTCTTTCATCCCTGCAGATTGGTCCTGATGCTTTTCACCACCTTGATTCCCTTTTTGAACGTGCAAATGATCAAGAGTTTGTTCCACTTCAGCCAACAACTGTTCAGCTGCTAAAGAGGAACCGGTTTTTGCCATTTCTTCAATGAGATTGAGCTTTTTTTCTAATGAGTCCTCTGAAAGATTAGGACGACGAAGATTATTATTAGGATGACTCTTGTCTTGAGCACGTTCAGCCAAAGCGTGAATATAGGTATCCATAGCTTGGCGTAAATCTGCCATCAGCCGTTCAATTTCTGCTGCTGGAGCACCATAACGAAGTGCATCACGCAAAGCAGCCTGTGCTTGTTTTAAATTTTTCTGCACAGATTCGAGCTGATTGCCTTCAATACCCAAAGCAATTTGCCATAAATAATCGACGATACCGCACAACTCATCTTCTGTCTCTGCCATAGAAAGCCTTGTCCATGCACTCTGTAAAACAAGAAAATGTGTGAAATTTTGCAGCCCATCTTTTGGACGCACGAGCAACGCCGAAAGCATATCGAGTACACGCTCCCGCATAGAAGTATCAAGAGCAAGTAAACGACGCAGTTCAATCACCGCACGCGCGACAGGATTCGAAAACACACGCTGTGGAAGTGTCATCACAAAAGTTTTGCTCCGCCCTTGTTGTCCCGCCCCATCTTCTGCCAGCAAAGTAATTTTGACTTCCGCACCAGCCCATGGATGTGCTGATACATCTTGTACCATTCGCATTTTACCCTTTCCACCACGTGGTAAAAGCAGTTTTATTTCAGGCGCCTTATAAAGAGAAAGAGTGCTTTTGTGCTGTTGTAAAAAAGGCTCTACTTCAACAAAAGCCTTTGTCACTCCATAATCATCATCCAGTTCATATTGTAATTCTAACGAACCAGTCAAAATTCGCCCTGGCTTTTCCAGCCAACGAATTGTTGGGAGCTGATCTTTAATCACCTGCAAATGCCACTTCTGTTGCTTATGCCGTGATGAAACCAATAAATCTATAGAATGTTCTAAGTGTGTTTCAAAATGAATGATTGGCTCATCTAAATCCACCTTTTCATTTTTCTTTGCAAACAAAACTTCTTGCCCATTTTTTTCAGAAATTGCTTTTACTGTAACACCAGCACCGTTAACAACACGGACAACGAGGTCACTGCCTTGAGGAATTGTCACCTGTGTTTTCTCATCTTTTGTTAAATAAAGAGGCGCAACACCAGTATAAGCAGGTGGTGTGACCCAAGCATCAATCCGCATCGATGTTTCATCAATGACAGGACGCAAATCAAATGCATCTGCCAAACGTCCACCCAGTGAGCCAAAAGAAAAACTAAAAGCGCACACACAAAGCAAGAGACAAACAGTTCTCAGAGCCAGAGGATCATAAGCCGCATTATTAAGAGAAATAAATCCTGTTTTTAAATTGGATAATTGTCTTGCCATACGACGTTGATGTTCACGCCAAACAATTGCATGAAAACCGTCATCATTTTCAGCACACAAATGATCTGTTTGAACACTTATGGGTTGATTTTTAAGACCATTGACTTGTTCAAGATGCCGATTAACGTCCCTCATTGTAGGAAAACGAAAACGTCGAAGAAAAAATAAACTTCCCACAGCCAAGCAAAACATAAGCCCAAGTAAGAGCACATGGGGCCAATAACTGAGAATGCTAAAAATACCCAACCAACTAAGCGAACAAAAAAGACTAAGAACGAGGAAAAACGGCAACAACTGTACCCATATCCGCTCAAATAAGAGGATAAACCACATAAAAATGCGCACACACAAAAGCTTTATGATTAAAAAACTTTTGATGTTTTCATTTTCCATAGACAAGTATTTTTCCCCTTGTACAGCGGTGAATTGAGATATTCATCTCCTCCTCGCCTTCAAAAACGAAGGTTCTTTAATCTCCACCAACCTGTAACCAGATTGTTTCCTCTCAGGTCAGTTTTACTTTCCAACCACTTATATGATTCAGCTCATAGGCTTACCAAGCAAATCTTGCCCTCAATATTCGTACAACTTTATACTTTTACACGTAGGTGATGCAAAAGAAAACTGCAATCAGAGAGAAAAGACATGATATTTTTAAGATGGATAAATGTACCTTCTCTCACTCTATTGAAAGAAAATATTTTATGGAATTCACAGTAAATCCCACAGAAAATACCTTTCAAAGAATAAACTTTTTCATCAAAATTGAGTAAAAATAAGACCAAAAGCACTTAACAACGCTCAATCCAATCTGGAATATGATCACATCCTATCAATTGCGCATAATCAAGACGTGGACGAATAACCGCATAACGTGTATCTTGGACAAGAACTTCCGGTATTAAAAGCCGGCTATTATAGGTGCTCGCCATTACAGCACCATAAGCTCCTGCTCCGGTAATCGCCAAAAGATCATCTGGTGCCAAAATTGGTACCTGACGATTTAATGCTAAATAATCTCCGGTTTCACAAACCGAACCAACAATATCTGCCCGAATGAGTGATGCATCTTTAGGTGTTTGTTTTACAGGGAGTACATTTTGCCAAGCATCATAAAGTGTTGGACGCATAAAATCATTCATTGCCGCATCAACAATAACGAAATTTCGTCCTTTGCCTTTTTTCAAATAAACAACAGACGTCACCAACACACCCGCTTCACCAACGATGCTCCGCCCTGGTTCCACGATAATCTTGATCCCTAAAGGTGCAATATGCTTTTTCACCAATGCTGCATACTCAAAAGGAGAGGGTATAGCATGCTGTTCATTCCCGTATGGTATGCCAAGCCCACCACCAATATCGATATGTGTTATCGTATAGCCATCACTCCATAATTGGCGCACAAAATCTGTAATAATAAGAAATGCTTCCTCAAAAGGTTTTAAATCACAGATCTGACTCCCAATATGCATATCGACACCGCAAACCTGCAATCCAGGAAGAGAGGCAGCTTTTTTATAGGCATCTCTTGCCAACAACAATGGAATGCCGAATTTATTCTCAGACTTTCCTGTAGTAATTTTCTTATGAGTCTTTGCATCAACATCTGGATTAATGCGTAGTGAAACCCGTGCTGTTTTTGCAAGCGCCACAGCGCGCCGCGACAATTGTTCGAGTTCCTGCTCTGATTCAACATTAAAACAATAAATATCTTGGGCAAGAGCAAAATCGATCTCTCTGACTGTTTTCCCAACACCAGAATAAACAATGTTGTGGGCAGGAATACCAACGGCAAGCGCGCGCCGTAATTCACCTTCTGAAACCACATCAGCTCCCGATCCATTTGCTGCTAACAGCTGTAGAATGGCTTGATTAGAATTGGCTTTGATTGCATACGCAATCAAACTAGGCATATCTTGAAATGCCTTTTTATAGTCCTGAAAGCGTGTAACCAATGCATGAGCCGAATAACAATAGAACGGTGTCCCCACATCCCGCGCAAGAGTCGAAATTGAAAGACCTTCAGCATACAGCATAGCTTGATGATAAGAGAAAAACTGCACATTTCCCTCCTACTTTATCAAACGATCAAGAATAAAAGGCTTATCTTCTTCATCTTTAGTAACAGATGCGCCTTGCCTAGACTTCTCCACATTGAGAGGTGGCATCTCCAATGATCCCTTACGTCCACATCCAACAACAACAATACCTCCCAAAAGGACAATTGTTAAATTCCTTAAAATAATTTTCATCTGCCCTTTGCTCTCCTATCGATCTTTCTTTTTATTGTATTTTGTTGGATTATAAATTCCATCCTTTAAGCTGTAACAAGATATTTTTTCCAATAACTAATCTGATAAAGCACTTCTGAGGGCGCGGTCCCCCCAAAACTTTTACGACTTTCAACTGATTTTTCAACCGTTAAAACATCAAAAACTGTTTCATTAATCTCTGCACATATGGTTTGAAGTTCACTCAATGATAAAGCATTAAGGCTGCACTGTTTTTTTTCTGCTAACGCTACAGCACGCCCCGTAATATGGTGTGCTTCACGAAAAGGGTGCCCTAATTCACGCACCAACCAATCGGCAAAATCTGTTGCCGTTGCATAACCCAAATCCGCTGCTTGCCTCATCGCTTCTTTATTGACTTGCAAATCCCCTATAATCCCTGTCATTGCTGCCAATGATAATTCGAGATTTAAGGCTCCATCAAACACATATTCTTTATCTTCTTGCATATCTTTTGAATAGGCAAGGGGTAATCCTTTCATGACCGTTAACAAACCGATGAGTGCACCATTTAGTCGTCCACTTTTGGCGCGCACAAGTTCGGCTGCATCAGGATTTCTTTTCTGTGGCATAATGGATGATCCGGTGGAAAAAGCATCCGATAAACGAATAAAATGAAATTGTTCACTTGACCATAGAATAATTTCTTCGGCTAAACGCGAAAGATGCATTGCACAAAGGGCACCAGCACTTAAAAATTCTAAGGCAAAATCGCGGTCCGAAACACTATCAATCGAATTGCGTGTTGGTTCTCGAAAGCCTAGTGCTTTTGCTGTCATAAAACGATCAATGGGAAAGCTTGTACCAGCCAAAGCCACAGCCCCTAAAGGCGATTCATTCATGCGTTTGATGGCATCACGCATCCGTGACAAATCTCGACCAAACATTTCAACATAAGCCATCATATAATGACCAAAGGTAACAGGCTGTGCCGATTGTAAATGTGTAAATCCAGGCATAAAGCTATCAACATGTTGTTCTGCTCGAACAAGCAATTGCTCTATTAATCCCTTTAAAGCTTGCGCTATTTTTTCTGTTGCCTCACGCACCCACAAACGAAAATCAACAGCCACTTGATCATTGCGTGAACGCGCCGTATGCAAACGCCCCGCAATAGGACCAATCAATTCGCAAAGCCGTGCTTCAATATTCATATGAATATCTTCCAGCTTTCGTGAAAAAACAAATGTACCATCCTCAATTTCTTGACGAATACACTCTAAACCATGAACAATTTTTTCATAATCTGTTTGCGAAATAATCTTTGTTTGCGCTAACATAAAAGCATGCGCAAGTGAACCTTCAATATCTTGCCGATAAAGTTTTTGATCAAAATCTATCGAGGCGTTAATTTCTTCCATAATGGCAGCAGGTCCTGCTATAAACCGGCCACCCCACATTTGGTTCTTTAGCTTTTCATCTGTCATACTCTAAAAACACCCCTACAAAGGATAAAAGTCATGATTCCTCAAACTGTTAGCAACCGAAAAAAGAACAATAAAAAGAAGCTCTTCATTGCATCCTTTTTTATTGCAGCCATCTTAGCTGGTCTCAGTTTATACGCCACAAAAGGCTCTTATAACAAGAGAGCGTCTTTTGTTGCCAACTTTATTTCAGAAGAGGAGAGCAAAAAGACACAGGAAGAAAAAATAACGGCGCTCCAAAAAGCCGCAAAAGGCTTTTTTAACAATATGCGATTTGCTGCTACACCCTTAGATATGAAGGAATTTTCTTTCAAAGATCTTCAGGGAAAAGATCACACACTCGCAGAATTTACCGGAAAACCAATATTGCTTAATCTATGGGCTATTTGGTGCGCTCCATGTCGCACAGAAATGCCTGAACTCGCAGCACTAAAACGTGAATTTGGTGGAGAAAGTTTCGATGTAATTGCTATTAATACCGATAAAACAGCTTCTCCTCAAAAAATTCAACAATTTTTACAGAATGTGAATGCTGACAATTTAATCTATTATCGTGATGAAACAATGGATATTTTTAACAATCTGCGAAAACAAGGGCTTGCTCTAGGATTACCTATCACACTTCTGATTGATAAAAATGGTCATCTCATCGCCTCATATAATGGTGCTGCTCCATGGGCCAATGACGACGCCAAAGCGCTTATAAAAGCTTTCATAAGAGAAGCACAATAACCTAATGACCGCGCCTTTTTAAACGTTGTATCGCTAAATCTAAAGCTGACAAAAAAGTAGAACGCTCTTTGCGACCAAACGGGCGAGGACCACCTGTCATATTGCCCTGTCCGCGCAAATCTTCCATCAAATTGCGCATTGCCAAAGCTTGACCAATAGAATTGACATCAAAAATACGCCCCGTGGGCGAAAGACAAACACCCCCAGCTCGCACAACCCGTGCTGCTAAAGGAATATCATTGGTAATAACGATACTTGCCTCATGCACATGTTCAACAATCCAATCATCTGCGCCATTAAATTCACTAGGTACAATCACTCTTTCAATAAGCTCTTCATCTGGAAGAGCCAAAAAGCGATTTGCCACCACAAATGTTTTGAGCTGATAACGATTCATCACACGGTACACTTCATCTTTTACAGGACAAGCATCTGCATCAATCAACAAAGTGATGGCAAGTTTGATTCGTTTATGGATCTCTTGACTTTCTTTCACACAAAAAGGTTCTTTCATTCATTTGAAGGTTGCAAATGCTTGCGATAAAATATAATTGCTGCGTTTATTTCACCTCCAAAAATAAAAATCGCACTTAATATATAAAGAAAAATTATGGCAACCATAATAGAGGCTAACCCTGCATAGGTAGAAATGTAATCAAACATTGTTAAATACTGTGCAAAAGCAATGGAAGCCATAAACCATACTAACATTGTCACTACGATTCCTGGTAAAATATCTATAAATTTCCGCCGTTCTGCTGGCAGCCACTTATGAACAATCAAAAGACTTACAAATAAAACCACTGCCGCGATTATATAACGCCATACACGAATAATACCGATATGTTCGGTAATGAAAAAAGAATGATTTTGCATCATTTTGATCATTAGAGGTGCTAAAATCAACAAAAAGCTGATTACCAAAAGACCAAAGGCTCCAAGAATGACAAAAAACAAACTTTGAAAACGGCAAAACAATAAACTACGTCGATCAACAACGCGATAAGCTTTATTCAAAGCTGCACGCAATGCCTCTATCCCGTTGGACGCAAAATAAGCCGCCCCAATGACAGAAAGCGTTAACACATCCCCGCGCTGAATAGTTGAAACACTGATAATTTCTTGAGACAAAGGCTCTGCAATGACATCTGGTAATAATTGCACAAGGGCTTTAATTTTTTGTGGCGTATATGTAAAAGCACCAAGAAAACGAGCAAGGGATGTTCCAAAAATAAAAAAAGGAAAAAATGCTAAAAGCCCCGACAGCGCGACATGACTAGCAAAAGCACTTCCATTATCACGCCAATAATGGCTGACTGCATCCCCAAGAATACGATAGCTATACCAAAAGATATTCCTTAACAAATCTCAATACTTTCTGGTAATATTCTTTCTTAATCTCTACAAGTTGCATAAAAATCTAAAAACAAATATTTCTTAATATAAAGGGCAATCATCAATACGGTCAAGCCTAGCTTATAGACAAAAAGGAAAACAACAAATCAAAACATTTTACGCATCAAAAGCCAAAAACGCTGAAAAGCAATAGAATTAACACATTGATATTACAAAAAACATGGGATAGATTGATATAAACCCACACCAAACAACCCATAAAATCGCAAACTTAGAGACACCACTCTCAATTATCTTTTTGCAATGTCAGAACACACTCAATAACAGCTGAAAAACAACATGAGTATCAATATATTACACAAACATAATCTAGAAATAACCACTATGCACAAAAAGCAAAGCATTGCATGATATGAAATTCTCCAACCACTTAAAAGAAGAACTCTAAATTCCGTAATTGCTTTGTGCATCCCTATGCTCTAGGGAACCATCTTGCCGCTATAAAATCTTTTGAGCCTCAGTCTCTATACCCAAACAATCGCTTATCTTTTCTCTATCAATATACTGATTTATAAAAATAATATATTGTTCTCATGCTGAATGAAAAAGCCAAAGACTTTAACATTCTCTCATTTTTACCTTATCCATAACAAATCAATTACAACTCTTCCCTTACGCATCTCAAAGAAGGCCAGCATATGGATAAAAGCCTTTAAGTAAAGAAATACACATACTCCTCATCATCTATTTTCATATAAAAGCTGTCGCAACATCGGGAGCTTGCAAATAAAATGACGATGCCAATTTATACCTTGCAGATATCAAGAGAGTGATGACAATGGATCTCTCCTAATATCGTTCATAAGCAGGTCTTAAGATAAAACAGGCAGCCACAAGAGAGATTTCCGTATAGCAATCTACCACTTAAAGGAATATCAATTTCCAGAAAATGAAAAAAATCGACAAAAATCCTTACTTTTGTCCACCTTCTTTAGAAACACTGTGGCGCCCAAAATCGGGGGCATCAATTTCTTGCCCTGCATCAATAATACTGCGACGCACAGCACGTGTGCGTGTAAAAAAGTTAAACAATGTCTCACCATCTCCCAAACGAATTGCCTGTTCTAAAGAAGCAAGCCCTTCACTAAAACGGCTCAACATTTCTAAAATAGCATCCTTATTGTGCAAACAAATATCACGCCACATAACAGGATCAGAAGATGCCAAACGGGTAAAATCCCGAAAACCTGAAGCAGAATAAGCAATCACTTCTGAATTGGTGACCTTTTCTAAATCACTCGCTGTTCCAACAGTATTATAAGCAATCAAATGCGGCAAATGTGAAACAATAGCCAACACAAGATCATGATGTTTAGGTTCCATTTTTTCTACACGCGCACCACAAGCTTCCCAAAACGCTGTCAATTGCGCAACAGCCGTAGCATCACTTTCAGCAAAAGGTGTTAAAATACACCAGCGATTCATAAACAAATCTGCAAAACCAGCATCAGGTCCTGAATATTCTGTTCCAGCAATGGGGTGTCCTGGAATAAAATGAACAGTTTTGGGCAATAAAGGTGCCATTTCTGCAATAACCAACGCTTTTGTAGAACCAACATCACTCACAATTGCCCCAGGTTTTAAATGATCACCAATAGTTTTTGCCACCTCAGCACTTGCTCCAACAGGAACAGAAACAAGAACAAGATCTGCCCCTTCAACCGCTTTTGCATTATCGGTTGTATAAAAATCCCCAAGTTCCAATTCACGTGCTCTTTTCAATGTTTCTTGACGACGCGTTGCTATAGAAATCTGAGCAGCGAGATTTTTCTTTTTAATCACCCTTGCTAAAGAAGAACCGATAAGACCAATACCAATGAGAGCTATTTTTTCAAACCGAATATGGAGCATCTTTCACCTTTAAAGACTCTGTGAAAACGATCACAAAGTCATAATTTATCTGCCTGTTTTTTCAAGAGTTATCTACCAAACATTTTAAAAACCACAACCCAACAAAAGAACAAATAATGAGATCACGCGGCTACCTGATAATTCCCTGCGTAATCAACTAACAAATTACTTTTATCTGGAAAATGCTCCCCAAAATAGTAAGAAAAAATGGAACATCAAGCCCTAAAATCTGTCAATTCTTGCTAATAAACAGACACCATGACACAAATAGTTTCTTTTAAATTCTTGAGCAGAATAATAACCTCTCTCCATAAAACAGCATCTTTTTATTTCAAACCGAATAGGACGCATCTTTCACCTTTAAGACTCTATGAATACAGCCTCAAAGCCACAATTTGTCTGCAAATTCCCCAAAAATGTAAACAGAACTTACTTCTTTGCATAATGGTCCAATCTCCACCCACATTTGACCATAACAATTAATAAAATTTTTCAAATATAAAAAATTATACTCAATAAATCGTGTAAAATCACTATTTTAAGAGCATTTTTCTTTTCCCTAAGCCATCAATCAAGCCAATACGGAGAAAAATCCATTCTACCAACAAAGAAATTTTGCAAGCAATAACGTAACATTCTTGTGAGCAGACAAACGCATAAATAAAATCAACATTCACCTTTCAGCAAACCTACAAAAAACCCCTTTCCACAGCTCTCTTGTTTCCATCAAACAAATTATATGAATAATAGACACAACAAATTGATCTATAATACTATTTTGTTATCTTACAACCTCAATAAACACCCCTGAAAATGATAAGATTTTTTCATCTCAAACCTGTTATTCATGAATAATCACTCAGTTGCGCATCAAAAGCAAAATGAGCATGTGAATAAAACTAAAAAAGGTGTAAAAATGCCTCTTATGAAACTTTCAAACGCCAAGAGCTATCGCAATATTGCAGGCTAACAAATACAATGATGGTGCAGGCTTGCTCTTCATAAGCGTAAAGATGGCGGCGCTCAATGGCTTTATCGTTATATCAAACGCCATCGTAAAATGGGCTTGGTGCATTGAGAGAGATTTCATAAAAACAATTGCTATGAGTATGCACCGCAATGGCGTTTTGTCTACAGTGTTTTGTTTTCCGGCGCTCTGTGCTTAGTAAAAAAACATGCCTCTATGAAAAGACATGACCGTAGGCTTGAAAAAATCGCAAAGCTGAATGAAAAAATGAGAGAGAGGTTTTTAGCTTTACACCTTAATATCTTCTTAAATGAAGCTGCTTTCCCGTTTTTAATATCCCTCTGACAAATGAAAACCCCATCAAATCTCCCTATGAAAGTCCACTATCTTTCAAAAACAAATAAGCCTTATGAGAAAAAATTGTGAGTTTTCACAAAAACTGAGCATTTTAAGCAGCCATTTGGCGCCGTGCAACAATTGTAAGCCCTAGCAAAGCTTGACGAATGATAGCTTCACTCAAAAGCGGATTTTTACGGCTTTCTAAAACAGCAGTTTGAATTCTTTCCATAGCATAAGCAATATGTTCTAACTTCCAATATCTTAAAGCTTGCTCAACGACTTTTTTCCGCTGAAAAAAAATCGGAGGCCGAGCCTGAGCAACCACAACAGAAGGAGAGTTTCTTTCCACCTCCACTTGATAACGCAATAGCTGTAATTGCTGAAAATGCCTTTGTGCTGTACTTAAAATAAAAAAAACTGTCCCATTTTGTTTTGCATGTTGGTTAAAATGTGCCTCAAAATTTCTGATATCCCCCAATAAAAGCGCATCAACTACTTCATCGAGAGAAACAGCACTCACATTACTGACAACAGCTTTCACATCCTCAAGGGTAATATGTTTCTCTGAAGCATAAAGACAAAGCTTTTCTAATTCACTGCGAGAAACAAGACGATCCCCTCCCAAACTTTCATGTAACCACTTGCGCGCATCCAAAGCAATGGTCTTTTGAAAATAACTTAAAACCTCATCCATCAAAGCATCAAGAGAGCGAGCATCATCGGCAAAACAGGGCAAAGCCATCGCTTTTGATGCCGTTTCAATAACATTGCGTAAACCCGTTCCTTTTTTTAAATCCCCTGCTTCAATAAGAATAAAACTTTTTTCTGGTGGCTCCTCAATGAGAAGCTTCAAAGCCGTAAGAAAACCTTTTTGGTTTGCACCATTAGAAATCCATATTAAACGATCACCACCAAACAGCGATAAAGTACGCGCTTCATTTCCCAAACGAGCAGGATCTTTATCAATCTCAGCAGCATCCAAACGAATCGTTGAAAATGGATCATCTATTGCGACCTGTGTAAGCTTAGCAAAACGCTGTGCAGATTCACAAACAAGACCGCGATCTGGTCCATAAATGAGAACAATAGGAAAAGCACGTGAAAGACGCGTTAGAAACTGACCAACTTCATGCGCTTTTTTCTGAGCCAAAATATCAATCCATTAACAGTGCATCATCATCAAGAGCTTCCCCACGCACTTTTTGAAACATGCCAATTAAATCATTTACACCTAAGCCCTTACGCTCTTCTTGACAGACATCCAAAATCACTTTTCCGCCATGCAACATCAATGTACGATCTCCATGATCGAGAGCCTGACGCATAGAATGCGTTACCATAATAGTTGTTAATTTTTTCTCTTCAACGATTTTTTCAGTCAGTTGCATTACAAAATCGGCCATTCCAGGATCTAATGCTGAGGTATGTTCATCAAGCAATAAAACATCCGCATGAGCTAAAGTTGCCATCACAAGACAAACGGCTTGGCGTTGTCCCCCTGACAAACTGTCCATAGGATTATGAATATATGCCTCAAGACCAATGCCTAATTGAGCAATTTCATTTCGAAAAAATTGCCGTTTTTCATGATTCAAGGCTGAACGCAAACCACGGCGATTTCCTCGAAGAGCAGCAAGAGCCAAATTTTCTTCAATTGTTAAAGAACCACAGCTTCCCATTAATGAATCTTGAAAAACACAAGCGATCTTTCCCGCTCTCTCACTGATTGATTGCCTAGAAACATTTTGCCCATTGATGACCACTTTTCCTGTAGTGGGCAGAATTGCGCCAGCTAAAACACTAAGCAAAGTTGATTTACCAGCACCATTTGACCCAATAACGGTAACAAAACTACCCTGATCAATCTTGAGATTAATATCAATGAGAGCCTGTTTTTCTAATGGAGTTTGCGGTTTAAAAGTAACACTGACATGAGAAAACTCAATCATATTTACGCCCCCCCAAATAGCGCGGTACAACAAGGGCTGAAACAACGAGCAGCGCAGTGATTAACTGAAGATCTGTCGATGTATCAATACCAATGCCGTTTGCTTCAAAAGCAAATTGCACAGCAACACGATAAAGAACAGATCCAACAATACAGCTGAAAATAATCCAAAAAATACTGCGTGTACGAAAGAGGGTTTCCCCAATAATAACCGCCGCTAAACCGAAAACAATTGTACCAGCTCCACCAGTAATATCGGTAGCAATCGCAGTTTGAATATAAAGGGAACCGCCAAGCGCAACACAAGCATTGGAAAGCCCCATACCAAAATAAATCAACGCTGAGGTATGAACGCCTTGCGCGGTAGCCATCCGTGGATTAGCACCCATTGCGCGCATAGCAAGACCTATTTCACTTTCCAAAAAGCGCCAGACCAAAAATGCCACCACCAGCAAGACAGTACCAACAAAAAGAGGACGCACAAAAATATCAGGTAAACCAAACAGATTATAAAAAGGTGTTAAAGCCGTGTCAGAAAGCGCCAAATTAATATTAGAGCCTCCCATAATCCCCATAATACGAAGATTAACCGTATAGAGTGCCGACATTGTCAAAATAGAAGCCAAAAGGTTTAAAATGCCAAAACGCAAATTGAGCAAAGCTGTTACCAAACCTGCCACCATACCCGCACAAAAAGCGCATGCCATAGCAACCCACGCATTGAAACCTAAAAGAATCAATACACCACAAACACAGGATCCAAGAAGAAATGAACCATCAACCGTTAAATCCGGAAAATCCAAGACACGAAAGGAAAGATACACCCCTATAGCAACAAAAGCATAAATAAGGCCTAATTCCATAGCGCCAGAAAACGCAAACATACTCATCCAAAGATTGACCCCATAAAAATTAATGTACTTTCATTTTGTTCAGATGACATCAATGCAAGATCACTGAAGAACCTTCGTTGCGCGTTCTATCACTGTCTGTGGAATAACAATACCAACCTTTTGTGCTGCTTTCATATCAATTCTAATATCATTATTCGCCGCTTGCACAACATCAATATCGCCAGGCTTTTCACCCTTTAGAATACGCACAGCCAATTTTCCGGCTTCAACCCCTACATCATAGAAATTGACTCCCTGTGTCATAAAAGGACCACGTCCAATAGAATTAGCATCAACGGTAAAGAGAGGCGTATTTGTTTCCTGTGTAACTTGTACTGCACCTTCTAAAACAGAAAGAACCGTATTATCAGCAGGAACAAAAATGATATCCACTTTACCAGCTAAAGCCCGTGTTGCCGCTTGAATATCAGAAGGTTTAGGCGCTGATGACGGAATGATTTCAATTCCAGCTTTATCTGCTGCATCCCTTAACGCCTTCAATGTTGCAACAGAATTGGCTTCAGATGCGTTATAAAGAAAACCAATTTTTTTTAAATTTGGCTTTACTTCTTGCAAGAGTTTAATACTCCCCTCCACATCTATGCGATCAGAAGATCCCGTGACATTGCCACCAGGTTTGGTAAGTGAAGAGACTATTTTGGTTCCAATAGGATCAGAAATTGCAGCAAAAACAATGGGAATTGTTTTTGTTGCCGCAACCATTGTTTGTGCTGAAGGTGTGGTAATTGCTACGATAACATCGGGTTTATCACCAGCAAATTTACGTGCAATTTGCGTTGCAGTAGAAATATTGCCCTGTGCTGACAAAAAGGTCAGTTCAAAATTTTCACCCTGCTTATAACCATTTTCTGCCAACGCATCCACAACACCCTTGCGAACAGCATCCGCAGCAGGATGCGCCATAATTTGTGTAACTGCAACTTTAATATGTTTAACGTGATCATCTGCTTTTGCAAAACTATTCATGATAAAAACAGCTGCAATCAAAATCCCTAATATATTGACTCTTTTCAACATTCCACTCCGCCCCTTTTTTGCTTCAATGAAAGACGAGTTAAATTATTGAAAAGTCCTACCAAAATCAATCTTTATTTTTATTTTTGAAATATTTATAAAATAAATCAAACTGACATGTTATTTTTTTGTTGCAATTCGCTAAAGCCTAAGCCATACAAGCAGCGTCTGAAGCAAAAATGTTTCGAATCGGTGAGCGGGTGTAGCTCAGGGGTAGAGCACAACCTTGCCAAGGTTGGGGTCGTGGGTTCGAATCCCATCGCCCGCTCCATTTGACTTTTGCATTGGTAGACTCATTCTTACAAATTTTAATTTTTTAAGAACTGTTATTATCCGTAAGTTTTATATGATTTCTTTACATTGTCACCGTAACTTATCGGTGAGTTTCAGTGTAGCTTATCATGAGATTTTCTATATTTTGATACTTCCTTTTGCACCAATTTGTTTTTTCATAAAGATTTTCAAAGGGCTCTCAAAGGGTATTCAAAAATCTTTCAAAGCTTTTTCTCATTTTGCTCCCAAATTCCAATTTTATAAAACCTCTTTTGATATCAAAAATTATTAAAAACAATAAGTTAAAGATAATTCCGCCTCTTTCCACTTAGTCCAAAATTTAAGTACCAAATTACAGTTCCCTTGATGAATCTTTTTCTCTCCTTTAAAAGTCGCAATTGGTGATGATCAATCCCTTTGCTGAAATCGCGTTATTTAAGGAGTTTCCTGTATAAGATATCATGACCTCTTTTAGTGTAAATTGACTGAAGATTTATCTCCAACATATCTTGCATACGCCAAATCTTATTGCCCATCACCAAACTTCAAACTCAAGCAAATACACCACTTGTTTTTTTAGCTTTATGGTAACTTCTTTGGCGACATTACGGATAACCAGCACAATATCTGCTACGACAAGAGCTTAGCTGCTCTCTTTTGTGTATCAAAAAAACGCGTATTTAAACTAAATATACTAACCACCAACGACACTTTCAGTGTATAGGTAATTTTTCTCTCTTGAGTGATTACGCCTCATTCTTTTATAATTTTTGCTACCTCATCACATGATATTATTTTTTTAGCGCTTATTATATCAATCATAAATGCTGTCCTGCACATTTTCCGCATTGACTAAGCATACGCACTTCAATTTTTCTGAATTACTCTTTCTAAATCTCGTGCAAACAAACCTCCAGCGAAGCTTTAGAAAAACCTTGATTGACTTTTCTATTACCCATTTCATAAAAAATATTGAGTCTTAAAAAAGATACAAAAATCTCTCACTTACTATCTTCAAGAATCATAGCTTTAGTTTTTACATATAGTCTTTTACAGCATCCGATAGCTTTTGGCTTATCTCCTGATGAGTAAGCCAGCACCAACCATTTTGTGTTGTTTTTCGTCCTCATTGAACGGATATGAAATCCACCTTATTTTTGCGCGCGCAATCAACAATGCTTTTACCATGAGAATTGGAACCAAAAACATGAAGAATACACGGTGGTCTAGCCAAAAGAGCCAACCGCTCAAACAATGCGCAAGAAAATGTATGGGCAGACGAATGAACCCACAATATGCAATATTGTAATCCATGCCATTGTGCCACAGCTTTTAAAAATTATTCCGTGAAGCGGCACAATAATAATCCAACGGCACACACAGAGAGTTTTTTTGTAAAACCTCAAGCTGATTTTGATGAGAAAGAAAACACGCTGCAATAATCACTTTTTGCAGCTCTAGCGACTGACACAAGGGAGCAAGCATCCCCGTACCAGCAACCACTAAATAACGATATTGCGCATCATTTTTTATTATACCCCCCACCCTTTTGGTTTAAAAATGCGCACATTTCATCAGCAAGCCGCTCACAACGTTCCCGTACCTCTTTGCTTGTAACGTTCCATGTACGCCCCTCATCATCCGATGCAAAATCTTGCTTGGATGAAGCAATTTGACATTGTAGCGGATAACCATAAAGCGTACGTACCACCGGCAATAAATGCTCACACGGTTGTGCACATTTTTTTATTGTACTACCATGAGAAACAAGCCCAACCGGTTTGTTTAAGAAGGCATCATAGGCCAAATGATCAAGAGCATTTTTCAAAACACCTGAATAAGACCCTTGATAAAGGGGGCTCGCGAGAATAACGCCATCAGCTGCCGCAATTGTTTTAACAAACTGACGTACCGCAACACTTGGATGAGCCTCAACATTATGGTGATAATCTGGATCAGCGATCGGCAAAGGCTGTTCACGCAAATCCACCCAATGAAGCGATGCTCCCCGCATCAAAAGATAATCAGCCAAGCAACTGGCTACGGTTTTTGTTAACGATGGTTGACGTACGGACCCCAAAATAATTACAATATCCACCAAAATTCTCCCCTCTGTTTTCCCCCGATAAAGCCGACTAAATGTTTATAAATGATTGTAAATAAAAAAAGTGATAGAAACACACCATCTCTAACAATGCCAAGTGTGATTGCATAACAGAGTCTAAAATCGATCAATATTAACAATATTGTTAATAAAACAAAACTTAGAAAAGCACTTGAAAGTAAAATGATAATAATAGCTCTCATCAATGCTATAATTCTAAACGAAAAGAGAGAACCACTATCTTTATCGTCACAAAGAATATAGAGTTCCCAATAATCAAGAAAATTTCTTTCACTGTTTAGCTGTTTTTAAAGTGCATTTAAACTGTTTGTTTAATTTTTAAAAAATCTTTCAAAGGGAACTAACCTTTTTACAATCTCTGTAAAAATCTTCAACGACCTTCCAAATTTTTCTCTCTCACTTTTGCTCCCAAATTCTGCCCTTTACGATTTTTCATTCTTCTCTTGATTTTTAAGGTTCAAAGTCCACTTTAACAAAATTCTCCTTTAATGCTAAAAGTATATATAAAAACAATAACTTATAAAACATTACGCTTCTTCCCATTGCGTAAAAACCGCGTATCAAATGGCACTTGTTTTGATGTGTTTTTATGGAACTACAGACAATATAACGACAAAACACAAAACAGAACAGAAAACTTTTGTTTCGCAATTATTTCATACATCCTTCCATAATTCATAGAAATGGTGAAGAGGACCTCGTCCTTTCCCTACTTGCAAAGCCGTTGAAGCAGATAAGGCTCCATGCAAATAGTCCTTTGCTTGTCTAACCGCACAAAGCAAAGGTTGTGTTGGCAATAAAGCTGCAATTGCAGCGGAAATAGTACAACCCGTACCGTGATCATGAGTAGTCATGAGCCGCATAGCTTCAAGCATAACAAGCTCCTCACCATCACAATAAAGATCTGGACTAGAAGAAGCGTGATTTTCTGTACTTTCTTTAGCAAGAGTATTCAAATGTCCACCCTTCAACAGAACAGCATTACAACCAAGTGCCAAAAGCTGTGGAGCATAGTGGTACATAGCGTCTAACGACCATTGCACCTTACATCCTAACAACAAAGCTGCCTCCGGTAAATTTGGTGTAATCAAAGTTGCCATAGGAACAAGAACATCACGCATGATTTCAATCGTATCAGGCTGTAAAAGAACATCACCACTTTTTGCGACCATAACGGGATCAAAAATAATGAAGCGCGCTTTATGATAAGCAAGACGCTCTGCAATAACCTCAGCAATCTGAGCATTTGCCACCATACCAATTTTAACAGCATCAACATGAATATCCTCAAAAACGGCATCAATTTGATCAGCAACAAAAGAAGCATCCAAGGCTTGAAAAGCACGCACACCTTGCGTATTTTGTGCAACGACAGCTGTAACCACACTCATACCATAGGTTTTCATGGCTGAAAAAACCTTTAAATCCGCGTGCATTCCAGCGCCACCAGAAGGATCAGTCCCAGCAATAGATAAAATCCGTGGAATAAAAAATTTGTTTTGGTTTTCTTGTCGTTTCATCAACCTTTTTTCCTTATGTTGTTAAAGATCGGAAAATAGGTTTCCGAAAAGAGACTTTTGAAAAAATAGAAAGAAAGATGTTTTCTCGTATAAATTACGTTATATATCCAATCTTCTTATAAATATAAAATAGGAAAGTATAGTGCTCATCCTTCGTTCTCTTCTTTTTACCTTCGCTTTTTATACTACCACTTTTTTACAAATGATTCTTTACGCGCCCGTCTATTTTTTAATGCCACGCAAAAAAGCTTGGATTGTTCCCAAAACATGGGCGCGTGTCACTCTTTTTTTGCAAAAATACATTGCTGGTACAACCTATGAAATTGAAGGTTTAGAAAATCTTCCCAAAGGAGCTTATATCATCGCTCCAAAACATCAATCTGCATGGGAAACTTTTGGTCTTGTCCCTCACTTGGATGACCCCGCTCTAATTTTAAAACGTGAACTGACATGGATTCCTCTTTTTGGCTGGTACATGGCAAAAACACAAATTATCCCCATTAACCGAACAACACCTATTAAAGCCTTAAAAACCATCATACAAAAAGCCAAAGAAAAAGCAAAACAAGGACGCCAAATTTTGATCTTTCCCGAAGGAACGCGCCGACAACCCGGTCAGGAACCAAATTACAAATCAGGAATTGTTGCTCTCTACAATGAACTCGGCCTTCAAGTTGTTCCTATTGCCCACAATGCCGGTTTATATTGGCCACGAGGCAATTTTCGTCGCTATCCTGGAACAATTCGCGTTCGCATTCTTCCCCCTATAGAAGCCGGTTTAAGCAAACGCGATTTTCTAAACCAACTCGTTCAAAAAACAGAAACAGCTTGTGATGAACTGCTTTTATTAGCAGCGAAAGATCCTAGTCCTCCACCGCTACCCGCTTGTGCTATTAAAAAGCTTGAAAAACTAAAAAATCATGATCAACATATTGATTCATAAAATATTTATTTTTTTATATGAAGTTCAAAATACCAAATACAGGCGCATTTTCTATCTGACTCACCGAGAAGGATACATCCAAAAAGTTTGTTTACAGCTTATTTTACGAGAAAGAGCAATGTGTGAACAAAAATATTGTAAGTAATAATTAACTATACCTCTAATAAACTGTCTCAATACTAGAAAAGTTGCAATATGGGAAGTTGATAAGTAGAATATCACGATCATCTGTACATTTTAAGCAGAATATAAAAATGGTGATACTTAATAACTGTAGAGGACATATTTACAAGCTGCACTAAGAGATGGGGGAAGATGAAATGAAAGATCTCTTTAAAGAAAATGCATAGATAACCAGCACAATAGCCTACTCTTCTGCGATGAAGAACACCACCAACACAAGGTGAAGCTTTGCGCATGTCCGTTATCAAAAAGGTATTGCCCGAGGGGCTTTTTCAAGCTACGAAGTTGAAAACAAAGGGGAAAAATAAAGAATGATAATATTTCTATCTCAGCAGAACAACGCATACGGTATGAACCATCTTCCCTCTCTATCATAGAATTAAAAGTTTTGTACTAAATTAAAACAATTCTACGTCCCTGATAAGAAGGTATTGGATTTAAACTTAATGCAACGACTCTTCACAAATCTTTTTTTGTCATTCCTTTTAAGCTTGACAAGCACTCTTGCTTTGTCTGAGCCCTTTATATCTGTTGATGTTACAACGGGACGTATTTTAGCACACAATCAAGCTTTTGAGCGTTGGTATCCTGCTTCCTTAACAAAATTAATGACCGCTTATGTCATTTTCCGCGCCATGAATGCAGGGGAAATTTCACCCAACAAACAGATTACCATCAGCCAATATGCAGCAAAAGCCGCACCACATCGTTCAGGCTATAAAGCTGGTTCTGTCCTCACCCTTGACACAGCCTTAACCATTACTTTGACGACTTCCACCAATGATCTAGCCATTGCCATGAGTGAAGCGATTGCCGGTTCACAAGAAGCTTTTGTACAAAAAATGAATGCTGAAGCCCAACGTTTAAAAATGTTTGGTACACATTTTGCCAATGCAAGTGGATTACCAGATCCACAAAATTACTCCACAGCACGCGATATTGCTCTTTTAGCGATTCACATTCGTCGTGAATTTCCTCAATATGCTCATTATTTTTCTATTCCTGCGATTGATTTTGGTAACAAACGAAAAGTGCAGCCCAATTCAAACAACCTCATTGGTCGTTTTAATGGCATAGATGGCATGAAAACAGGCTTCATTTGTGCCTCTGGTTTTAATCTTGTTGCCTCCGCGACCCGCAAGAAACGCACAATTATTGCTGTCATTTTAGGAGCGAACAATGTAAGTGAAAGAGAAGAAAATGCCGCACATCTCCTCGAAACAGGTTTTTTACACGAAGGAACGCCCCAATTAACACTGGCAACACTAAAACCCTATGGTACAAAGAGAACACAAGTAAGCGATATGAAACAACAAATGTGCACCCCTGAAGCCATAAAAATGCATGCGAATTCTTATGACGATCAAGGAAAGATTATTTTTTCTTCGCCTTTTATTACTGATCCTCCCCCCTTTGTACTTCCTTTACAAGTGCGACTCATTAGTGCACCACAGGAACCTACAATCACAGTAAAACCGCTAAAAAAACTTTACATTCCGCATAAAAAACCAACAAACAGCTCTATAAAGAAGGCCGCAAACTACGGTCGATGATAAGCATGAAAATAAAGCGCATTCCCCTCACGCTTATTACCGGATTTTTAGGCTCTGGCAAAACAACGTTGCTTAACAAAATGCTACGCAATCCTCTTTTGGCTGATTGTGCTGTGATTATCAATGAATTTGGTGAAGTAAGCATTGACCATCTCTTGGTTGAAAAAACGACAGAAGGAATTATTGAACTTGCCAATGGTTGCTTATGCTGCAACTTACGCAGTAATCTTATCGATACATTAACTGATTTAGTAAATCGCGTTCAAACGGGCAATCTCAAGCAACTCAATCGCATCATCATTGAAACAACAGGGATGGCTGATCCTGCGCCTATTTTACAAGCTCTTTTAAGCCATCCATTGTTAATGCAAACATTATCGATTGAAACTGTTCTTGCAACATTTGATACCTTAAACACACTTTCCATACTCAAACGCTATCCCGAAATACACAAACAGTTAGCACTTGCTGACAAAATTATTCTCACCAAAACAGACCTTAACAATCCCAAACTGCTTTCAAATACACTGCTTAAGACACTCAAAACAATAAACCCTACAGCACAAATTATCGATGTCCACTCTAATGAATTCTGTTTAAATGCATTCATAAGCGAAACATTATGGGATGAAAAAGCAGAAAATACACAACTTCAACAAGGACGCCCCCTTACTTCCCATGATCATACGCACCACTCAACCATCCAAGCTTTTTCATTAGATTGTAAAGAGCCTATAGATTATGCAACCCTTCATAGTTTTTTAGATCTCCTAAACGACTTTTATGGCGCAAAAATACTACGTATTAAAGCAATTATCGCCTTGCATGACGACCCAAACCGCCCACTTGTTTTACACGGTATACAAACATTTTTTCACCCACCAATAAGACTTTCAGAATGGCCTAAAGGAATAATACAAACACGTTTTGTCATCATTGCCGACAATGTTGAAAAAGAAGCAATAGAGAAACTCTTCAATGCCTTTTTTAACAAGCCAGCAATAGATACTGCAGACAAAACCGCTATAATGGATAATCCCCTCATTATTCCAGGCATGAAATTTTAATCTTTACTCCCATCTTTAAGGAAGAAAAATCTTTAATGAAGAATAGAGATGCCTTTCAAACAAGCTCTTTCATATTGTGCCACAACCACGACAATACTATTTGATCTCTTTCTCATAAAAGACGAAATTTTTTGCTCCTTATCAATCCATAATCAGATTGGTTTCTCTCTTTATAGAAACATGCCTCTCACGAAAAAGAGAGCGCTACAAAACGCCATTATGTTGCTCATTCCCCGCTTTTTTCAAGGAATGCTCCTCAACCCAACCAATGCCCATTTCATGACAGAATTCAGAGATGGTATAATGGTAAATCCATGTTACACCACCATCTTTATGCGCATAAAGATGCAAGTCTACACCACCATATTATTTGCCAACTCCCAATATTGCAACAGCTCTTGGCACCATGAGAGCCTTCATATAATGATCACCTTACATCACCTCTCATTGCAAATTATCCCTTAACAGAAGATTTTCTTTTAAAACTGGAGAAAATTGCAAAAGAATGTCAAAACTTACCTTCAGAGTCAGAAACAGCTGAAACCGAAAACGATCCTAAAAGATATTCTCGCTCCTTTTTAAAATGTTTTTAGCCATACACCACCCCCAACGTGCAAGCAGACAACTTTAATTGATCCAATACAACAGAACTTAAGACCAGAAAAACTTACGGTATTTGGAGTTATAAAAGCTGAAAATATTGATTTATCATGACAAATCAACGTAATATTTTTTTAGAAAAATATACCTTGAGCTTTTACGTTTTGAACTTGCTTTTATATTTTAAAGGCAACATCTAAAAATTTCTCAGCGCGAAGAGAACCCAGTGTAGAAAGTTACCTCTTTGCTTGTGTGAGAAAAGCAAATGCAGAAAAAATCGCAATGACGCTTAATGATCACACTTTTAGCAGAGGGAAAATGTTTAAAACAGAGAGCAATGTTTAAGCACTTATGAAAGATCTGTTTCTCTTACAAGTAGTGGCATATTAAGAATATCACGTCCATGTAAACAGAACATTATTGTATGGCCAATTCACGTGCTTTTTAAAAAAGCGCGTGTTTCAATGTCTCAAACCGATTCCGTAGGCGCTTCCTATAATCCTATAATGATGAGAATGATCTAAAGGTAAATCCATTGTACACCACCATCTTTATCTGCATAAAAATGCAAACTAGTATCAGTATAGTTTTTCAATCAACCTGCTATAATCATTCTTGCATTTAAGAGAGTTTATAAGGAGAATTTTATTCTCTATCTTCAAGCGTTTTATCCACACACCAGCCTCATCTGTAATCGTTGAGCAAATAATTTAGAATGATTCAACATGAAAGAAATCTGAAATAAAAGAAGTTTACAGTATGATTATCTCTCATCCAAACTGCAAGACAATGAATGATTATAAATCAATCTCTTGACCTTGAATAGATTTCTCCTGCCAATCACTTATGTCATTGACTTCACAGATTCACCGGATAAGCTTACCCAAAATATTTGGCTTGATCCATATGCTGTTTCGCTTATTTTATGCAAAAAAACAATCTCATACATAACATGGTCTTTTTCAGATGCGTGAACACACCTTCTATCACCATACTGAAAAACAATATTTTACAGCATGAGTGATACAAGGAATAAAGCATTCCAAAGAAGCAAAAAGATCTTTTTACCTCTTTGGAAAGATATCCATGTTACGAGAAGATGATACTCAGGGCGTTAGAGCACTTGAATTTTTATTAAGTCCACGATTGAAAACATAGCGTTTTTCATAAACCTCAACCGTTGGGGGAGTACGATTTTCTTCAAAAAAATCATAGCCTTCCTTCAGCATAACCCAAAATTGATAATGAGGATCAGACTTATGGCGAGCCATATTAGCATCGGTCATGCGGAAAGGAAAAGCCTGCAATTGAAATTCTCTTTGTCCACCTCTAAAAGCATCCCGTGCAAAGGCATAAATCTGTGCCATATTCTTATCACTCATGGAATAGCAACCAGCGGAAAAGCAAGAACCATGCACCATAAGATTGCTTCCTGTTCGTCCATGGGCTTGATCATAGAGGTTGGGAAATCCTATATTAAAAGAAAGATAATATTTTGAATAAGGATTCATTTGACTTGCACTAATGGTATAAAAACCCTCCGGTGTTTGTAAATCCCCTTCCTTATATTTAGGTCCAAGCTGACCAGACCACTTGCAAATACCGTAACGCGCCATCAGCACAAAAGGCCCTGAACGAGACTGCTTCCAAATTTCAGCGACATTTTCTTGCTTAAAAAACCGCATCATAATTGGCGCATAAGGATCGATATCATACAAAACCATTCTATTTTGAATTTCTTGAGGAAGAGGCTGTTCAACTTTAGCGCGAATAGACGATGGCAATCTCCCCTCACATGCCGTTAATATTCCGATTGCAAACAACACACACACAGCAAGGAATCTGTTAAATATCATCGAATAAAACTCCAATCCATCCCCTCATAAAAAATGACTTATGTTAAAGATCGACCAATCTGAAGATATTTTTCCCAACGCTCTTTTTTAAGAGCTTCACCATCTTTTCCAGCCATATCCTTTAAAGCCTCTGCAATAACTTCGCCTGTTGCATCAATCACAGTTTCCTTACCTCGATGCGCTCCTCCCAAAGGCTCCGGAATAATGCCATCAATAATTTTAAACCGATATAAATCTTGCGCCGTAATACGCATATTCATTGCAGCATCTTTTGCCCGCGTTGGATCGCGCCATAAAATAGAAGCTGCGCCTTCTGGAGAAATAACAGAATAAATCGCATGTTCTAACATATAAACTTTGTTAGCAGCAGCAATTGCGATTGCTCCCCCTGAACCACCTTCTCCAATAACGACTGAAACAACAGGCACTTTTAGGCGCAAAGTTGCCGCTGTTGATTGGGCAATTGCTTCTGCTTGACCGCGTTCTTCAGCGCTCACACCAGGATAAGCACCTGCCGTATCAACAAAAGTAAGGAGTGGCAAACCAAAGCGGTCAGCCATTTCCATAATACGTACGGCTTTGCGATAACCTTCTGGACGAGCAGAACCGAAATTATAGCGCAAACGCGTTTGCGTATCATGACCTTTCTCTTGGCCTATGTAAGCAACTGCTTCCCCTCTAAAGCGTGCGAATCCGGCTTGTATAGCTTCATCTTCAGCAAATTTTCGGTCTCCTGCCAAAGGTGTCACATCGCTTAGCAAACGCGCAGAATAATCCATAAAATGGGGACGATCCGGATGGCGAGCCACTTGTGTTTTTTGCCATGGCGATAACTTTTTATAAATATCGCGCAATGCCGTTTGAGAACGCACTTCAAGGCGTGCAATCTCATCACTCATATCAAGACTGCCTTCTTCTTGAGAAATTTGTTTTAATTCAAGAATTTTTCCATCGAGATCAGCAACTGGTTTTTCAAAATCAAGATAATTATACATTGGTACCCAACTTATTTGGTGTCACTTATACACTTATAATCCGTTTTATAAAGTGTTTTTCAAAAACATCACCTTATTCTTATTGAGCCTTCTGCTCATCAGCAAGAGGATGATGCTCATTAACGAGACGATAAAGCCCTGCTTCCAATACATGGGTATAAATCTGAGTGGTCGCAATATCAGAATGACCCAACAAATGTTGAACAGCACGCAAATCAGCACCATTTTGCAAGAGATGACTAGCAAAAGCATGGCGCAACACATGGGGAGAAAAGTGGTCACTTTTTATTCCTGCTCTTGTAGCGAGACTTTTCAACTCCCGTGCCACAACTTGTCGAGCAATATACCCTGTCTGTGAATGGGCAGGAAAAAGATAAGGGCTTTTTGCATCTTTTCCCTGATCACGCAAGTTCAACCACTGCGAAAGAACTTGGCAAGCTTTTTTTGATAACAGCACCATTCGTTCTTTTTTACCCTTACCACGAACTAAAAAACTATATCCTTTTCCCCGAACAGCCTGTACTGGAAGACTTACCAATTCACTAATACGCAGTCCTGTTGCATAAAGCATTTCAATCAACAACTGAAGACGCAATGCACGCAAATATTCTTTTGATCCCTCATCTGCTTGAACAACTTCTCTTTGCGCCAAATCAAGCAATTTCATTACCATATCTTCACTGATAATTTTTGGTAAAGAACGCCCCTGACGAGGTGCATCAATATCATGGGAAGGATCATCTTCTCTCAATCCTTCCGAATAAAGAAATTGATAAAATTGACGCAAAGTCGATAAACGACGTGCTTGTGAAGACGCTGCACAACCAAGAGTGTGCATAAGTGATAAAAGACCAATCAAATCTTCTTTTTGCGCTGAAAAAAGTGACACAGTGTGTGAAGACAACACACCCTCTGCCCATTGCAAATCATGTTGATAAGCCGCAAGTGTATGGTCACAAGCGCCTCGTTCAGCACTCATCATTTCAAGAAAACGATCTATTATGGTATCACTTTTCATTACCTTGATCCCCTTTTGAAGAAAGATTGAGTGAATCCAAAGGGACATCAACATACATATCCACAGTTACGGGTTTAACAAACACAACAAGAGCAACCATGATACTAAAAAGAATAACAAAGGAAATAAAAAGAATCATTAAAAATCTGGTCAATGTTGGCATAAGGCAATAAACTTTCTCCAGAACCATTCCATCGGTTGAATTATGCCTTACAAAGATTAACAGGAATTGACTTTAATGCAGATAAATGTCGAAATAAATTATGGAAAATAATCGACCAAAACATATCCCGATGACACAGATAAAGAGCCAGCTCTTATCATCCCTTGATAAACGCGCCCTTGTCTTTGTTGGTTTGATGGGTGCAGGCAAATCAGTCATCGGCAAACGCGTTGCCACCATGCTTCATTTGCCGTTTTATGATTCTGATCAGGAAATCGAAAAAGCTTCAAAAATGACCATCACCGAACTTTTTAAAGTTTATGGTGAATCAGAATTTCGCGCTCTTGAACAGCGTGTTATTCTCAATCTTATCAAAAAAAGTCCTCTTGTTTTAGCAACCGGTGGTGGTGCCTACATAAATCAAGACATCCGAAAAGCGATTCACCAAAAGGGTATATCTATCTGGCTCAAAGCCGACCTTGATATCCTCATGCAACGTGTTTCAAAGCGCAAAACGCGACCACTTCTCCAAACAGCAAACCCTAAAGAAACCATGCAAAAACTCATGGAACAGCGTTATCCTATTTATGCAAAAGCAAACTTAACAATTAATACGCATAAAGAAAGTCGTCTTACCGTCGCAAAAAATGTCATACGATCTGTACAGCACTACCTCGATAGAAAAAAACAACCATAGGAACAACAAGCATGCAAACCAAAACCGTTACTGTTAAGCTGGATAAACATTGTTACGATATCATCATTGGATCAAATCTCATTGCACAAGCAGCTCTGCAGATTAAACATTCTCTCCACCAAACAGATTCTCATCCAATACGTTTGGCAATTGTTACAGATACAAATGTTGCATCCCTCCATTTAGAGACATTACAGAAAGAATTAACAAAAAATAAAATTCATACCGTTCCAATTGTTGTAGAAGCAGGAGAACAATCAAAATCCTTTTCAACCCTGCAAAGCGTCATTGATAAAATTCTTGCGGCACGTTTAGAGAGAGGTGACTGCGTTATTGCTTTTGGTGGTGGTGTCATTGGCGACTTGGCAGGATTTGCCGCAAGTATTATCCGCCGCGGTATGAACTTCATTCAAATACCCACAACACTGCTTGCACAAATTGACTCCTCTGTTGGAGGAAAAACAGGTATTAATAGCCAATATGGTAAAAATCTCATTGGCACTTTTTATCAACCACGATGCGTTATTGCTGACACTTGTATCCTTGACACATTGCCGCCGCGTCACTTTCGCGCTGGTTATGCGGAAATGGTCAAATATGGTCTTATTAACCAGCCTGATTTCTTTGCATGGCTTGAAAAAAATGGACAAAAAGTTTTCTCCAATGGCTCTATGCGAACAGAGGCCATTGTCCGCTCATGCCAATTTAAAGCAGACATTGTCGCGCGTGATGAATATGAAACGGGAGAACGCGCACTCTTAAATCTTGGTCATACATTTGGACACATGCTTGAAACAGCAACCGCTTATGACTCAAACCGTTTAATCCATGGTGAAGCTGTAGCAATTGGGATGATTCTAGCGCATCAATTTTCCGCACAACTGAATTTAATAGATGCCGCACTCACACAGCGCATTGAAGCCCATTTTAAAGCTGTAGGATTGCCTACACAACTAAAAGACATTGCAGGTACACTCCCAGATGCTGAAACACTGATGTCTTTTATTGCTCAAGATAAAAAAGTTTCGCAAAACAACTTAACGTTCATCTTAACACGCGGACTTGGACAATCATTTATTGCAAAAAATGTTCCATCAAATGCAGTTTTAACCTTTTTGGAACAAAAATTAACGGAAATTCGTTAATTCATATTGAATATAATTGATTCGTTTTTATACTTCTATTAAAGAAAGAGATATGATGATGTCTGCGTAGCTCAGTAGGATAGAGCACAGGATTCCTAAAGAAATTGGGCGCCTTAAGGAGAAATCCTCAAAGTGGATCTGCTCAAATTCGGGGAAAGCTTCATGGGAAACCATATGCCAATCCCGAGCCAAGCCTCTCTATTATAAGGGGAGGAAGGTGTAGAGACTGAACGGGCAGCACCTAAAAGGCATAAGCTTTATGGTGAAGAGACAGTCCAGACCACAAACAGCTTTTAACGCTGGCGGTGAAAATCGAAGTGGTATGAATCCTGGGGTCGCAGGTTCGAATCCTGCCGTGGACACCATCATATCAATCAAATCATTCTGTCGTGCAATATAGGGAAGCATTATGAAAAAAACTCTACATATTTTAGGATTTTTGGCCGCTTCAAGTGTATCACTTTTTAGTTCAAGCAATGTCTTTGCTGGCTCTATAATCCTTGAGATACCAGATAATCCAGAGCCAACAACACAAAAAGTAACCTATCAATGTGATACAGGAATAAGTAAAGAACGGGTTGAAGCAACCTATCACAACGCTGAAAATATTTCGTTGGTTGATTTCAAATGGAAAGGTGATCGCGTTATTGCTGCTAATGTTATCGCTGCATCTGGAGTAAAATATGCGGGAGCCCAGTATATCTGGTGGGAAAAGAACAAAGAAGTAACACTCTATGATCTCGTAGACGATCCAGAACAGAATAAACCTATCCTTTGTAAAGATGAATCAACATTATTATTCTAAAGAATGAAAGGAATATTATGAACAAAACTTCTTTTACGCCACGGTTTTTTACCGCTTTAAGTCTATTATTCTGTAGTTCAATCAATGCGTTAGCAGGTTCTTTAGTCATTGAGGTCCCAGATGATCCGGCACCAACGACAGAAATTGCTACCTATCAATGCGATATGGGAAAAAATAAAGAGGCTATTGAAGCAACCTATTACACTGCTGGTAATATTGCGCTTGTTGATTTCAAATGGAAAGGAAAGCGTATTGTTGGTTCCAATGTTATTGCTGCTTCTGGAGCAAAATATGTAAGCGGACAGTATGTATGGTGGACAACAAAAGATGAAGCTTTATTTTATGATCTCATCAATGATCCAAAAGAAGAAAATCCAATTCGCTGTGTAGAAGAACAAAGCGCGCAATAAAATAGAAAAGACACTTGTATATCAAGAATCGCGCTGGTTCTCATCGCATAACATTTCTTCTGATGTAGGCGGTTGTTCTGTCATTTGATGTGATAAAAGAGCCAGCGGTTTTTCTGATGTATTTTCTGAATGGTGTCGATAAGCGGCTGCCTGTGATACCAGCATAGAAGCCACAGGTATTGTTATGAGTAAAAAAATCATTAATAATATTTCATGAAACACAAAATGGTGATCCACAAAGATAGAATAAAGAAACGATGCGATAAGAATACTTCCAGCTCCCCAACTTGTACTGAGTGAAAGCATATGCAAACGCTTATAGAAACTGGAAAGACGCAGCAATCCTATTGTTCCAATCAATGTGAGACCCGACCCCAATACTAAAAAAACTGTAACAGCAACAGCAACCACAAGTGAGATATCATCTTTCATTCAATAATTTCTCCTCGCATGAGAAATTTTGCCAAAGCAATACTTGATACAGGACCTAACAGTCCAATAATGAGAGGTGCTACAAAATAAATAGTTGTTCCTGATCGAAGATCAAAGGTCAGAAACAAAAGAATCGTTATGACATAAAGAGCATCCAATCCCACGATGCGATCCTGCGCCCGTGGACCACGAATTAATCGAAATAGTGCAAAAATCATTGCCAAACTCAAAAAAAACTGCGCCCAAAAAATCCCCCAATAAAGAATCATCATACTCATCAGAAAATCTCCAAAAGCAATTGTTCATAGCGTTGTTTAATCGACCGTTGATAATTATATCCATTTTTAAAGTCTAAAACATGAAGTAAAAGCTCACTATTTTTTCTATTATAAGCAATCCAAACGGTTCCTGGAGTAACAGAGAGAATGCATGCTAAAATCGCCAAAGCAGTACGACTTTCGAGCAAAAGAGGCACCACAATAAAATCAGACTGCTGCTTTTGAGATCTTTTTGTCAAAACAAAATAAGCCACAGAAACATTTGAAATAATAGAATCGATAAACACGCGAAAAATGAGACGAAAAACTGCACGCCAACTTTTAACGGTGATTTTTTCTGGTTCAAGAGACCGCATCATCCAACCACTAAACAAAGCAACGATAATCCCTAAAAGCAATTGGCCTAAACTAAAACCATTTAAGGTCAACCACATAAAAACGATTGCCGCACTAAAAAGAGGGAAAGAAGTAAAATAGTTCATCGATTGATGTCCCCATTCTCAAAAGAAAAATCGTCTAAAACGCTTCCAATATAGTTTTGAGGATTATATAAAGCTTTAGCTGTTTCAGACATATAATGGCTAACAGGAGCAGCTAAAATTGTTATAAGAAAGCACAAAGCCAGAAGAGTAGCAATAGGTGCAAATTCAATCACCTGCACACGCGGAACTCTCCCTTCAAGAGAAACCCAAAAAGTTCGAATACCCGCTCTTGTGAGAGCAATTAAAGTGGCAAAACCAGCGAGGGAGACAAAAATCACAAACAGCCAATCTTGGTAAGCCGGTAGGAAAACAGATAAATCTCCCTTAGTATGGTTTAAAATTGCTATAAACATCACAAATTTAGCCACGAAACCAGAAAAAGGCGGCAACCCAATAATTAAGAGGGCACAGATACAAAAACACCCCCCGAGAATCGCTAAAGTTACTGGTAAATAGGTACCAACTTCATCTTCTACCTCCTCTTCATCGTCACCATAAACTTCCATCGTAACAGTCAAAACATTCGCTGCTACATCCTGACAACGTTCAACAAGTTCCACCAAAAGAAAAAAAGCGCCAAGAGCTAAAGTTGAAGAAACAATATAAAAGAGTGCACCTGCTGTCAGTGCTGCATGGCCAATCCCAATTGCACTCAACAATGTACCAGAAGAGACAAGAACGCTATAAGCTGCCAAACGCACCAAAACTTGACTAGCCAAAATTCCAATAAAGCCAAAAGCTATGGTAGCCAACCCACCATAAAACAAAATCATGTGACCAAAATAGCTAAAATATCCACTTTCAGGACCAAACCATAACAATGTCAGACGTAAAATAATATAAATACCCACCTTGCTCAAAAGAGCAAAAGAAGCTCCAACGGGTGCTGCTGCTGCACTGTAAGTTGGTATCAACCAAAAATTAAGTGGCCACATCCCTGCTTTGAGTAAAAAAGCAATCCCCAAAAGTGCTGCTCCTATTTCAAAGAGAACAATATCCGCAGAGGCTATATGTTTTATTTTTACAGCCAAATCCGCCATATTCAAGGTACCAACGACTCCATAAATGAGTGCCGTACCAACGAGAAACAACAATGAAGCAACAAGATTAATCACCACATAATGCAATCCAGCACGCACGCGTAATTGACCAGAACCGTGCAAGGCAAGCCCATAAGAAGCGGTTAACATCACTTCAAAAAACACAAATAAATTGAACAAATCTCCTGTTAAAAAAGCACCATTTATTCCAACCATGAAAAACTGCATCAATGACTGAAAATGAGGACCAGCTTTATACCAATGCGCCCGTGCAAAAACCAATGCGCCCATCATCACCAAGCTAGACAGAACAAGCATCATAGCGCTTAAGCGATCAAGAACCAAAATAATTCCAAAAGGAGAAGGCCAATTGCCAAGCCGATAAACCCCCGCAGCTGGTGCAACTTCAAGAACATGCATAACCAATAAAATAGCGATAATAACCAACAATCCCGCAGAAAACAAACTTATGAATGACTTAAGTTTTGCACGGCGTTCATCATAAAAAAGCAGGAGAGCTCCAGTGATTAATGGTAAAACAATAGGCAAAATAAGAAGATGGCGTTGGTATTCTCCCATCATTGCACCTCACGTCCATCAACGTGATCTGAACCTGTTAATCCGCGTGAAACAAGAAGGATAACCAAAAAGAGAGCTGTCGTTGCAAAACCAATCACAATTGCTGTTAAAACTAATGCCTGCGGAAGAGGATCAACGTAATTTTCCGGATTAATCACTTTAGTAGGATCAATAATCGGCGCAGCATTGCTACGCGGTCTACTCATTGAAAACATAAAAAGATTGACTCCATAGGAGATCAAAGACAAACCAAGAATGACTTGGAAAGTTCGTGGACGTAAAATGAGCCAAATGCCTGATCCAACAAGAACACCGATAGCCAAAGAAAGAACAATTTCCATTAATTTTCCTTCTCGTTCAAAAGAGGTTTCTTACCGATTCGATAACTACGAATAGACTGGTGTGCCAGTGCAATTAAAATGAGAACCGTTGCCCCTAAGACAAGAGAAAACACACCAAGATCAAATAAAAAAGCAGATGCTATAGGAATCTTTCCAATCAGTGGTAAATGCGTATATTGGAAAAAAGAGGTTAAAAAAGGAGTGCCAAAAAACCAAGCTCCCACTCCCGTCAAGACGGATAACAATAAACCAAAGCCCATCCAGCGTAATGGTAAAACCTTCAAATGGCTTTCCACCCAACGAATATCACGAGCAAGATATTGCAAAATAAAACCTATCGCTAAAGTCACACCACCAACAAATCCACCGCCCGGAAGATCATGCCCACGCATAAATAAATAGACAGAAAAAGCGATAATAACAGAAAAGAGCCATCCCATAATAACCGCAGGAACAACAAGATAGTTCAAGACGGTATCCCCCACATCCCTATCAGGCTGCTCCATATCAAAAGCTTTCTGAACACGTTGTTGAAAAGGTGCATCAATACTTTCAGGAGCAGGACGAAAGCGTCGTAAAAGAGCAAAAACCGTGAGTGAAACAACACCTAAAACGACAACTTCCCCCATAGTATCAAAACCACGGAAATCAACCAACAACACATTCACAACATTGCGACCACCAGCACCACTGTAAGCATTCGTTAGAAAAAAATCGGCAACTGTTGAACCTTGAGGACGTGTCATCATTGCAAAAGAAAGCCACGCAACCCCAACACCTCCCATAACAGCTATAATGAAATCACGAACACGACGAAAACGCACGTAAAAACAAACAGGAGTTGGATCAGGATTATATAAACGCTTAGGCAACCACCGCAAGCCAAGCAATAATAAAACGGTTGTCACCACCTCAACAACCAATTGTGTTATTGCTAAATCGGGTGCGGAGAGCCACAAAAAGGTTGCACAAGTCATCAAACCAGCTCCACTCAACAGCATAAGCGATGCAAGACGATGAAATTTTGCTTGCCAAGCAACCAAAAGAGCACAGGATCCCCCCACCAACCAAACAACCAGGAAAGGAATATCAAGCGGAAAAAGCGGTAACGATCCCGCTGAAATAAAACCGTCGTACCAAAGTAAAAGACCAACAAATGCAAAACACAACAAAAAAATCCAATGTAATTGCATTTGCAAACGACGTGTCGACAAAACAGCCTCCAGCGCCCGTGCCCATTTCCAAGAAATAATCACCAGAACGCGTTCAAAAATGCGTGTTCCTTTCAAATGACGAAAAAAAGGAGGTCCATCATCACAAGACAAAAAATAACGATGCCCGATAACATAGAGCAATCCGCCTCCTGATAAAGCCACCAAGCTCATCATCAATGGCGTATTAAGCCCGTGCCAAACAGCCAAACTATAAGAGATTGACATGGGACCTAAAACAGAGACAACAGCATTATCCAAAATAGGTCCTATTGTTAAATTAGGAAAAATACCAACTGCCAAACAAATGAACACCAAAAGTTCCATAGGTAACCGCATAAAATGGGGTGGTTCATGTGGAGTTTTGGGTAAATGAACAGCTTTTTCCCCTAAAAAAACACCATGAATAAAACGTATAGAATAAGTCACACTAAACAGACTAGCGAGCGTTGCCACATAAGGTGCAATCCAATCGAGCCATGAATCCATATGCATTTCAACCGCTTCTGCAAAAAACATTTCTTTCGACAAAAAGCCATTTAACAAAGGAACTCCAGCCATTGCCGCACTTGCTACCAAAGCAAGAGTTGCAGTAATCGGCATAGTACGATAAAGACCTGTCAACTTACGCATATCACGTGTTCCAGTCTCATGATCAATAATACCAGCAGCCATAAATAAAGAAGCTTTAAAAGTGGCGTGATTAGCCATATGAAAGATTGCCGCAACACATGCAAGCGGACTACCAAGACTTAAAAGTGTGGTAATCAATCCAAGATGACTAATGGTTGAATAAGCAAGTAACCCTTTTAAATCTTGCTGAAACATGGAAAAATAAGCACCAAGCAGCAATGTTGAAAGACCTGAAAAGCCTACCAACCAAAACCAAGTTTCCGTTCCAGAGAGCACGGGCCATAAACGAACAAGCAAAAACAACCCTGCTTTTACCATTGTTGCCGAATGCAAATAAGCTGATACCGGTGTTGGAGCAGCCATCGCACCAGGCAACCAAAAATGGAAAGGAAACTGTGCACTTTTTGTTAATCCTCCCAATAAGATACAAATAAGGACAGGATTATAAAGCGCACTTGATCGAATCATCTCTCCAGACTGCAACACCTTATCCAAATCAAAACTACCAACAATATGGCCAACCAATAAAACGCCACTAAAAAGAGCAAAACCACCAAAACCTGTGATGGTTAAAGCCATGCGCGCTCCCTCGCGTGCACTTGCATTATGGTACCAATAACCGATCAACAAAAAAGAAAAAATACTGGTGAGTTCCCAAAAAATAACCAAAAAAACGAGATTACCAGATAAGACTATCCCTGTCATTGATCCCATAAAAGCCAGAAAAAAAGAAAAAAAGCGCGGCACAGAATCCGCCTGATCCATGTAATAACGCGCATAGACGACAACAAGAAGTCCAATTCCTGTAATGAGCAAACAAAAAAGCCACGCCAAACCATCCATACGGAAGATCAAATTAACATCCCATTCTGGAAGCCATGAAATATCTAAACGTACCACGCGATTTTCGCGCACCGATGGATAAAGTATAACTGTAAAAAAAAGACTGAAAAGTGCAACAACCCCAGCAAACCATGCTTCGTTATTTTTTGCTGTCGAACGAAATAAACTGATAACAGCACTTCCACCAAAGGGAAGCAAAACGAGCAACATCAACATTGCTTCCCGTGTTGTCATTCTTAAAACTCCATATTATCCTTTAATATTTTGTCATAGACAAAATAAAAATTTACCTTATCACCCCCCTTATCACACACTTAACGATAATAAGATTTAATAAAACTTAAAAGCAGTTAAAATTTTCAAAAAACAACTGTTACATAAAAAATAGACCACCGCACACACATTCCCTCTTTATTTTAAGAACGAGAATGAGCACGACAAGTCTTGAGAGAAATTTTTCTCTATTTAATAATTTTTACTTTTAAAAAAAGCGCGAAAGACACTGTTTACGAGGACCATGGAAAGGCTGATAACTATTATCATTTTTATTATAAGAACGATAACGCGCCTGACAAGATTCCACGTGTTGTTTAGACATCAATGGCTGTTTTTTCTCTAAAGAAGAGATTAAAAATACCCTTTTGTCCTCTAAGACAGCTTTTAATGGCACATGTTTTGTTTCTGAATGTGGTAATGCAACGAAAGCTGCTTCAGGATACCACCAATTATCTCTATACTTAACATAACCACGCCGATAATTATGATACCCCTTAAAACCATTCAGTTCTCTACGCCCTGTAAAAATCAAAGGTACAAAACTCTCTTCAACAAAGTCTGAATACACCAATTTTGCTTCAACATCGCTCTTATCTTGCACCAAATTAACAATATTGGTTGTTATAAGGAAAAAACTGCCCATAAATACAAGAGCGAAAACATAATACAATTTTTTTTTCATACACATAATGCAAATCTCAAACTACAAAAACAAAACGCAGTTACAGAAAGCCTTTCTACCGCTAGACAGAAACAGATTCTTTTTTTAAAACTGTTTTTTCTAGAGACATTCTGTTGCTCTTTGTCTAAACGTTGATCTCAAGAATAAGATCCTTCAAAAGAGAATGGATAAGCAATGATAAAAACCCCCTATTATCTTATAGATAAATCTAAGCTCATCAAAAATATGGAAGTTATCGCTCGCTTACGTAGCATGTCTGGAGCAAAAATTTTGCTTGCTTTGAAATGTTTTGCCACATGGAGTGTTTTTGATGTCATGTCTGAATTTATGGATGGGACCACATCATCATCCCTTTATGAACTGCGTTTGGGAAGAGAAAAATTTGGTAAAGAAACCCATGCTTATTCGGTTGCTTGGGCAGATCATGAAATTGATGAAGCCTGTAGCTATGCAGACAAAATTATTTTTAATTCCATCCAACAACTTCAACGTTTTTCTGATGCAACAAAAATGCTTCAACGGGGTCTCAGGTTAAATCCAGGAATCAGTGCATCCAATTTTGATCTTGCCAACCCCTCGCGCCCTTTTAGTCGTTTAGGAGAAACCGATCAAAATGCTATAAAAGAAGTTCTGCCACTCATAAATGGCCTCATGATTCACAACAATTGCGAAAATGCTGATTTCAATCTTTTCAATCAAATGCTGGGGGACATGGAAGAAAAATTTGCAGAACTTTTTGTTGCAGTTGACTGGATTAGTCTTGGCGGTGGAATTCACTTTACGGCTGAAAATTATCCTTTAGAAACTTTTGCAAAACGTTTAAAAGATTTTTCAAAAGCCTATGGTGTCACCATTTTTCTAGAACCAGGAGAAGCAGCTATAACAAAAAGCACCACACTAGAAGTAAGTGTTCTTGATACATTGTATAATGAAAAAAAACTTGCTATTGTTGATAGTTCCATTGAAGCGCATATGCTTGATCTTCTCATTTATCGTGAGAGCGCCAAATTAGAGCCAAATCAAGGACCGTACGAAATTATGATATGCGGAAAATCCTGCCTTGCTGGTGATATTTTTGGAACATTTCAGTTTCTAGAACCTCTTAAAATAGGTGACCGATTGTCTTTTCAGGATGCAGCCGGTTATACAATGGTTAAGAAAAACTGGTTTAATGGTGTGGCAATGCCTGCCATTGTGATCAAAGAATTTGATGGTACACTAACGCTTCAACGTCAATTTAATTATCATGATTATCAAACAAGTCTTTCATAAAAATAGCCATTAAAAACATTCTACAACAAACAGTATTAAAAAGGAGATAAACTTACAATGAAGAAAAATATTCTCATTATTGGTGCTGGAGGTGTTGCACAGGTTGTTGCGCATAAATGCGCTCAAAACAACGATATTTTTGGTGAAATTCATATTGCTTCACGAACCCTCAAAAAATGTGAAGCCATCATTGCTTCGATTAAAGAAAAAAATACCATGAAAGAGCAAGGCGTTCTTGAATGTCATAAACTCGATGCAATGAATAGAGAAGAAACTGTAAAACTCATTGAAAAGACTAAATGTGAAATTGTCATAAATGTAGGCTCAGCCTTCCTTAACATGTCTGTTCTTTCTGCTTGTATCCAAACCAAATGCGCTTACATTGATACTGCCATTCACGAAGATCCTCTGAAAATTTGCGAAACACCGCCTTGGTATGGCAATTATGAATGGCCTCGGCGTCAAGAATGTGAAAAAGCTGGTATCACTGCTATTCTAGGTGCTGGTTTTGATCCAGGCGTTGTAAATGCTTATGCAGCATTAGCACGTGAAAATTATTTTGATAAGATCACCGATATTGATATTATTGATATTAATGCCGGCAGCCATGGACGTTGGTTTGCCACCAACTTTGATCCAGAAATTAACTTTCGAGAATTTACAGGACAAGTATGGTCTTGGCAAAATAAAAAATGGGTTTCCCATAAAATGTTTGAAGTCAGTAATGAATGGGATCTCCCTGTCGTTGGCAAACAAAAAGCCTATATGACGGGACATGATGAAATTCATTCATTATCCAAAAATCTCGATGTAGAAAATGTCCGTTTCTGGATGGGATTTAGTGAACATTACATTACTGTCTTTACTGTTTTAAAAAATCTTGGACTTTTATCTGAACAGCCTATTAAAACGGCAGAAGGTCAAGAAGTTGTCCCCTTAAAAGTTGTAAAAGCTGTTTTACCCGATCCAGCTTCTTTAGCACCAGACTACACTGGGAAAACCTGTATTGGAGATCTTATTAAAGGTGAAAAAGATGGCAAACCAAGAGAAATGTTTATCTATAATATAGCCGATCACAAGCAGGCTTTTAATGAAACCGGTGCACAAGGCATTTCCTATACCGCTGGTGTACCAGCAGCAGTAGCAGCCCTTCTTATTGCTACTGGTGAATGGGATGTTAAAACAATGGTCAACGTAGAAGAACTACCACCACACCCCTTTCTCAAACATCTCGATCGCATGGGGCTTTCCACTTGGATAAAAGAACAACAAGAAGAGAAAAAATTGCAGTTTTAAGTTTATCTGTAGCACTATAAAAAAGTATCTTTTAACGGTGATATAAGACACTTTGATAAATATAAAATGCATCTGTTTTTTTTGCATCAAGAAAATGGAGAAATGTCTCTTTGAATGAAATATTGGAGATAAAGTTTATCCCTAAAACCTTCTCGCAATGCATTACATCAGTGCTCAACAGACGAAATTTGCTTAAGACACATCAGTCTTATTACAAATTGATGTAGTTTGGAGAGAGTGTCTTTTAGGACAAAGAAAAAATAAGTCTTTATACACCAACAAAAAATACAGAAAAACCGCCTCTTATAAGAGGCAGTTTTTTCCAAAACACACAACAATAAAACTGCCGATAAATATCTTTAGGCTTTTTCAAGAAACTTCATAGAACATTCAAAGTGCATCTAGATATGAAGTGGCTTAGCAAATGTCGCTAAAGCTGCCTCTCGTACAGCTTCTGATAAAGTAGGATGCGCGTGGCAACAACGTCCCAAATCTTCTGAAGAGCCCCCAAATTCCATTAAAACCGCAATTTCATGGATCATTTCGCCAGCACCAAACCCAAGAATATGCCCCCCTAATACCCGATCTGTCTTTTTATCAGCAAGGATTTTAACAAACCCATCACTCCTTTGCATAGCACGTGCACGACCATTAGCCATGAAAGGAAACTTACCAACATTATATTCAATACCCGCAGCTTTAAGCTCTTCTTCTGTCTTCCCTACACTAGCAATTTCCGGCTGTGTATAAACAACACTAGGAATGATATCAAAATTAACATGCCCCTTTTGACCAGCCAAAATTTCCGCTACAGCGACCCCCTCTTCCTCTGCCTTATGCGCCAACATCGGCCCTTTAACAACATCACCAATTGCATAAATACCTGGAATATTTGTCTGCCACTGTGCATCGATTTCAACAAAGCCACGCCTATCCATCTGAACACCAGCCTCGCTCAAACCAAGACCTTCCGTGTATGGAAAACGTCCCGTCGCAATGAGTACAACATCAGCCTCTAAAGTTTCAGAAGAACCACTTTTAACGGCTTCAAAACTTACCTGAGCCGTTGAAGCAGATCGTGTAATAGCTGTCACTTTTGCACCAGTCTTATACTCAATCCCCTGTTTTTCCATGATTTTTTGAAACTGCCTCGAAATTTCACCATCCATTGATCCTAAAACTTTATTAAGATATTCAATAATGGTTACCTTAGCACCTAAACGACTCCAAACAGAACCAAGCTCTGAACCAATAACACCAGCCCCCACAACAATCATACGTGTCGGTACTTTTTCAAGGGTAAGAGCTCCCGTAGAAGAGACGACGACCTTTTCATCAACTTCAACATTCATACCCGGAATGCCTGAACTCTCTGAACCCGTAGCAATCACAATATTCTTTGTTTCAATCTTTTGTATACTACCATCCCGAGCAGTAACTTCCACATGACCTGCACTTAAAATTTTGGCTGTACCAAAAAAAGTGTCAACTTTATTTTTTTTCATCAAAAAAGAGACACCACTCGTATTAGCTGTCACAACAGCTTTTTTATGTGCCATCATCTGTTCAAGATTAAGCTTTGATTTTGCAATAGAAATACCAAGTGTTTCAAAACCATGTTGCGTTTCAGCAAACACTTCTGAAGCATGTAACAATGCTTTAGAAGGAATACAGCCAACATTAAGACATGTCCCCCCTAATGTTACCCGTTTTTCAATAATTGCTGTTTTTAGCCCTAATTGCGCCGCCTTTATTGCTGCGACATAACCACCTGGACCCGCTCCAATCACAACCACATCATAAGACATCCGTTCTTCCTTTCATCTCGAAAATTGTACTTTTACAAATCAAGAACAAGGCGTTCCGGATCTTCTAAACTTTCCTTAACACGCACAAGGAAAGTCACAGCTTCTTGGCCATCTACAATACGATGATCATAAGAAAGTGCGAGATACATCATGGGGCGAATCACGATTTGTCCCTCAATAACCACTGCCCGCTCTTTAATGGCATGCATTCCCAAAATACCAGACTGCGGTGCATTCAAAATGGGCGTAGACATTAATGATCCATAAACGCCCCCATTGGTAATGGTAAAAGTTCCACCTTGCATATCAGAAACCGCTAATTTTCCATCACGAGCAAGACGCCCCAAACGACCAATTTCTTTTTCAATCTCTGCCAACGACATCTGATCTGCATTACGCAAGACAGGAACGACAAGCCCTTTCTCCGTTCCAACCGCAATTCCAGCATTGACATAGTTTTTGTAAATAATATCTGTTCCATCAATTTCTGCATTAACAGCAGGAAGTTCTTTTAATGCATGACAAACAGCTTTGGTAAAAAAGCTCATAAAACCAAGCTTAACACCATGCTTTTTTTCAAAAATATCCTTATAACGCTTACGCAAATCCATCACTGCAGACATATCAACCTCATTAAAAGTGGTTAACATTGCTGCAGTATTCTGTGCATCTTTAAGACGACGAGCAATTGTTTGACGTAATTTTGTCATACGAACCCGCTCCTCATGGATTTCCTGTACAGGAGCAGCCAAAGAGCTGGAGACAGAAGAAGAGCTAACTGTAGAAGCCATAGGGATAGGTGCTTTTGTCCCTTGTGTCATCACACCCAGCACATCTTCTTTAAGAATTTGCCCACGTTTTCCAGAACCAGAAATATCGTTTTTAGCAATATCATTTTCCGCCATCAATTTTGCTGCTGAAGGTGCGGGAGGCATTGAACTACTTGAAGAAGACTGTTTCAATTCAACGGGAGTAGCAGACCCAGATGCCTCAGAAGTCGGCAATGTTTTGGTAACACCAGCTGCTCCAGCTTCAACTATCCCTAAGAGTGCATTCACTCCAACTGTATCGCCTTCCTTTGCAATGATTTCAGATAATTTCCCTGAAACAGGTGAGGGAACCTCAACTGTTACCTTATCAGTTTCTAATTCAACCAAAGGCTCATCCATAGCAACAGCGTCACCAAGCTTTTTAAACCATTTACCAACAGTTGCCTCGGTAACCGATTCGCCCAAAGTAGGAACACGGATTTCAGTAGTCATAATATTTTTCCATACATCAGAGTAGTCATAAATTTAAGAGCCTAACGCGTCTTCAAGAAACGCAGCAAGCTGTTCAAGATGTTTCACCATCAACCCAGAGGCCGGTGCTGCACTTGCAGGACGCCCCGCATAACGTGCACGTGAATATTGCGCATTGATATGCGTCAAAACCCATTCTAAATAAGGCTCAATAAATGACCAAGCCCCCATATTTTTTGGTTCCTCTTGGCACCAAACAATTTCTGCCTGCAAAAAGCGCGATAACACATCCACCAAGGCTTTCGCAGGAAAAGGATAAAGCTGTTCAACACGAAGCAAATAAACATCATCAATGCCCCTTTTTTCACGTTCTTCATAAAGATCATAATAAACCTTGCCGGTACAAAGAACGACACGACGAATTTTATTATCTTTCTGCAATTTAATAACAGAATCTTTAAGAACTTCAGCATCATCAAGCAATAAACGATGAAAACCTGTTTCTGGTCCCATTTCACTGAGAAAAGAAACAGCTCTCTTATGGCGTAAAAGCGACTTTGGTGTCATTAAAATCAATGGCTTACGGAAATCACGTTTAATCTGTCTGCGTAAAATATGAAAATAATTTGCAGGCGTTGTACAATTTGCAACCTGCATATTATCTTCTGCACAAAGTTGCAGAAAACGCTCTAGACGTGCTGAAGAATGCTCTGGCCCTTGGCCTTCAAAACCATGAGGCAACAAACATACAAGACCAGACATACGAAGCCACTTACGCTCCGCAGACGAAATAAATTGATCAAAAATGACCTGTGCACCATTAGAAAAATCACCAAATTGTGCTTCCCAAAGTGTTAATCCTCGTGGCTCAGCAAGGGAATATCCATATTCGAAACCAAGCACCGCTTCTTCAGAAAGCATAGAATTAACAACTTCATAAAATGCCTGTCCTTTTTGTAAATTATTTAAAGGAATATAACGTGCTTCGTTTTCTTGGTCGTAAAGAACTGAATGACGTTGTGAAAAAGTTCCACGTTCAACATCCTCACCGGAAAGACGAACCGGTGCTCCTTCTAAACACAGTGAACCAAAAGCGAGAGCTTCAGCCGTTGCCCAATCAACACCCTCACCGGTTTCAAAAATTTTAGCACGATTACTCAAAAAGCGTTGAATAGTTTTATGAACCTGAAAACCTGCTGGAATTTCGACCAGTTTCTTACCAATTTCCTGTAAAGTTTTTAATTCAACACCCGTTGTTCCTCCACACTGTTGTTCATCAACACTCGTAGAAGCTTTAAGACCCGTCCAGCTCCCATCAAGCCAATCCGCTTTATTTGGCTTATAAGAAGTGCTTACTTCAAACTCAACTTCAAGTTTATCACGCCATAGTTTTTTTTGCTGTTCAATCTCTTCTAGAGAAACCACCCCTTCTGCTACTAACTGGTCTGCATAAAGTTGCAAGGTTGTTTTGTGATTACGGATAGCCTTATACATAAGCGGCTGCGTGAAGGAAGGTTCATCACCTTCATTATGCCCATAACGGCGGTAACAGAACATATCAATCACCACCGGTTTATGGAAAATTTGACGAAATTCTGTCGCCACTTTTGCAACAAAAACAACGGCCTCAGGATCATCACCATTCACATGGAAAATTGGCGCATCAATCATCTTTGCTACATCTGATGGATATGGTGAAGAACGCGAAAAGCGTGGATCAGTTGTAAAACCAATCTGATTATTAATAATCACATGAACAGAGCCAGCAACGCTATAACCCTTAAGACCTGAAAGTCCAAAAGTTTCCTGAATAACCCCCTGCCCAGCAAAGGCAGCATCACCGTGAATAAGCAGCGGCAAAACCTTTGAACGCTCATTCAATGAGAGAGCCTCAGTCTGCATACGCCCCACAAGTTGATCTTGTTTAGCACGCGCTTTTCCAACAACCACCGGATCAACAATCTCAAGATGAGAGGGATTTGCCAAAAGCGATAAATGAACTTTTTTACCATCAAATTCAAGATCAGCTGAGGTCCCCAAATGATATTTTACATCACCTGATCCTTCTACATCATCAGGCTTATAAGACCCCCCTTTAAATTCATGAAAAATGGCCCGATGCGGTTTTGCAAGCACTTGTGAAAGAACATTTAAACGACCACGATGCGCCATTCCTAAAATAATTTCCTGCACTCCCAAAGCACCACCGCGTTTAATAATTTGTTCAAGAGCAGGAATGAGTGCCTCACCACCATCAAGTCCAAAACGCTTTGTTCCTTTATATTTTGCATCTAAAAACTGTTCGAATCCTTCTGCTTCAATCAATTTGTTAAGGATGGCTTTTTTACCTTCCGCTGTAAAGGAAATGCGTTTATCTGGTCCTTCAATACGCTCTTGAAGCCATGCTTTTTGAGCAGGATCAGAAATATGCATATATTCCATACCAATCGTTGCACAATAGGTACGATTGAGAATCTCCAGCATTTGTGGAATAGTTGCATATTCCAAGCCTAAAACATTATCAATAAAAATTGGCTTCTCATAATCAGCAGGAGTAAAGCCATAAGCTTCTGGAGAAAGTTCCTTGTAATCATCAAGTTTTTCTGCCAATTGAAGGGGATCAAGCTTTGCACGAAGATGCCCCCGTGTGCGAAAAGCACGAATCATTCTAAGAGCCTGAACAGAATCACGCGTTGCTTGAATGATATCTTGTTCGCTAGAACTTACTCCCTTTGGAGCAACACCTGTTGCTGCTTTTTCCTTTAATTTATCACCAACATGTTTTTCAAGAACAGACCAATCACCATCGAGAGCAGAGACGAGTTCACCATTTGCCTTTAACGGCCAATGATCCCGTTGCCATGTTGCCCCTTCAGCGTTTTTGAGAACATCTTCTTTTTTATCATGCAGATTTTCAAAAAAAGTACGCCACTGTGAATCTACACTAGCGGGATCCTTTTCATATTCGGCATAAAGTTGATCTATGTAATCCGCATTTCCACCATACAGAAACGACGTTTGTGCAAAAAGACTATTTATCTCGTCCTGTCTTGCCATACACTTCTCCGGAACATCTATCCCGTCTCCTTATATCTTTTTTCGACTTTTAAACGCTTGCAAAACAAACGAAAATCAGAAAGTTCAAAAAAATCTTTCACCTTTTTACATCTAATGCTTTATCAGAATAAGGATATGTTTTTATTCTGATAAAGTTTTCTTTTAGCCCTTCAAAACCGACATCAAGGTTTTGCCTATCTGCGAAGGTGAAGGAGAAACCCGAATTCCAGCTGATTCCATGGCGGCAATTTTATCTTCTGCTCCACCTTTTCCACCCGAGATAACAGCACCAGCATGCCCCATTGTACGCCCTGGAGGAGCTGTACGACCAGCAATAAAACCAACCACCGGTTTTTTGCGACCCTTTCTTGCCTCATCTTGAAGAAACTGTGCTGCTTCTTCTTCAGCAGAACCGCCAATTTCACCAATCATAACAATAGACTGCGTTTCATCATCTGCTAAAAACATTTCCAACACATCAATAAATTCGGTACCCTTAACAGGATCGCCACCAATACCAATCGCCGTTGTCTGCCCAAGTCCTTCATGACTTGTTTGAAACACTGCTTCATAGGTTAGAGTTCCTGACCGTGAAACAACTCCAACAGAGCCTTTTCTAAAAATAGAACCGGGCATAATGCCGATTTTACATTCATTTGGTGTAAGAATACCAGGGCAATTAGGACCAATGAGACGCGATTTTGATTTTTCCAATCTTGCCTTTACCTTCACCATATCCATAACAGGAATACCCTCTGTGATACAGATAATCAAACGGATCTCAGCTTCAATGGCTTCTATAATAGCTGCCGCTGCCCCTGCGGGTGGAACATAAATAACGGAAGCATCAGCACCTGTTTTTTCTTTTCCTTCTGCAACACTCGCAAAAATAGGAAGGGTTTCCCCTTTTGAACCTTCCCATGTCTCACCCCCCTTTTTAGGATTAACACCACCAACCATTTGCGTGCCGTAGTAAGCAAGTGCTTGTTCTGTATGAAATGTTCCTGTTTTTCCTGTAAGGCCTTGAACCAGAACTTTTGTATCTTTATTCACAAGAATCGACATCACTTAAGCTCCCTTCACGGCTGCAACAATCTTTTGAGCAGCATCATCTAAATCATCAGCAGGAATAACATTCAAACCACTGTCATTGATAATCGCTTTACCTTGCTCAACATTCGTACCTTCAAGACGAACAACCAAAGGAACCTTTAAACCAACTTCGCGAACAGCGGCAACCACACCCTCAGCAATGACATCGCAACGCATAATACCACCAAAAATATTGACCAAAATACCTTTAACATTGGGATCAGCAGTAATAATTTTAAAAGCAGCAGTTACCTTCTCTTTTGAAGCTCCACCACCAACATCGAGGAAATTTGCTGGTTCGGCTCCATAAAGCTTAATGATATCCATTGTTGCCATAGCAAGACCGGCACCATTGACCATACAACCAATTGTACCCTCAAGAGCCACATAAGCAAGATCATGCTTTGATGCTTCAATCTCTTTGGGATCTTCTTCTGAAGTATCACGCAATTCCAGAATATCTGGATGACGAAACAGAGCATTATTATCAAAAGAAACTTTTGCATCAAGAACACGCAAATGACCATCTTTCATCACAATAAGCGGATTGATTTCAAGAAGGCTCATATCTTTTTCACAAAACACCTTATAAAGAATTGGAAACAGCTTTTCTCCATCTTCTCTTGCACACCCTTGCAATTCTAATGCATCACAAAGCCTTGCACAATCATCAGAGGTAACGCCCTGTGTAGCATCAATGGATAGAGTCAATATTTTTTCTGGTGTTTCTTCAGCGACCGTTTCAATATCCATTCCACCTTCTGTTGAAACCACGAAAGCTACTCGACCAACGCTACGATCAACCAAAAGAGAAAGATAAAGCTCCCGTTCGATATCGGCACCATCCTCAATATAAAGACGATTGACTTGTTTACCCTCTGGACCCGTCTGTTTGGTTACCAAAGTTTTACCAAGCATTTCTTGGACATTTGCAACAACTTCTTCAACAGATTTTGCCAGCCGAACACCACCCTTTGCATCAGGACCAAGTTCTTTAAACTTACCTTTACCACGACCACCTGCATGTATCTGACTTTTAACCACATAGAGAGGTCCAGGCAATTTCTTTGCCCATTTTTCAGCCTGCTCTACAGAATAAACAGCAACACCATTTGCAATTGGTGCTCCATATTCATGCAGCAGACGTTTGGCCTGATACTCATGGATATTCATGCATTTGTCCTTTTCTTTTATGAATTACTTGAATAATTTTTTAAGTCCTAATATTTCAGATACTCTATTTTAATGAACAAAATCTTGCTCAATTTATGCAAGACTAGGTACAAGAGTGGTACAAGCTTCACAAAGCTTTTTAACCGCATTCACTGAATATTCAAAAGCACTTTTTTCTTCTTTATCAAGATCAATTTCAATGACCCGCTCAACACCGCCCGCTCCAAGCACCACGGGAACACCCACATAGGTATCATTCACTCCGTATTGTCCTGAAAGATAAGCTGCAACAGGAACAACACGCTTAGTATCCTTCAAATAGGCCTCAGCCATAGAAACAGCAGAAGCTGCTGGTGCGTAAAAAGCAGAACCTGTTTTTAACAAACCAATAATTTCTGCACCACCATCACGAGTGCGTTGGATAATTTGATCAATTCTTTCTTGTGTGGTCCAACCCATCTTTACAAGATCAGGCAAAGAAATACCACCAACTGTTGAATAACGTACCAAAGGCACCATTGAATCACCGTGCCCTCCTAAAACAAACGCGCTCACATCTTTAACAGAGACCTTAAATTCCTCAGACAAGAAATAACGAAAACGTGCCGAATCAAGAACACCGGCCATACCAACTACTTTATGTACGGGAAGACCTGAAAATTTTTGCAACGCCCATACCATTGCATCAAGGGGGTTAGTGACGCAAATAACAAACGCTGAAGACGCATATTTTTTTATCCCAACACCAACCTGTTCCATGACTTTTAAGTTAATGCCTAAAAGATCATCACGGCTCATACCTGGTTTGCGTGCAACACCTGCTGTTACAATAACAACATCAGCCCCCTCAATTGCCTCATAAGCATTTGCGCCTTTTAAACTGACATCAAAACCATCAACGGGTGAAGATTCTGCTATATCAAGCGCCTTCCCCTGAGGCATACCTTCTGCAACATCAAACAAGACAACATCACCAAGCTCTTTAAGCCCAATCATATGTGCTAAAGTGCCACCGATCATACCCGAACCAATCAGAGCTATTTTTTTCCGTGCCATTTTATTTTTCCTAACTTTAGAAAATTCAACCTATACTTACCAGCACCGGTATACTAAATATTTTCTTTGCTTTTAGCCATATTTTAACAATATCTTCAAAAGAAAAAAAAGATGAAATTCACTAAACTTCTTCACTTCATAGAAGCCATAATCCTCCACGCAAACGTGCTATTAGAATACTACTATAGAATTATCGATAAAGTGAATTTTAAAAAAATACAACAGAATTATTACACTTCTTTTAAATTCAAAGAGTTATTATTTTTAAAGTTTATGCAAAGATAAAACGACAATCAGCTTTTTGCTTTAAAGAAGAAAACGTTCTGCCCAAACTTTTAAATACTCTTTGCTTTGCATCTCAAAAAGACGTGATTGTGTTCTCTGAAATTCAAATGTTTCGGACGTTTGTGCATACCCCTGATATAAATCCTCAAGTTTTGCCGCCGCAGATATATATAATCTTATATGGCGCTCATAAAGAACATCAATAAGTAAAATAAATCGTTTCGTTTCATTGCGATATGTATCATCCATCACCGGTACATTATCGACAAAAAGCGTATGATACCGTTCCCCTAATGCTAAATATTCAACTGCGGCCAAAGGCTTTGCACATAAATCTCGATAATCAAAGCGTGCACAACCTGCACCAGCACGAGGAATAGGGATAAGACGCCCTTTTATAGAAAGTTCATCAGATATTTCTTTATGTCCTTGCAGTGCTAGTGCCCAAGCTTGATTCATGTATTTATCTGCCTGCTCCCCTAATGGGGTGATATACACATGTTGTAAATTTGATTTTTCAAGCCGATAGTCCGTCTTTGCATCAAGATTAACGATGCGAACATGTGTTTTCAAAGCTTGAATAAAAGGCAAAAAAAGTTCTCGATTTAGACCGTTATAATAAAGATTATCAGGAGCAACATTTGAAGTCGCAACAAAGAAAATCCCTTTCTCAAACAAAGCAGCAACAAGGCGACTAAGCACCATAGCATCAGCGATATCCGTAACACTAAATTCATCAAAACAAAGCACTTTGGTTTCCCGTGCAAGATCTTGGGCAACAGCTAAAATAGGATTATCTTGTCTAGCTTTTGTGTTTGTTGATGCTTTACGGTAAAAATTAATACGCTCATGTATATCAGCCATGAAATCATTAAAATGGGCACGCTTTTTACGCTCCAGCGGCAAACAAGAAAAGAACAAATCCATCAGCATAGTTTTGCCTCGTCCAACTTCACCATAAATATACAGCCCCTTAAAGGGTATATCCCCTTCATTTTGATTTGAAATACGAGACAATGATTGTTTTTTTCTCTTGAAAAAACGCCAAAATGCTAGGGGGTAGGAAACATTTTTTTCTGCAATTTTTTGTAATAAATGATCAAAAAACTTTGTTAAAGCCTGTTGAGCAGGATCAAAACTGATTTCCCCCTTTAAAACCAGCTCTTTATAACGCGTTGAAACCGAAGTCATAAAACAACCTTTTTCAAACCACTTTCAATAAAAAATAGATGTTTTTTTCACAACCCGTACATCTATTTCTTATTTTTATAAATGGTCAAAAGCGCTCTATCTGCTTAAAATAACGGGATGATCATCAAGTGTGCGTCCTTCAAAACGATCAACATTAGAAGAATAAAGAGCAACAATAACGCGCCCTGAATTATTATAGAAATATAATTTTTTCCCTTTAACAGCCCACGACTTTACTTGAGAAAGAATTCCTGGACAGTGTAAGGGGCCAGCACGGTATCCTTGTCCAAATTTTGTTTGTGGCGTCGCAATTCGACAAACTTTTCCCCCCATAGAAAGATTCCACACCCCAGCAATACTTGCAGGAAACAAATCAACAGCACTACTTGGCAATTCAAGGCTAGCCATGCGTCCATCACTCTGAGAATCTCCTTTCTCATACATAGAAGCATCTGCTGCTTCAGCAGCCGATGAAGAAGAGGATACATCAGGGACCACTTCTGTTTCTATTTGTTGAAGTGGATAAAAAACTTCTAATGTGTTGTTACTCTCATTACTGTCAAAGCGCGATGTTAAACATCCCGCTAAAAATGTAACTGTTGATAGTGCAACGAAAAATGAAACCCTTGAAAATGACATATCTATACTCTTTCCCACGACAATAAAGAAGTTAACTCAAAGAAATGAGTGAACACTTATTATATTGCATTTTACAAAGATACATTAACAAATTTAAAAAAAACAGGATGAAAATTGCCTATTTTAAATGATAAATAATTCCTCCACCCGTTTTATATCTATTAAGTACTAGAAATTTATAAGATATTCAGTCATATATCTTTTGTGGGTAATCAATAAAAATAGAGAAATTTCATGAAAACACCCTTCAGCAAAATGAACGGTCTTGGAAATCAAATCATTGTTGCTGATATGCGTGACAGTACACATGCTCTGACACCACAAGCAATTCTTGCTTTATCAGCAGATCCTCAAACGAATTTTGATCAAATTATGGCACTTCACCCCGCCACAAAAAAAGAGGCTGATTTCCGCCTTGAAATATGGAATTCTGATGGCTCAATGGCTAAAGCCTGTGGTAATGGTACGCGTTGTGTCATTGCATGGCTTACAGATCATAATTTTGGTGAGAGCTTTCGATTGGAAACATCTGCTGGAATTATTGAAGGTAAACGCCAAACCAATAATCTTATTTCTGTTGACATGGGGAGCCCAAATTTCAATGCAAAAGACATGCCTGTTTCACGTGAAATAGTCGATACAAATCACGTCGACATTACTGCTGGTCCCTTAAAAGATGCGAGCCTTGTATCCATCGGCAATCTCCACGCTATTTTCTTTATTGAGAGCGATATTCAACATCTTCCATTAGAAAAATATGGACCAAAACTTGAACATGATCCTCTTTTTCCAGAACGGTGTAATATCTCCATTGCTCATGTCACGTCAAAGAAAAGCCTAAATTTACGCACATGGGAGCGGGGAGCGGGATTAACGCAAGCATGTGGAAGCGCTGCTTGTGCGAGTGCGGTGGCAGCTTATCGACGTGGACTTACAAATCGCAATATCGATGTGAATTTACCAGGGGGAATACTTAATATTTTTTACAGAGAAGATGATCATATTATTATGACCGGTCCAATTGAGTATGAATTTAGTGGTTTTTTAAACCCTTTAACAGGGAGCTATAAAAAGGATCACTTTTGATGGCGATAGAAATTGTAACATTTGGTTGTCGACTAAACAGCTACGAATCAGAAATTATACGCAAAGAAAGCACTTCTTCAGGGCTAGATCAACTCAAAGACGGTGCTATCATCTTTAACACCTGTGCTGTTACTGCAGAAGCTGTGCGACAAGCGAAACAAGCTATCCGCAAAGCGAGACGAGAAAATCCTCATGCTCGTATTATTGTCACAGGATGTGCCGCACAAACAGAAGGACAAAATTTTGCCTCAATGACAGAAGTGGATCTTGTGTTAGGGAATGAAGACAAACTCCATGCGCATTCTTATCGTCAACTTCCTGATTTTGGCATCAACCATTCCGAAAAGGTACGCATCAATGACATCATGGAAGTGCAAAAAATTGCTCCACATATGGTAAGTGGGATGGAAGAACGCACACGTGCCTTTATACAGGTGCAAAATGGATGCGATCATCGCTGTACCTTTTGCATTATCCCTTATGGGCGCGGACCATCACGTTCAGTCCCCATGGGTGCTGTCATTGAACAAATTAAACGGCTCATAGATAACGGTATTCAAGAAGTCGTTTTAACAGGTATAGATCTGACAAGCTATGGTCACGATCTGCCTGGAAAAGCCTCTTTAGGGAAACTAACTTCTGCCATTTTACATCATGTACCTGATTTGCCGCGATTACGTCTTTCTTCGATTGATTCCATTGAAGCAGATGAAGAACTTATCAACCTTTTAGCCTATGAAACAAGAATCATGCCACATTTACATTTATCTTTGCAAGCAGGCGATAATATGATTTTAAAGAGAATGAAACGGCGTCATTTACGTGAACATGCAATTCAATTTTGCCAAGAATTACGTGCCAAACGTCCCACTATGGTTTATGGCGCAGATTTAATTGCAGGTTTTCCCACCGAAACAGAAGAGATGTTCCAAAATAGCCTCTCCTTGGTCAATGATTGTCATTTAACACATCTCCATGTTTTTCCTTTTAGTCCAAGAGAAGGAACACCTGCCGCGCGAATGCCACAAATAAATCGTAAAATAATTAAGATGCGTGCACAACGTTTACGCGAAGTAGGTGAGGAGGCTTACCAAAGGCATCTTGCTCGCTTACAAAATAGCCAGCAAACAATTCTCGTTGAAAAAGATGAAATTGGACGAACAGAAGATTATACTCTGACACAAATCAAAGGTGCAAAAGCTGGAACAATTGTCCAAGCCCTTATTGTTGACCATGATGGCAATAAATTGATTGCTGTCCTTCCAAAATTAAATGCAGCTTGAGCAGGAAACCCTTATGACAAAATCTTTTATTAAAAAAATATTTTCTTTTAAAAAATCTGAAGAACGAGAAAAAAAACAAATTTCACCTTCTTATGAAGATAATAAAGCAAAAGAAAGTGAAAATACCAAAAACGAGCAATTCTCTATAGATAAAGAAAAAACAGAACAAAGAGAAAGTCAAAAGACAACATCTACAAAGTATGATGAGAAAACTCCATCTGTTGAAGACGATACTAGAAAAATTCCCCTTTCTGGAAAAGTCATTGTCACAGATACTGTTCATGAAAAGAAAGTTGAAGAATTTTCTTCTGTATCCTCCGTTGAACAGAAAAAAACACCATGGTTTGGACGCCTAAAAAAGGGATTAGCTCTTTCTTCGCAAAGATTAAGTGGATCAATTAGTGATCTCTTTGTTAAGGGAAAGCTTGATGAAGATACATTACAAGAGCTAGAAGATATTCTGATTCAATCAGATCTTGGTGTTGAAACAGCTACACGTATTACGGATAATCTTGCTTCCAGTCGTTATGAGAGGAATTTATCTCCAGATGACATCCACACCATTATGGCAGATGAAATCAAAAAAGTCTTGGAACCTGTTGCAATTCCACTAGAACTTGATCTTAATCATAAGCCTCATGTTATTTTACTGGTCGGTGTAAATGGTACTGGAAAGACAACAACTATTGGAAAAATTGCAGCAAAACTGACAGCAGGAGGTCTAAAAGTAATGCTCGCTGCTGGTGATACATTTCGCGCTGCTGCTATTGAACAGTTGTATATTTGGGGTGAACGCACAGGTTCTCCTGTTATTTCAACCAAACTAGGAGCAGATGCTGCAAGTTTAGCATTTGATGCTTATGAAAAAGCCAAAAAAGCAAACAGTGATGTCTTGATTATCGATACCGCTGGACGTCTACAAAATAAAACTGAATTGATGGATGAATTAGCAAAAATTATCCGTGTTTTGAAAAAACACACTCCAAAAGCACCCCATACAGTTCTCCAAACGCTAGATGCCACCACCGGACAAAATGCGCTCAATCAAGTGGATATTTTCCGCGATATTGCCGGTGTTAACGGTTTAGTCATGACAAAGCTTGATGGTAGTGCGCGGGGAGGAATTCTTGTTGCTATTGCAGCAAAATATAAATTACCCGTTTATTTTATCGGTATAGGAGAGAATGTCGAGGATCTTCAACCTTTTTCTGCCTCTGATTTTGCCGAAACAATCGCAGGAAGATACGCATGAAAAAAACTTCATTTAAAACCAATTCGCATAATAATCCCAACGCGAAAAATACTAATGACAATCAAGAAGCACCCTTTTCACCAACACTAAAATTTCTTTTAGAAATGGGACCATTGATTGTTTTTTTTCTAGCCAATTATAAAGGTGAATGGCTGATAAACAATATTGGGCTTTTTAAAAATTTTCATAAGCCTATTTTTCCTGCCACAGCTATTTTTATGGTAGCAATCATTATTGCATTAGGCTTATCGTGGATTCTTGCACGAAAAATTCCCATAATGCCTCTCATCTCAGGAGTATTTGTTCTCGTCTTTGGATTTTTAACTCTTTGGCTTCATAATGATACTTTTATTAAAATGAAGCCAACAATTATTAATAGCTTATTTGCTATTATTCTTTTTGGTGGTATGTTTTTCAAAAAACCATTCTTGCGTTATGCGCTCGATTCTACTTTAAAACTTGATGATTTAGGATGGCAGAAACTTACCTATCGTTGGGCATTTTTTTTCATTTTTCTTGCTCTTTTGAATGAAATAATTTGGCGTAATTTCAGTGATAATTTTTGGACAAGTTTTAAAGTCTTTGGTGTTATGCCCCTAACGGTTGTTTTCATGCTAACCCAAATGCCTCTTATACTAAAACACTCACAGGGACTTTTTCCAGAAAAGGACAAAACTGATTTTTAAACAAAATATATCCATCATGATAGATCATTTTTAGATTTGTCACCCTACACTGTTCATGGAGAAAATATATGTTGATTGAACAGTTCATTTGTCGAGAAGATAATTTTGGTGTGCTTATTCATGATGAAAATAGCGGCTATACAGCCGCTATTGACGCTCCTGAAAGTAAAGCTATCCATAATGCTTTAAAACGCCGTAATTGGACACTTCAGACTGTTTTTGTAACACATCACCATCACGACCATGTGGAAGCATTAGCAGAGTTAAAGCAAGTTTATAAAGCTCTTGTTATCGGACCAGAAGCAGAAAAAGAAAAAATTCCTTATATTGATAAAGCCCTTCAGCCTGATGAACGATTTTTCTTTGGCAGTCAGACAATTTTGGCACTTTCAACACCTGGTCACACGTTAGGAGCCTTATCCTACTACTTCCCTGAAGAAAAATTACTCTTTGCTGGAGATACACTTTTTTCCCTTGGCTGTGGGCGTCTTTTCGAGGGAACACCAGCACAAATGCTGGACTCTTTAAAGAAACTTCGTCAACTTCCTGATGAAACACTTCTTTACTGTGGCCATGAATACACCAAAACCAATGCTCTTTTTGCATTAACCCTTGATCCAGATAATCAAAAACTTCATCAAAGAGCAGAGGAAGTTTTTTTGTTGCGCAAAAAAAATGCCATGACTCTCCCTATCACTTTAGAACAAGAAAAAGCGACAAACCCCTTTCTTCGTTGGGATGATTACACAATCAGAAAAAATCTTGCCATGGAAAAAGAAACAGATGTGGAAGTTTTTGCTGAAATCAGAAAAAGAAAGGATAATTTTTAATCATGTTTAAATTTTCTTTGTGCTTTCTTATTCTTTTTTCCTTTGCATCATACGCTCAAGAAAACAAAGAAATAACAAATAAAGATTCTCTTACATCACCTCTCGTTGTAAACTATCCCTTAACAGAAGATTTTCTTTTAAAACTGGAAAAAATTGGAAAAGAATGTAAAAATTTACCTTTAGAGTCAGAAATACCCGATGCAAAAAATGATATTGTTACGCATGATGATAGTATTGAAGGATATATCGCTTATATCTCTCATAAAACAAAACTTATGAATCTTTTAAAAGAAAATAATATCACACCTAGAGATTTTGTTGTTGGTCACTTAGCACTTCAAGCAACATTAATTGTACTTACAAACGAAGAAAGCTCTTTCAGTAAAAAAAACATTATACCTTCAAGCAATATTGAATTTGCTAAAAAACATATGTATAGAATAATTAAAGTCTTACAAAATCCTTGTTAAGAATTCTTTTATTTCAAAGAATTTCTTAATTTTGCAAACGGCGACAAATATCATCTAATTGTTCTAATGAAGAGTAGTGTATTTTTAAATCACCACCTTTTTTACCATGTCGAATAATAACCTTCATTCCGATAACATCTGCAAGTAACTTTTCTAAAGATTTTGTTTCTGCATCTTTTTCCACAGAGGTTCGTTTTTTGACCTTAGGATTAGCTTGCTCATAGGCAAGTATTTCTGTTTGGCGCACAGAAAGACCTTCACGAATAATTTTTTCGGCTAAATCTTGTGGATTATCAACGGTTATAAGACAACGCGCATGACCGGCAGAAAGCTGCCCATCGGTTAAAAACTGTTGCACTTTTTCTGGTAATTTTAACAAACGCAGTGTATTAGCCACATGACTTCTGCTTTTTCCAATGACTTGTGCTAAATCTGCTTGTGTATAACCATGTTCATTCAACAAAAGTTCATATCCCATTGCTTCTTCAATGGGATTAAGATCAGCACGCTGAACATTTTCAATAATTGCCAATTCTAAAGCTGTTTTATCATCCACATCACGAACAATCACCGGCAATTGACTTAAATGAGCACGCTGTGCAGCGCGCCACCGCCGTTCACCAGCAATTAATTCAAATCGCTGAGGGTGATCACGTAAAGGTCTTACTATAACAGGTTGAACAACACCATGCTGACGAATTGATTGCGCCAAATTATCCAATTCTGATTCAGTAAAATGGCGTCGCGGATTGTGTGGATTACACGAAATGGATTCAAGAGGAACAAATCGTTCAGAAAGAGTAGAAATTGTACTAAACTCTGTTAATTTTTCAGCATTAGGTGAAAATGTAAGGCTGTTGTTTAAGCTCATATCACCAATCAATGCTGCTAATCCACGTCCCAGTCTTTTTTTTGATTGATCATCATTCATAATTTCACTCTTTGAATTTTCTTTACAAAAATTATTTTTTTTACATTTTTAAGCAGCAGCATGTGCTTGTTTTTCACGTTGAATCACCTCCGATGCTAGACGCAAATAAGCTTGGCTACCTGCACATTTGAGATCATAAAGCAATACGGGTTTACCAAAAGAAGGTGCTTCTGATACGCGCACATTTCTTGGAATAACGGTACGATAAACTTTATCTCCCATAAAAGAACGGACATCTTCAACAACTTGATTTGAAAGATTATTTCGTCCATCATACATCGTGAGGACAATACCTTGAATTTCTAGGGATGGATTAAGGACAGACCGTACTTGCTTTACTGTTTCAAGCAATTGACTTAAGCCCTCAAGTGCTAAAAATTCACATTGCATAGGAACCAAAACGGAATCTGCAGCCCCCATAGCATTGAGGGTTAAAAGATTAAGAGATGGGGGACAATCAATTAGAATATAACTAAATTTTTTCTCCATCTTAGGATCATCATAAAGAGCCTTACGTAATCGTTGAATACGATCTTTTGATGAAGAAATTTCCATTTCTACACCTAAAAGGTCGAGTGTAGAAGGTACTATATGAAGATTGGGGACTGCTGTTTTTAAAGCGGCTTTTGTCACGGAAATCCCTGAAACCAAAACATCATAAGAGGACAAAGGACGGTTATTACGATCTATTCCCAATCCTGTACTCGCATTACCTTGTGGATCAACATCCATAATAAGAACATTTTCCCCAATAGCTGCTAAAGCTGTTGCAAGATTAATTGCTGTGGTTGTTTTTCCGACCCCACCCTTTTGGTTTGCAATAGCGATAATCCGTGTTTCGCTCATTTTGCTTTACCCTCTACATGATCGAAGATGAGAAATTTCTAAAATAACAGAATTTTCATCAATTTTACTTTTATGTTTTAGCAGATCAAACTGCCAATTGGCAGAGGCTTTTTTTATTTCTGTAGAGTAATCCCGTCCTTTTTGCAAAACAGCGATTGTTTTTTGTTTTAATAAGGGAAAAATAAGTCCTAAAAGCTCATCAAGTGAAGCCAATCCCCGTGCTGTTATAATTTCTGGTGTTATTATTTTTTTGTACACATCCTCAATTCGAGAGTGATAAACTGTTGCTGGAAGATCAAGCTCAGCAATAACTGTTCGTAAAAAAGCAACTTTTTTTCCATTACTTTCAACAAGATTAATATGTCCGCCTTTTTTTTCTTTTAAAAAAATAGCAATCACGATTGCAGGAAATCCACCACCTGATCCAAGATCACACCAATGCATAAAATCACTGTATAAAGGATAGATTTGTGCCGAGTCCAAAATATGACGTGTCCATAAAAGGGGGATTGTTGCAGTAGATATTAAATTAATATGCTTATTCCACTGCATCACTAAAGTCTCAAATTGTATTAAATTTTCCATCGTTTCACGTGAAACAAAAGGAACGATATCTAAGAGTGCTTTATATTTTTGTTCTGTAGAAAGATTCATTAAGCTGTTTTAGCCTTTTCACGTCGTTGACGTTGAATATATGTAATAATAAGCGACAATGCTGCGGGTGTCATACCATCAATTTTTTGTGCATCAGCAATTGAACGTGGAGAAATTTCTTGAATTTTTGTTTTGAGCTCGTTTGAAAGACCAGAAATTGACTGAATATCAAGAGAGGAGGGAATTTCTAAACGTTCATCCCTCTGAAGAGAAGCTATATCTTGTGCTTGTTTTTCTAAATAAACGGCATATTGTGCTTCAATTTCTAAAGATTCAGCGGTTTTAGAGTCAATTGACTGTAATTGTGGCCAAAAATGTGAAAGACGCTCTAAACGCATATGAGGATAAGCAAGAAGATCATAAGCTGAACGTCTAACACCATCATGATTTATTTGTAATCCATGAGCAGAGGCTTCATTAGGTGTTAAAAAAAGCTCTTGGCATAGGGATCGTGCTTGATCAAGACGTTGTTGTTTTTTCTGATAACAGTCCCAACGTACTTTACTAACAATACCCCATTGCTGTGCTAAAGGCGTTAAACGAATATCAGCATTATCAGATCGCAAAGACAGACGAAATTCAGCCCGTGATGTAAACATTCGATAAGGTTCACAAACTCCACGTGAAACCAAATCATCGACCATCACACCAATATAAGCTGTAGAACGACTTATTATTATTTCATCTAACCCACCTACCTTACGTGCAGCATTTAATCCAGCCAAAAGCCCCTGTGCTGCTGCTTCCTCATATCCTGTTGTACCATTAATTTGTCCCGCTAAAAAGAGACCTGGTAAACAGCGTAACTCTAAGGTTTTAGTCAATTGTTGTGGATTAACAAAATCATATTCAATAGCATAACCAGATTGTAAAACTGTGACATTTTCCAATCCCTCTATACTTCTCAAAAAAGAGATTTGTACATCCTCAGGAAGAGAAGTAGAGAGTCCATTTGGATAAATAGTATCATCATTTAATCCTTCTGGTTCCAGAAAAATCTGATGTCCATCACGTTCTCCAAATTTAACAATTTTATCTTCAATAGAAGGGCAATAACGCGGACCTAATCCTTCAATATTTCCAGAATATAAAGCAGAACGATGAATATTTTCACGAATAATTTGATGTGTTTGTGCATTTGTCCGTGTTATTGCACATTCAATTTGTGGTTGTTTAATTTTTTCTGTCAAAAGAGAGAACGGAACTGGATCTTCATCAGCTTGCTGTTTTGCTAGAGATTCCCAACTAATTGTTTTTTTACTAAGGCGTGCCGGCGTTCCTGTTTTTAATCTTCCAAGTTTTATATCATAACTTTTCAAGCGTTCAGCAAGTTGAACACTTGACTGATCTCCCATACGTCCTGCAGCCCATGTTTTATCGCCAATATGAATAAGACCATTTAAAAATGTCCCCGTTGTTAAAACAACAGCACCAGAAAAAACTTTTCCTTGATTTTTTAAAACAACACCTGAAGCACTCTTATCTTTAACAATTAAATCAACCGCCTCATCTTCTATAAGAGTGAGATTATCCTGTTCTTGCAAAAGTTTTTGAATTGTTTTTTTATAGAGCTGTCTATCAGCCTGAGTACGTGGTCCCCTTACTGCTGGTCCTTTTCTTCTATTAAGAAGTCTAAATTGAATTCCAGCATCATCTGCTGCGCGTCCCATAAGACCATCCAAAGCATCTATTTCACGCACCAGATGCCCTTTTCCAAGTCCACCAATAGCAGGATTACAAGACATTGTTCCCAATGCTGATATTTTATGTGTCACAAGAGCTGTCCGTGCTCCAGCACGTGCTGAAGCACACGCCGCCTCACAGCCAGCATGACCACCACCAACAACAATAACATCATATGAATGCATTAGGACTCATTCCATAAAAATATTACTTTCAAGTTTCACGTGAAACAGAATATATAAAATACATAATCTTTAAAATCTGTCTATCAAATAATCAATGTTTCACGTGAATCATTATTTACCAATACAAAATTCTGAAAAAATAATATCAAGTAAATCCTCAACATCTATATCTCCCGTAATTTTTCCAAGAAAATCACTGGCGCGACGAAGATGTTCTGCACGTAAACTGAGATCAAGAGAAGTATAATTCACAGAAGCTTCAATTTCTTTAACAGCCTCTTTTAAGAGCTGAAGTTGTCTCTTACGTGCTGGCACAAGATTTCCAATTTCAGAAGCACGACGTGAACAAAATAATTCAAGTTCTTTAATAAAACAATCAAAATTTAAACCCGTTGATGCAGAAAACTCTATAAAAAAAATTGATTTATTTTTTTCATAAAGATCAAGCTTATTACCAACACGCCATATTTCAGCTGAAGTTTCTGGTAATTGAATTTCCTTTGGCTTTGCCATATCGTAAACCAAAATAACCAAATCAGCATCCCTGACATGTTGCTTTGCAACTTCTATTCCCAATTGCTCAATTTTATTTTCTGTTTCTCTAAAACCAGCAGTATCTGTCAAAAAAACTGGTAAACCACCAAAAACAAGCCTCATTTCTAAAGCATCACGCGTTGTTCCTGCTTCCTCTGTTACAATAGCAACAGGTTTTCCAGCCAAACGATTCATGATGCTTGATTTTCCACAATTAGGAGCACCGGCAATAACAATTTTTAATCCATCACGTAAAATACTAGCACGTTCTCCCTCACCAATATGTTTTTGAAGAGAATTACAAAGATCTTCCACATCTTTCCAAACTTTATCAGAGAGCGAATCTGGAACATCACCTTCATCAGAAAAATCAAGCTCTGCCTCAATAAAGGCACGTGCTTTAATAAGTTTATGGCGCCAATCGCGATAAAGTGCTGTTAAATGCCCACTAGCACCCATCACCGCTAAACGTCTCTGACTTTCTGTCTCTGCTTCTATTAAATCAGCAAGACCTTCTGCTTGAACAAGATCTAATTTTCCCTCCATGAAAGCACGACGAGAAAATTCGCCTGCCTCTGCAAGACGACATCCAGAAAATGTAGATAATTCGTCAAGAAAACGATTTACAACCGCTTTTCCTCCATGCAAATGGAATTCCGCACAATCTTCTCCTGTAAAACTATGAGGAGCAGGGAAAAAAACAGTCAAAGCAGCATCTAAAAAGCTACCATCACGCGCTGTGAGATTTCCATAATGCATAAATCGTGCTTTTGGTAAACAACCACAAAGCGCCTTAACAACCTCCACAACATGAGGACCAGAAAGTCGAATGACCGCAACCCCTGAAGGCAACAATCCACTCGAAACAGCAAAGATTGTATCCACAGGATGTATCCTAATCAAAAAACTTAATACTTCTATGTATTCATTGAATCAAAAAATTCACTATTGTTTTTTGTTTGTTTTAATTTATCAATTAAAAATTCAATTGCATCTGTTACATTCATAGGTGCTAAAATACGACGAAGTACAAAAATTTTATGCAAATCTTGTCGTGCCACTAAAAGCTCTTCCTTACGCGTTCCTGATTTTAGAATGTCCATAGCAGGGAAAATACGTTTATCTGCAACTTTACGATCAAGAACAATTTCCGAATTACCTGTTCCTTTAAATTCTTCGAAAATGACCTCATCCATACGACTACCAGTATCAATCAAAGCCGTTGCAATAATCGTTAAAGATCCACCTTCTTCAATATTGCGTGCTGCACCAAAAAAACGCTTAGGACGCTGTAGAGCATTTGCATCTACACCACCCGTTAAAACCTTACCAGATGAAGGAACAACCGTATTATAGGCACGCCCAAGACGTGTAATAGAATCAAGCAGGATAACGACATCACGCCCATATTCAACAAGACGTTTTGCTTTTTCAATAACCATCTCAGCTACTTGTACATGACGTATTGCTGGTTCATCAAAGGTAGAAGAAACAACTTCTCCTTTTACAGAACGTTGCATATCAGTCACTTCCTCTGGCCGTTCATCAATTAAAAGAACAATAAGATAACATTCAGGATGATTAGTGGTAATAGAATGTGCAATATTCTGAAGTAAAACCGTTTTTCCCGTCCGAGGAGGTGCTACAATCAACCCCCTCTGACCTTTTCCCAATGGAGATATCAAATCAATCACCCGTGAGGACATATCCTTCTCTGTAGGATCTTGTATTTCCATTTGAAAACGTTCGTTAGAATAAAGGGGAGTAAGATTATCAAAATGGATTTTATAACGAATTTTCTCAGGATCTTCAAAATTAATTGTATTAATTTTAAGAAGAGCAAAATAGCGCTCTCCTTCTTTTGGGCTCCGTATAGGGCCCTCAACAGTATCACCTGTTTTTAAAGAAAAAGATTGAATTTGTGCAGGTGAAAGATAAATATCATCTGGTCCTGGAAGGTAGTTAGCATCGGCAGATCGTAAAAATCCAAATCCATCTTGTAAAACTTCAACGACCCCTTCTCCTATAATTTCAACATCTTGCGATGCAAGTTTTTTTAAAATAGCAAACATTAATTCTTGTTTGCGCATCAGGGAAGCATTTTCAACTTCTAATGTTTCAGCAAAAGAAACAAGTTCAACGGGATTTTTACTTTTTAGTTCTTGTAGTTTCATTTCTTGCATGAAATATGCTCTTTAAGTGATGGAGAATTGTTTTTGAATTAATTTACGGAGAATCTCGAGAATGGAATATTCTTATTAAGGAAAAAGTATTGTACACCAATTTTTTTAATCTGCAAGCACCATTTATATGAATTACTTTTATAGAGGATGAAATAAATGTATAAAAAATTAATTATATAAATTGAAAAGTTCTAATATGAAGAATCTATAAAATATCTAAATAATATTTTAAAATAGAGTTATATAATTAAAAGCTATTTAAGAAATATTTAATTAATTAGATATAATCTCTATGTATCATAGATAAAAATAATTTAAAATTATTTTTATTTTTTTACAGAGATTTCTCTATAAAATAGATTTTTAAAGATGAGATTGTTCTTATTAGAGTCTGTGTTTAATGTGAATTATTGATTATACTTTATTTATCCTCAATTTTATCCACAAATAAAAAAAATAAAAAAACAAACATAACATTAAGTTAAAGATATTATCCCCATACTTTCCTCATAAGAGGATATAAAATATCACAACTGTTCAATTTGTGCATAAGAATGGAGAATTTTTTCTAAATTTTAGTTTTATATAAAAGACCGAGCATATATACACATTTGTTAACAAGGAGTTAATATTTTTGTGACAAAAGAAAAAAAAAGCTTTCATTTACACATGCTTTCTGATGCAACAGGAGAAACGTTAATTTCTGTGGGAAGGGCTGTTGCATCCCAATATGCCATGAGTCAAGCAACAGAACACATTTATCCTATGATTCGTAATGAATCACAGTTAAAAAAAGCTCTTGATGAGATACAACAAGAGCCTGGTATTGTTCTTTACACAATTATTGATAAAAAAATTAAGCTCCTTCTTAAGAGAAGGTGCGAGAAAATGGAACTTCCTTGTATAGACATATTACATCCTGTTTTGGATGCTTTTCAGTCTTATCTTGGAACACCAACAAATTTGCGAGCCAGTGCGCAGCATGATCTTAATGCAGATTATTTTCGTCGTATTGAGGCGTTAGATTTTACAATAGAACATGATGATGGACAATGTTCCAATGATTTATCAAATGCTGATGTAATTCTTGTTGGAATTTCAAGAACCTCTAAAACACCAACCAGCATTTATTTAGCAAATCGTGGAATAAAGACAGCAAATGTTCCTCTTATTCCAGGTATTGATTTACCAGAAGCTCTCTTAGAGGCAAAGAATGCTTTGATAATCGGTTTAATTGCTTCTGCTGAAAGAATCTCACATATTCGTCAAAATAGACATTTAGGAGATAATTTTGCCATTGAAAGTTATACTAATCGTATGAGTATCGCTGAAGAATTAACTTATGCAAAGCGCATTTGCGAACGTTTTGGTTGGCCTATTATTGATGTTACAAGGCGCTCTATTGAAGAGACAGCCGCCGCTGTATTTGAACTTTTGTCGCGATTTCGTGAAAAAAAATGAAAGAATCCCATGGCAACAGATAGTTTAATATTAGCATCTCTTAGTTCTTATCGTGCACAATTGTTAAAAAAGGCGGGTTTAAATTTTTTTATTGAAGGAGCCTCTTTTGATGAAAGAGAGGAAGAAAAAACAGCAAAAACAAAGACCCCTAAAGAACTCTGTTGTTTTCTTGCAAGTGCAAAAGCAAAAAATGTTTCTGATCGTTTTCCTAATGCTTTTGTCATTGGGTGTGATCAAGTTCTTGATTTGAGAGGTCAAGTTTTTCATAAAGTCACAAGTAGAAGGGAAGCACATCAACGTTTATGTGATTTATCAGGAAAAACCCATTCTCTTCATAGTGCAGTGGCTATATTTCACAATGGCCAAGAAATTTGGCTAGAGGCTTTTAGTGCACATATGTCAGTACGTCCTCTCTCATCAGAATTCATTGAACGCTATTTAGCACGTGTTGGAACAGATGTTTTAAACAGTGTTGGAGTTTATCAAATTGAAGGAGAAGGAATCCATCTTTTTGATAAAATTGATGGAGATTTTTTTACTATTATTGGTTTACCTTTATTACCATTGCTCATAAAACTGCGTCATTTAGGGGTAATTGATGGTTGATTATGAAATAAAATATAAAGAAAAAAATTACCCACGTGCTTTTGTTGTAGGTACTCCTATTTATCATTCAAAATCACCAAAAATCCACCATTTTTGGCTTAAACAATATAATTTACAAGGCGAATATCTGGCACAGGAAGTAAGCTCTGAAAAATTTAGAGATTTTTTCACATCTATAAGGAGAAGGGGGTTTTGTGGAGGGAATATCACTATCCCCCATAAACAAGAAGCTTTTCATTTAGCAAATTATAAAGATGATGTAGCAACAATGATTGGTGCTGTTAATACGCTTTGGTATGAAGGAGACAAACTTTGCGCCACCAATAGTGATGCCTATGGTTTTAGCGCTAATCTTGATGATTATGCTCCTGATTGGGGAGGAGAAACAGCGCTTATTTTTGGTGCAGGTGGTGCAGCACGTGCTGTTCTCTATGCCTTAAAAAAACGTGGATTTGAACGTATTTGCTTGGTTAATCGTACAAAGGAGCGCGCAGAAAATTTAGCGCAGCATTTCGGAAAACCTGTTGAAGTTCATTATTGGCAGAAGATAGATAAAATAATTTCTCAAGCTGATTTAATTGTCAACACAACCTCTGTAGGTATGACAAACTCTTATGAGAAAAAAACGGCTTCTTTTTTTTGCGATTTTCATAACATAAAAGCAACGGCATTGGTAACAGATATTGTTTATACGCCGTTGATAACACCTTTTCTACAACAAGCAAAAGCGCATGGTTTGAGGACTGTTGATGGACTTGGTATGCTTTTGCATCAGGCTGTTTTAGGGTTTGAAAGATGGTTTGGAATAAGACCAGAGGTTACAAAAGCATTACGAACAGCAATTTTACAGGATATGGGTGAAAAAGCAGAATGAAAATCATAGGGCTGACTGGGTCAATTGCTATGGGAAAATCTACCGTTGCTGATTTTTTCAAACAAGCAGGTATTCCTGTTTTTAGCGCCGATGATGCAACACACAAACTTTATAAGAGTAAACCGGTTGTATCGCTGATAGCACGTGTATTTCCGAGTGTGGTTGAGGATGGCGAAGTTAATCGCTTAAAACTTTCTGAAATTTTGATAAACGGCCATGAGAAATTACAAAGCTTAGAAAAAATAATACATCCTTTAGTGCAAAAAAAAGAAAAAGAATTCATTGAGATGGCACGCAAACAGGGAAAAAAATTAATTGTTCTTGAAATTCCACTTCTTTTTGAAACAAATAGTGAAAAACGTGTAGACAGTGTTGTTGTTGTCTCTGCACCAAGAGCAATACAAAAAGAACGTGCAATGATTCGACAAAATATGAATGAAGCAAAATTTACCTTTATTAATGCTAGGCAAATGTCTGATGAAGAAAAACGTAAACGTGCTGATTTTGTTATTAATACAGGAAAAGATTTAGAGAATACACGTGAGCAAGTTTTTTACGTGATAAAAAATTTACTAAAGAATGAAAGTCATGCGTGAAATTATTTTTGATACAGAAACAACAGGTTTAGATAAAGAGAAAGATCGCATAATCGAAATTGGTTGTGTGGAGATGGTTGATCGTTATCTTACGGGAAGCCGCTTTCATGTTTATTTGAACCCTCAAGGTGTCATTATTCCTGATGAAGTTGTAGCAATTCATGGATTGACCAATGAACGCTTAAAGAATGAAAAAAGTTTTAGTGATATTGCTGATGAATTTTTGGAATTTATCAATGGTGCTACAATGATTGCCCATAATGCAAGTTTTGATATTGGCTTTCTTAATGCAGAATTAGGAAGAGCAAATAAACCGCTTATCAGTATTGATAATATTCTTGATACATTGGCTATGGCTCGGCGTAAATTTCCTATGGGTCCTAATTCTCTTGATATTTTGTGCAAACGTTTTGGAATTGATAATAGTCATCGTGTTCTTCATGGTGCTTTACTTGATGCGGAGATTCTCGCCGATGTTTATATTGAACTCATTGGTGGCAAACAGGGAGTATTGGGTTTTGATAACAAAAAAAGGCATGATGAGGAAATAAAAAACAATAAAGACGCTCTTTATGCGATAAAAAGTCGTCCACAGCCCTTACCTTCAAGATTAAGCACACAAGAAAAAACTATGCATGCTGATTTTATCAGAAAAATGGGAGAAAAAGCTCTGTGGAATGACTTCAAAATCCCTGAATAGCTTCTCTCTTTTCCCTAAAGAAATTATCCAAAAATTTAAAAAAATCTCTAAAAACACTTCCTCTAAAAAAACGGTCGTTGTGGGGAGGGGAACACCACAACGACCTTGTCGCTACATCGTACCTCAGCTATCATAGGAGGAGCAAAATGAAAGCTATTATATCCTGTAACAGCAAAGAAAAGCTCTAGGTACCGAATATAAAGTGTAACGACTTCACACTTTATGGAAACAAAAAATGGCTTTTTAGAGGCAGCTTGATAAATTTTATCATAAGAGCAAAAAAAATGTATAAGAGTGCATTGTTTTTAGGCTGAAATGGAGAAATAAAATTGTCATGAAAGCAACAGATCATCTTTTTTTGGTTGATGGGTCGGGCTATATTTTTCGTGCTTACTATGCTTTACCGCCTTTAAAGCGCAAAAAGGATGGACTTCCTGTAGGCGCTGTAGCTGGTTTTTGTAATATGCTGTGGAAATTGCTTTGTGATGCACGCAATACCACTACGGGTGTTGTTCCAACACATTTTGCCGTTATTTTTGACTATTCATCGGATACTTTTAGAAAACAAATTTATCCACAATACAAAGCCAATCGGGAAAAACCACCAGAAGATCTTATTCCTCAATTTGCATTAATACGCCAAGCCACAAAGGCTTTTAATTTGCCTTGTATAGAAAAGGAAGGATTTGAAGCGGATGATCTCATTGCCACCTATGCAACATTGGCAACAAAGGTTGGAGCAAAAACAACCATTATTTCTTCGGATAAAGATCTTATGCAACTCGTAAATACCCATGTCTCTTTGTATGATGGAATGAAAGACAAACATATAGGTATTTCTGAAGTTATAGAAAAATGGGGTGTTACACCTGAAAAAATGATTGATTTGCAAGCTTTAATTGGAGACACAACGGACAATGTACCAGGTATTCCAGGTATTGGTCCCAAAATTGCTGCCCAATTACTAGATCAATTTGATTCTCTTGATCTTTTGTTAGAGCGTGTGACAGAAATAAAACAAACAAAACGGCGCGAAAATATTCAAGCATATAGTGAACAGGCTAAAATTTCTCGTGAGCTTGTTCGTCTTAAAACAGATGTCCCTATAGACAATGATTTAGATGATTTCATTTTGGAACCCCAAGATGGTCCACGTTTAATTGGTTTTCTTAAAGCTATGGAATTTTCAACACTCACGCGTCGTGTGGCAGAAGCAACGACATGTGTGGCATCAGCTATTGATGCGATTGATATAGATGTTGAGTGGGAAAAGCCTGAGTATGAGCGTGATTCTGATACAAAAAAGGAAGATAGTGCACTTCCCTATAATTTTTCAGAGAACTCTCCCCAGCAGTTAGCAGAAAAACGTAAAGATCAAGCATTAACTCAAAAAATGACAAGAGATGCTTATACAACGATTCTTGATGAAAAAATTTTGCAAGAATGGTTATGGCAAGCAGAAGAGCAAGGCTTTTTTGCCTTTGATACGGAAACAACATCACTTGATCCCATGCAAGCAAAGCTTGTTGGTTTTTCATTAGCATTACAACCGGAAAAAGCAGCTTATATACCTCTTGAACATGTTGAGGGAGGAGATGATCTTTTGGGAGGAGGGCGTATTGCTTTACAGATTGAAACCGAGAAGGCTTTGGCTCTTTTAAAACCGCTTTTAGAAAATGAAGCGATTTTAAAAATTGGTCAGAATATAAAGTATGATTGGTTAGTGATGAAACAATATGGTATCGTGATACGCTGTTTTGATGACACCATGCTGTTGTCTTATGCTTTAGATGCAGGAACATTAACCCATAATATGGACGATTTATCTAAGCGTTGGCTTGGACACAAACCGATTGCCTTCAAGGATTTAACATATAACGGAAAAAAGATTACTTCTTTTGCAGAGGTAGATTTGCAACAGGCAACGCTTTATGCTGCTGAGGATGCGGATGTAACGCTTCGGTTGTGGCAAGTTTTAAAACCACAACTTGTCTCTCAAGGCATGACGAAAATTTATGAACGTCTTGATAAGCCACTGATAGAAGTTCTTGCAAGAATGGAAGAACGTGGCATTCTTGTTGATAGACAGATTCTGTTGCGCCTTTCAGGAGAATTAGCGCAAGCTGCTGCTGTTCTAGAAGAGGAAATATATCAGCTGGCAGATGAGAAATTTAATATTGCTTCACCAAAGCAATTAGGTGATGTCCTTTTTGGTAAAATGGGATTACCTGGAGGAGGTAAAACCAAGGGTGGACAGTGGTCAACTTCTGCACAAACCTTAGAGGAATTAGCAGCTGAAGGTCATGTTTTACCACGTAAAATTATAGATTGGCGTCAACTTGCAAAACTAAAATCGACTTATACAGATGCTTTACCCTCTTATATTTTACCAAAAACAGGGCGGGTTCATACGAATTATTCTTTAGCAACAACATCAACGGGGCGGTTGTCATCATCAGAACCAAATTTGCAAAATATTCCAGTACGGACGACAGAGGGACGTAAAATTCGCACAGCTTTTGTTGCTCCAAAAGGTCATGTTTTGCTTTCGGCAGATTATAGTCAAATTGAATTGCGTATTCTTGCACATATTGCCGATATCAAGGCATTAAAAGAAGCCTTTGCTAAGGGGCAGGATATTCATGCTATAACAGCATCACAAATGTTTGGAGTAGCGATAGAGGGCATGCCATCAGATGTACGACGGCGTGCAAAAGCGATTAATTTTGGTATTATTTATGGCATTTCAGCTTTTGGATTGGCCAACCAATTGGGTCTTTCACGGCAGGAAGCGGGGCGTTATATTCAACTCTACTTTGAAAGGTTTCCAGGAATTAAAGACTATATGGAAACAACAAAAATCTTTGCACGTCAAAATGGTTATGTAGAAACAATTTTTGGACGTCGTATCCATTATCCAGAAATAAAAGCAGCGAATCTACAAGTTCGTTCTTTTAATGAGCGCGCTGCTATTAATGCACCGATTCAAGGGTCGGCGGCAGATATTATTCGCCGTGCCATGATTCACATGGAAGATGCTTTGCAAAAAGAGAAATTGTCAGCAAAAATGTTACTTCAAGTGCATGATGAACTGATTTTTGAGGTACCGGAAGACGAGAGTGAGAAAACCATGGCTGTTGTTAAAAAGGTTATGGAAAATGCCACAATGCCTGTTCTCTCTTTATCAGTACCCCTTGAAGTAAAAGTCATGATTGCACAAAATTGGGATGAAGCACATTAGTCTTTTTCGTTTATTTTGTTTTTAAGAATGGTCATTGCATTGGCAAGATCAAGATAAGCTTTAATAGGCAAATGATCCGAGGCAATGCGTGCAAGCGGTGAAGAATGATTTTCAATATTTGTCACTAATTGATGAGGAAAAGCAAAAATTCTATCAAGAGCGAGAAAAGGAAAGCGAGAGGGAAAACTTGGTACAGTTCCAAGTGTGCTATCAAAATAGGGAGAAAAATGCTTTAAAGAGGAACCTTTTCCTGTTCGCCATTCATTAAAATCACCAATGAGGAGTGTGGGCATGAGAGAGCGTTTTTGCAGAAGAGCAAGAAGCGTTTTTGTTTGTTGATTGCGAGAATGACGTAATAAGCCAAAATGAGCGGCAATAATACGAATAAGGCCTACGTTCATTTCTAGCTCTACAATCACAGCGCCACGTGGTTCAATCCCAGGAAGCGTGATTTGTAAGATATCACGTACATGTCCTTTTCGTACAAAAAGAGCATTACCGTGCCAGCCATGACCATCAGGTGACATGGTATTTAAGGGTACTCGAGTAAGACCTGTTTCATTTTTTAACAGTTGAAGATCAATCAAACCAACCCGTTCACCAAAACGTTTATCTACTTCTTGAAGAGCAAGAATATCAACTTGGAGTTCAGTAATAACACGTACGATACGCGTAGGATTAAAAATTTTATCAATACCGACACATTTATGAACATTATAGGATGCAACGGTAAGATCGTAATGATTGTTCTGATTGATTATATTTGCCTTATGACGCGAATGACTATGGATAGCATTTAAAAAAGAGCGAGGAAGCTTTTGCTGGATCAATGCGGAAAACTGAGAAAATCTTTGCTTGTAAGGCATTTTTGTCATTTTATGAAGGTTGGTGCATCAAAGGGAAAAATAAAAGTTTGCATTAAAAGCAAAAAACCTTGTTTCTTTTAAGAAACAAGGTTTTTAATGAGGCACTGTTTTTTACAATCAGTCACGGTTTGAGCCGAGAAACTGCAGCAAAAAGACAAACATATTGATAAAATCAAGGTAAAGACTAAGAGCTCCCATAATAATTTTACGCCCCTTTGTATCGCCTTGATCTCCTTCATAATACATCAACTTAATATTCTGTGTATCGTAAGCGGTTAGACCAGCGAAGATCAGTACACCAATCACGGAGATAGCAAATTGCAAGGCACTTGATGCAAGAAAGATATTCACAAACATGGAAAGCATCAAACCGACCAACCCTATAAAAAAGAATGATCCCATTGCTGTAAGATCGCGCTTTGTCGTATAACCATAAAGTGAAAGAGCCCCAAAAGATGCTGCAGTAATAACAAAGGTTTGTACAATACTTTCCGTTGTATAACGCAAAACAATCGAAGAGAGGGAGAATCCAACGAGAGCCGCATAACCAAAAAAGAGGCTACGGGCTGCACTTGTACTCAAAGTGTTTATTTTGAAACTAAGGAAGAATACCGCCACAAGTGGTGCAAACATAACAATATAAGAAAGTGGCGATGTGTAAAATGTTACTCCAAAGGGAGTTAAGTAAACACTGCTATTGATCTGAGCGGCTGCCTGGCTCATATCTGTTGTCATTGCTAATGATGCAACTGCATAAGCAGCAGCGGCTGTAATCAGCAAACCAATGGCCATTGTATTATAGACACCCAGCATATAACTGCGCAATCCTAGATCAATTGATGCATCGGCATGGGAAACAGACGCCGAACGTAAATTTTTGAAATCAGCCATAATATAAAGTCCTTTAGTATATGTTCCGCCAGATTTTGGAGTTTAAAAGAATCTCTGCCATTATAACAGCAATTTTGTATAAGCTATTATTTAGCATATACCAACAACTCCAGGCGCCGCTGGCGAAATTCCAGCATACCTTTCCTTATTATGGAGATTTATTTTAAAATTACAAGAGACTTCTCTTGGCAAGAAACCTTACAAATTGGTAATGAAGGAAGACATTTGATTAAGGATTTAAATCTTTTTAGTAAATTTTTACAAAGTGGAAGAAATTATTTTCGTGATGTTTTCTTAAAGAACACATACCAGAAATTTATTTTTGTATAGCTTCATTGGTAGTCAGCAAAATGCTTATAATATTTAGAGTAAGGGCAGCAGTTTTTAGAGCCAAAGGGAATTTATAAGAGCTATGAATTCATAATTTATAAGGTCTATAGAATTTTTAATATTTTTATTGTTCTTCCTCATGAATTTGCTCTTTTAAGGAAAAGAAGTTTTAGTCATGTTTGTAGATACTCTATGATTATGAGAGTTTTTAACAAATTTTGAATAAATTGATTACTTTAATTCTGCAGTTAAAACGACGATATGAAATAATTATTTTCCAATAAGTTAAGTGGTGGGCAAGACTTTTTATACCTTGTTAAAATCAACAGGCTTATAGATGACAGCTGTTATTTTAGGAAAAATTTTACGGCGTCTATGAATATCAGAAAAATTTGAAAAAAAAGATTTTTTAAAACCATAAATTTTAATAGGAACCACTATTGCTTTATCAATGATGATGGCGCTCTTTTCAGAAGTTTTCATGAAGTCTTTCGTCACAGAGATATTTTTTTCGAAAAAAACAATAACAGGCTTTTTTTGCATGAGGGTGTTTATAAAAGAGCGATTTGTAAATGGTTTAGTGAGATCAATAGGATAAGCATTGATATATTGAGCAAACGGACGCATCCACCAAAGTTTTGCAGTATGAGCGTCAATAATAATAACTGGGTTTCGCAAGTTTATGATTTCACAAAGAGCAAGAGCCAGAAAAACATTGAGAAAAGAGAGATGGTTAAAAGCAAGAATGGGGGATTTTCCAGCTTTGGAAAAATTTTTTATCCCTTTGATTTCTAAACGAAAAAATAATCGGAAAAAAATAAAAATAAAGTCGCGAAGAGAATCCGTGGGCAAATATTTTAGTGTAGCAATTGCAGTTATGAGAGAGCTGATACCAAGAATAAGAACGATCTTATCAATTGAAGCACCAAGATATTGAATAAAAGTGATAATACCTGCTCCTATAACCATAATAGCAGCGTTGAGGATGTTATTAGCAGCAATAACACGTGCGCGTTTATGAGGTTTAGCCCAAGCTTGCAGTGCAGAAAATCCAGGAACTACAAGAAAAGTACTTGAAATTGCTGCCAAGGCAAAATCAAACATAATATGCAATAATTTCGGATGAGAAAAGAAATCAATAAGCTTTTCAGCTTTTAATTTGGGATAAATATCGTTAAGAACAACACTTAAGTCTAAACAAACAAGGCCAAAGATAAAAGTTCCCATAACTGCTAATAATAAATTAATTCGTTCCGCTGAAAGCCAAGCCACCATCGCAGAACCAACAGCAGCAAAAATGGAAAACAATGTTAAAAATATGATAGTTCCATTGGGAAGGCAATTGAGAGAAGCAGTGAGTATTGGAATGATGGATAACAGTGTGGCTCCTATAAACCAAAACCACGAGATCATAAGGCTTACAATCAGTAAGCGCTTTTCTTGGATACAGTGTTTAAGAATAGATTTAGTGGCACGTATGATGTTATAATCAACAATAAAGTTCGATTGTACAGGAATGTTTTCTGGCATAAAGCAGCTTGTAACCCAAGAAAAGAGAGCAAAAGTTATTATAATGATTGCTGGAATAATTTGTGTTTGGTTTTGAAAATCGAAACTAAGGCCAGCCAACAATGTTCCTAATAAAATAGCAATAAATGTTGCTGTTTCTATCCATGCATTGGCACGTGGTAAGTGAGATTTTGCCATATGATCTGGTAATGTTGCATACTTAATGGGTCCAAAAAGTGCCGAAGCAGAACTAAAAAGGAATAAACATATCATCAGCAAACTGATAGAAGATAGAAAAAGAGAGCCCGCGGTTGCTAAAGCAATAAAGAGAGTAAAGAATTTAATCAAACGAGCTACCTTTGCCTTACTAAAGCAATCAGCTAATTGGCCTCCTGTTGCAGAAAATAGAAGATAAGGGAGTGAAAAAACGCCATTTGTTAAGCTAATGAGACTTGGTTGGTATTCTAAAGTACCACATGTGATAATGAGAAAAACTAAAGTATTTTTAACGAAATTGTCATTAAAAGCAACACAGAATTGGCTCCAAAACAGAGGTGCAAAAGCACGCGAACTCAATAGAAAAGAACGATCATCTGCGTTTAGGAAATTTTTCGAAGGAGGCGAATTTTTTTCATTCATCTTTCTTCTCCTTATCATTGAGTTCCATACTTTATAAAAGAGACAGTATATTTCCCAGCAAAAGAAGAAAAAACAATATGTTTTTTGGGTTTCAAGTCAACAAAGGAGCTGTATTTCCTATTTAGAGAAATAAGTATAAACAGGTTAGAAAAGCAAAAAAACACTATTAGAATTATTGCAGCTTTGTGCATACTATCCACGGTCCAATTTTAAATTGCCTGATGTTATCAGAATAAGTGTAAGAGCATAAAAGAATGGGAACATGATAGTTTTACATACTTTTGGCGAGAGAACAATTTTAACTGCTACCAAAGATGTTGGAAAGAGGAAAAAATGACATATCAGAATAAGCTTTGATATGTGAACCATGTAATTATATAAAGAAATTGAAAGGAAGAAGCATAAATCTAAAAGATATGAGCTTTTAGAGATGAGTAGGTTTAAAAATTTTTAATCGAAATTTATGCATAAAAACCGATAATATATTGCTTTATTCTGATTCCATTATCGAGGGGAAGAAGAAACACTTTTATTGAGAAGAAGTGCTATTGGAAGCGCTTTTGCTTTTAATCCAGATACGCAATTCGTCCATAAGGATAACAATGACACCGAGTGTGATAAAGCTATCAGCAAGGTTGAAAACAGCAAAATAAAAAATGTCATCGATATGAAAAAGGATATAATCGGTAACATGGTGAAAACGAATACGGTCAATAAGATTGCCAATTGCTCCACCAATGATGAGGGTAAGAGCGAAGCGCATTAAAGGCCTATCACATGGAGTATTTTTCCATAACCATAAGAGGAACACGATAATAGCAAGCGTAATAGCAATAAGTCCCCAGTGAGAAAAGGAAGAAAAAAACGAAAATGCAATACCAGAGTTACGCACATGATAAAGAGAAAGAAAAGGAAGAAGCGGTTGTGCTGTTCCAAGGGGTATATTGTGCATAACCCAGTATTTGACTGCTTGGTCAAGTCCTATTGTCACCACCAAACCAAGAAGAAAAAAAAGCAGTGATTTACGTATCATATTCTGGTCTCGCATGGTTCTAGTGTTAAATAAGGACGGCGAATTTCGTAAAGCATGATAGCTGTTGCTATCGCGAGATTAAGTGAGTCCGCGCGTCCACTTTGTGGAATGCGCGCAAGCTTATCACAATGATTTGCAAGAGACTCTGGTAACCCCTGTTTTTCATTTCCCATGAGAAGTATAACGGGACCGTGTTTAAAATCAATTGTACGATAATCGGTAGATCCTTTAAGATGCGTACCAACAATCGTACCTTTGAAGTGATCAGACCAGTTTAAAAAAGTAGTTTCATCGCAATGATAAAGTGGGACTGAAAAAATTGATCCCATTGTTGCACGAACGGTTTCAGGTGAAAAAGGATCTGTTGTTTCACCGATCAAAATAACACCTTTAGCGCCTACGGCATCGGCTGTACGAATAATAGTGCCAAGATTGCCAGGGTCACGCACCCGATCAAGCGCAACATACACATCCTTGACCTGTTTTTTAATCGTTTCAAGGGGGTGCCACTGTTGTTTGAAAATACCAATAACTGTTTGTGGATTATCACGCCTAGTTAGTGATTCCATCACCTTTTGTGAAGCTTTAATGACAAAGCCGCCATTGGCTACAGTGCGTGCAGCGGTATTTTCGATAGAACTATTACCAATTTGGCTTTTCGAAAAAATGAGTGTTTGTATTGACCAACCGAGATTGAGAGCATCAATGACCAATTTGAGTCCCTCTGCCATGAAAACACCTTCTCTATTACGGTTTTTTTTCTGGCTGAGTGCGCGCAGGTCTTTGATAAGAGGATTGCTAACAGAGGTGATTTCTTTAACTTTACCAGTTTTGGGTATACACATGTTCAGGCAATCCAACGGCTAAAAAGAGAAGTAGAAAGGGCGCGCCCCGCAGTTTCTTCACGTAAGATCAATTCTCCTGATTCGAGTGTACCACCAAGATTTATCAATTCATCACGCATTAAAGTATGAAGGGCATAGAAAGAAGCGCGAATGGAATAAGCGGTAAGTACTATGGCAAGAGGTTTATCCGAGAGAAGTTTACGACAATTTGTGATCATAGCAGGTAAATGATCAAACAATTGCCAAATTTCACCATGGGGGCCACGTCCATAGGCAGGAGGATCAAGAAGGATCATATCATAATTTTTTTTACGACGTATTTCGCGTTCGACAAATTTTACGGCATCATCACAAATCCAGCGAATGGGATAATCTAATAATCCTGCTCTGTCTTGATTGGCTTTTGCCCAAGCGATGGCTTTTTTAGAAGCATCTACATGTGTAACATTTGCACCCGCACGTGCACCAATCAGAGAAGCAATACCTGTATAACCAAAAAGATTAAGCAATTTGATAGGACGCGTTGCTTTAACAATTTGTTCTTCCATAAAGCGCCAATGAGCATCTTGCTCAGGAAAAACCCCTACGTGACGAAAGGAAGTAAAACGGCCTAGAAAAGATAATCCATTCCAAGCAAGTGGCCAAGTTTCACCAAGTGTTTTTTTAGGAAAATGCCAACGACCAACTCCTTCTTCATCAAGATTTCCTGTGAAAAGAGCATCGACATCAGCCCATTTCTTTTGTGATAAAGCGGGTTTCCACAACGCTTGGCCTTCTGGTCGAATAATACGGTAAACTCCATAACGCTCTAATTTTTGTCCATTCCCAGAGTCAAGAAGAGCATAATCTGCACTTGCTCCTGTTTCTAAAATAACAGGTACGTTCTCCTGCGGATATCTATCGTTATGGTAAGATTGAAAGAATTGTGCAGGCATATTCGGTATCGCGATACAAGTTTTTACAAGTTTATGTTCCAAAGCTCTTCAATTTTTCTCAAGAGTACAAAGGGCTATAGTCTATTAAAGCATGTATAGAAAAAAAGAAAAAGGGCACTTTTTATGCTGTATTGAATACAACAAAGAAAAGATTTCATGAAGATCATACGATATCTGTGATTGATTTTTTTAATTTCTCGAGCTCAGCTTTGCTTTTCTTGAGGGCTTTTTTGCATTTATGATATGCAAACCAATTGCTTAAGCTTCCCAGCAAAATGCCAAGACCGAAAAAAATAAAGAGCCATATAAAAAAAGGAGCATTGTAAGTAAAATTTTCTGAGTTTGTCTGAAAAGGATCAAGCGTTAGCGTAACCATTTGACGATTAGCTATGATAAAAGCAAGCAAAAGCCCTGTCGGAATCAGCAAAGTAATTGCAAAAAAGATACGTTTAATTGTCATGAATTTACTCATTGATTAAGTCGATCACGTAAATCCTTGCCTGTTTTGAAAAAAGGAATCCATTTTTCTTCAACAGCAACGGCTTCACCTGTTCGTGGATTACGACCATTACGTGCTGAGCGACTTTTGACAGAAAAAGCTCCAAATCCACGCAGTTCAACACGATTACCATTTGCAAGCGCTGTTGAAATTTCTTCAAAAATAGCATTCACAATATTTTCCACATCACGTTGAAAAAGATGCGGATTTTGACGTGCAATAATCTGTACAAGCTCTGATTTAACCAAAATAGCCTCACTTTCACACAGAAAAAATTTTCTATCATTGTGCATTTCATGCATGCACATTACAATATATAAACGAATGAGAATAGAATAAAACCAAGAAAAAACAAATTGCAAGAAACAAAATTTGAAAATACCTTTTAGAGAGGTTATACAGGTTGAAAAACACGGAATATTTAAGAGATTAGGAGAATATGTCCGTACACAATCATTATGAAGCCGTTTCGACACAATCACCTTTGGGGGATGTTTTTAAAAAAGCATCCCGTCATTCGCGTCGTATTATCATATTAAAGGTTTTATTACCTCTGTTAGCATTGGCAGCTGCCCTTGCTTTTTGCTGGTTTACATTTTTCTTTACGCCTACGGCTTCTGAGCCTGTGACTTTAAATAACGAAGAGGAAGAGGTAACGAAATTGACAATGCTTAATCCCAAATTAGAAGGTTACACGCGCGCTCATGAACCTTATTGGCTTAAAGCAGAAAAGGCATTTCAAGATCCTACACGTTCTGGAATAATTGGGCTGCAAAACATTACAGCTGAAACACTTATTAGTAAACAGCGACGGGTTTTTCTTGATGCACAAGGGGGATTTTACGATAATATAAAAGGTTTCTTACAATTGGATAAGCCATTCACTATTACAACAAATGACGGCATGATTGCACAATTTATGGATGCAAATATTAATTTATCTGAAGGGCAATTAAACACAGATCAACGTGTCAATATTAAGCGTGCTGGTTTGCATCTTGCAGCAAATGCTTTGCAAATTCGAGAAAAAGGGCAAAATATCTATTTTCATGGCGGTGTGCATTTAGTAATTGATAAATAATAAGGTCATATCAATAGGAATCATAAATGATTTTTATGAAAGAGGAATATGCGTATCTGTGAAGAGAAGAAGAGTGAGAAGTAATGAAATGAAGCTGAGGGGATCATACAAAAAATGGATAGGGGGATCTTTGGCTTTGAGCATGGGAATGTTAGGGACTGGAACAGTTTTGGGATATGCTGAAGTTGCCCATTTTGGCATTAATTTATCAAATGACAAAGGACCGGTAGAACTTTATGCCAATTCTTTAGAAATACGTGACAAAGAGGGGATAGCGCTTTTTAGTGGTGATGTTTCTGTGGCTCAAGGTGAACGTCTTCTGCGAACGGAAAAATTAGTTGTTTACTATGATAATAAGAAGCACAATGTTGCTGATAAAGCCCAAACAGATACAAAGACATTATCGCCTGCTTGGTTTGGTTCAACGGGTGTTAAGAAAATGGAAGCTTTAGGAAAGGTTTATATAAAAATTGCGACACAAATCGCTACGGGTGATAAAGGTGTTTTTGATGGAAAATCAAAAATAATGAGCTTGACAGGCAATAATGTTGTATTAACCGATGGTGATAATGTAGCAACAGGGTGCAAATTAACGGCAGATATGAAAAGTGGAAAGGCCTTTCTAGAAGGTTGTGAAAAGTCTAAGAAAAAGGGACGTGTTTCTATTATTTTTAAACAAAGTCAAAAGAATGGCCATTAAGGTTTCATGTTTGGAATCAAAAGAAAAAAACAGACAGATAGATCTGAACTAGCAAGTGAAGCTTTAAAAAAGCGCTTAAAAGGGACTTTAATTGCTAGTCATTTAATGAAAATTTATCGTGGCAGACAGACTGTTAAGGGTGTTTCTTTTGGCGTTCGTACTGGAGAAGCTGTCGGCATTTTAGGTCCCAATGGTGCGGGAAAAACGACGTGTTTCTATATGGTTACGGGTCTCATTAAGTCTGATGGAGGGTCCATTAAAATTGACGGATTTGATATTACCCATCTTCCGATGTATCGCCGTGCTCGTTTAGGTATTGGTTATCTTCCCCAAGAAGCCTCTATTTTTCGTGGTCTTTCGGTAGAAAATAACATTAAAGCTGTTTTGGAGATCGTCGAAAAAGATCGTCTTAAACGAAGAGAAGAGTTAAACAGTCTTTTACATGAATTCAAAATTGATCATTTACGCAAAATGCCAGCACTTTCTTTATCTGGGGGGGAACGTCGACGACTTGAAATTGCGCGCGCTTTAGCTTCTCGTCCCAATTTTATGTTACTTGATGAGCCCTTTGCGGGAATTGATCCTATCGCCATTTTTGATATTCAGCAGCTTATTCGTCATTTAACGAGACGTGGAATTGGTGTTTTGATAACGGATCATAATGTACGTGAGACATTGGGGCTTGTCGACCGTGCATATATCATTCATGCTGGACAAGTATTAGTTCACGGTTGTCCTAACGATATTATCAACAATGTTGATGTGCGCAGAATTTATTTAGGACATCAATTTTCTCTCTGATTGTATAGTTTGTATGCGCTCTCATTTATCCCTAAACAGAATAATATAATGGACATAAGCGCTGTTTTTATACATTTATGAAATCAAACATATTCATGAGAGGAATATAAAACTTCGCGTGATTCTTTAGAAAATATGCTTGGGACACATTTCTGTTCCATAATCAAAAATTTATTGCTTCATTGCAAAAACGATGACGATGTTGTTAAGAGTTTCAAATAAAGATAGTAGATAAAATTGTTTGAGGAATAAAGAAAAATAGGCATTTGTAATGGTGTTAAGCAATATTTTTTTAAGAAGATTATGTTCATATGAATCTTGCTGAAACGCACCTTAATTTGTACCAAAACTGCTTTTATAATCATAACCTTAAATGAGATTTTTCTAAAGAGTAGAAAACTTCTCATGGAGATGGAATGATTTCATTGTTTTATATGTTTAGTTTGCTTTTGATGATACCATGGAAAAGATATCACTAGATTAAGCTTATAATGAATGGTAAATGGAGCTGTAAATGAATGCGCATGTTGTTAAAAGGATAGATATTAATAATATTTTCTCTGTCGAATCAAACAACAGATCGATGATGCTGTTTGGGATATTGTGATGGTTGTGCCATGGGTTGTATGTATTATGGTTATCAAATAAGATTTATGATATTTCGTTTGCTTGCATTGCGTATTTAAAGCGGGTGTATAGCTGTGGCTATTAGACCAAATCTGTGAATCTTTTTACCGTAACCATTGAATGATTTAGAGCCTTTGAGATTGTTGTAGCTTAGCGGCGTTCAAGCTGCACGGTGTTTGTCAAAAGAGAGTGCTTTTTTCCTTAATATGTTTGTTATTTTAGAGAAGCTAATTTTTAAAAGACAGAAAAAAATCGGATGAGGAATTGTTACTCACTATTGTAATTAAAGGATAGATAAATTTATGAATAATGGCTTTTGCTAGTATTGTAGGGAAATTAATTTTAGAGACGATGTCATTTCCTTGTTTTCTCATGCTGTTAATGAGGCACCAAATGGCTATTTATTTTTGCGCACTGAGAGTGAGAGGAAATAAATTAAACCATCCTCCGTTATAAATTGAAAAGTAATATCACATGTGATGATGCAAGAAAGTGAAAGAACTTGAAAGAGCACCGTTTACAAGTTGTAGGTGAGCATTTGAGCATGTAAAAGGAACATTAAAGTATGAATTTGAGTGAGTTAATTGCACCGGAAGCGATTGTTCCGGCTCTTAAGGCGAATTCGAAGAAACAAGTTCTGCAAGTTTTGGCTGAAAAAGCTGCAGAGCTGACAGGTCTTAGTGAACATGTGATTTTTGATGTTGTTTTACAACGTGAAAAATTAGGTTCAACGGGTCTGGGTGGTGGAATTGCTATTCCTCATGGAAAATTACCGGATATTAACCGAATTATTGGTATATTCGCACGTCTTGAAAGCCCAGTCGATTTCGAAGCTCTTGATGAAGAGCCTATTGATCTTGTTTTTCTCCTTTTAGCGCCTGAGAATGCAGGTGCAGATCACTTGAAAGCTTTATCGCAAATTGCGCGTGTTTTACGTCATAGCGATGTTGTCCAAAAATTGCGCAACACTTCTGATGCCCATGGACTTTATGCTTTACTGATTCAAAATTCAGAATCGAATGCGGCTTAAAGGATGATGTGGTGTATGATGGTGGATAGTGCACCACAGAATAGGCTAGGAAATAATCCCATGTGCATTTAAAAAACGAAGAAGCGGGGATCGCGTCATGTAATTTTGAAAACGTATATCTAACATATATCTTAAGGGAATTATTTTTTAAGAATGAGAGATAGGAATAACATCTGACTTTTGTTGTTTTCCTTTACAAAGCATTTGTGATTATGTTTCCAAATACTCTTTCTTTAAGCACCGATGAGTTGAATTTTTTCATAAATCAAATCGGTTTAAGTCTTTTTTTATGATATGGGTATTTAAGTTTCTCAAAAAAGATAAAGGTTTCTGTATCCTTTGATTATGGGGAAAATTAACTGTTTAAGGATAGACTTAGACGAGATAGCAGCTACGTTAGAGGGCCAATATTAAAAAAGGACTTCATAGGGAAAAGAATATAAATTACAGATTTGAGGTTAAAAAACAGGATTTTTAATGCGTGTATAAGCTTGTTCAATGGAACTTTAATGAGGTTGTCAAAAAACGATAAGAGAGAATTTAGAAGCGGTTGTGGAAAAAAGTTTGATATTTTTTTATAAATGACATTCAAACAAGACAACGATATTTATCAAATCAATGTTTTAAAAAATTTTGTGAAGGAGAACGCAAGTTATCGGGTGCATTAAAACGATGAAGCTCATATAGATTTCAGCAATCACTTCAAAAATTGGCAAATTGATATGGTAAGGCATATAGTGCGATTAAATAATATTAAAGACAGCAAAATAACTGACGATGGTTGATACGGGGGCTCTATGCTCTTAGGGCTTTAAGATCATGATGAAAGTGGTATCTCAACGATATTGAAGACAAAGTATGGACACACTATAATTGATGACAACAGTGTGTATTTAGCAGTTTTTATAAAGGCAAAAGGTTGAATATATCAAGTTTATCAGGGAGATTCAAAAAACTGTGAAATTTGAAATATTTTTTATGGGATATGTTGCCAAGATTTTGTAGCAAATTGTTTTTTGTAAAAGAGTGCGGTTTATTTCTTAAGAAGGTGATGGTATATTTTTAAACTTCCAATTGCTTAAAGAAATAGTTTTTGCATGAGAAGCAACGTTTATTGCATAAAATCAAAATGTTATTTTTTACTCTTGCTGTTGAACAAAAAATTCATATTTTTGTAACAACTAGCAGGTCATAATTAGAAATGAAGAAACGGTTCGAATGAACCTAAAGATATTTCGCTTATTGAAAAGATTGAGACGACGACACGAAGGCATCGACGAGTTTTTGTTGAGCTTTTCCGATGAAGAGAATCTTGTTAGAGATTAAAGAAGTGAGCTAAATGAAGATGTTTAAGAAGACTGTTATTGCTGTATTTGTAATGGTTATGGTTACTCTTGGGGCAGTGTGTGCACAAACGCCAAGTCGTTTAAATCAATTTGAAGCTTGGGGAGCCTATTCTTATAAATCACCCCAAAAGACTATTTGCTATGTGTTGTCGGTACCTTTACAGTCTCTTCCAACGACAGTTAAACATGGTGATAATTTCTTTTTAGTTACCAAGCGTTCTCATTCTCCTATCTCGTTTGAACCACAATTCATGGCAGGTTACACACTGAAGGAAGGATCAAAAGTTACTGTTACCATTGGAGATAAGGATTTTGATTTTTTCACGAAAGATTCATCGGCTTGGTTAGCCTCATCAGAGCTAGAAAGGCAGCTTGTTTCTGCTATGCGTGCTGGAATGAATATGAAAGTGAAAGCAGTTTCAAAACGGGGAACTGCGACCACCTATACTTATTCCTTAAAAGGGATAACCGCAGCATTAAATGCAACTCAGAAATGCTATTAAGGCCTTTTTAATTCTAACCTATGGGATAAATTGGGAAACAATGGCTATTTCCTGTGACCTTAGACCTTTTGGCTCATGTTCAGCACGAGAAACAAATCATGTTGTCGTGAAGGAGGATTCTAAGCTCTCTTTAATTGGTTTATATCAAGATGAAATGATACAAGCTTTAAAGGAAGTTGGTGTACCAGAGCGCCAAACGCGAATGCGTGTACGTCAGCTCTGGCATTGGCTTTATGTGCGTGGTGTTTCAAATTTTGATGAGATGCGAAATATTTCTAAATCCATGCAAGAGATGCTTAATAGCCATTTTTCCATTGCACGCCCAGAAATTGTTGGAGAACAAATATCAAAAGATGGTACGCGTAAATGGCTCTTACGCTTTCCAGCGCGCGGTGCTGGGAGACCTGTGGAAATTGAAACGGTTTATATCCCTGAAGAGGGGCGTGGAACTTTGTGTCTTTCATCGCAGGTAGGGTGTACGTTAACCTGTTCTTTTTGTCATACGGGAACTCAAGTACTTGTTCGCAATCTCACAGCAGAAGAGATTTTAGCGCAATTACTCGTTGCACGTGATTGTCTGGGTGATTTTCCTGATAAGGATACACCTGATGGAGCAATTGTTCCTGTTGAAGGGCGCAAAATCACCAATATCGTTATGATGGGAATGGGAGAACCACTTTATAATTTTGAAGCAGTCAAAAAAGCTTTATTGATTGCTTCGGATGGAGAGGGACTCTCTTTATCAAAACGTCGGATTACGCTTTCAACTAGTGGAGTGGTTCCAGGCATTATCCGAACAGGAGAAGAAATTGGCGTTATGTTAGCGATTTCGCTCCATGCGGTGCACGATACACTTCGGGATATGCTTGTTCCAATCAATAAAAAATATCCACTTGCTTTGTTGATGGATGCTTGCCGTAATTATCCTGGTCTTTCCAATGCCAAACGAATTACATTTGAATATGTTATGTTAAAAGACATAAATGATAGTTTAGATGATGCTAAGCAGTTGATTCAATTACTAAAAGGGATTCCAGCGAAGATCAATTTAATTCCTTTTAATCCATGGCCTGGAAGTAATTATCAATGCTCTGATTGGGAACAAATTGAGCGTTTTGCTGATGTGGTTAATCAAGCAGGTTATGCTTCTCCTATTCGAATACCGCGCGGGCGCGATATCTTAGCGGCATGTGGTCAACTTAAATCAGCATCAGAGCGTTTACGTAAATCTGAACGTTTGCGGCTTGAAGATGCGGTAGGTAGTCAATAAACTCAATTTTCTGTTATGAGAAGATGAAGGGCAAAGCTGGTAAAAGTACCTGCAATAAGCCAGTCAAGAAAGCGAAGATAAAAAGGATTTTTCTTGAGATTTTTAAAAAGTTTATGTGCCATAAAAACAATAGAAATTGCAATGGGGAGAGAAATAACGATGTAAGAGAGCCCTAAAATAAGTAGTTTTTGCGTTGCCATAGGGTCATTCGCATTAATAAATTGCGGTAAGAAGGTTACGTTAAAGAGAATAACTTTAGGGTTTAAAAGGTTAATTCCAATACCAGCAAGATAGTTACGTTTAGAGCTCTTGTATTGAGATGAGCTCTGTTCAAGAGAAAATGTTGAGCGTTTACGTAATGCTTGAAGAGCAAACCATAAAAGATAACAAGCGCCAGCAATTTTAAGAAGAGAAAAAGCACGTGGTGAAGCGAAAATAAGAGCAGAGAGGCCAAGCGCTACACCAGTCACTTGAATGACAAAACCTGTTGCGCTTCCAAGAACACACATAATGCCGGCTTTTTTACTTTGTGTAATAGTTCGCCCTATAGAGAGCATCATGTCAGGTCCTGGAATAAGAGCTAAAATCAATGATGCCACAAAAAATTGTATTAAAATAGGCCATTCAGGAAAAAATGACATATAAACCTCTTCGTTTTCAGTAAAGGCGCTCAAGCTAATGATGCCACAAAAAATTATATTAGGATAGTTCATCAGAGAGAAGTGCTATTTAAACCTTTTTGTTGTTGTGTAAAGAGGTTTAAATAATTTACACTTCTTACAAATTACAAAAAGTGCTTCTTTACACATTCTTGTATGTTTTTGCATCTTTTAAATGTTGTTCAAAAGGAGTTTATTTGCATATTTTTTAATCTCTAAGTTAAAAGAAAACGGAATTTTAAAATGAAAAAGTGGCAAAATATGAGAAAAGTTGTTTTGGCTTATTCAGGTGGTTTGGATACGTCCATTATTCTGAAATGGTTACAAAGTGAACGAGGTGTTGAAGTTGTAACTTTTACAGCTGATTTGGGACAGGGGGAAGAGTTGGCACTTGCGCGTCGTAAAGCTGAGATGCTGGGTGTTAAAGAAATTTATATAGAAGATTTACGTGAAGAGTTTGTGCGTGATTTTGTCTTTCCAATGTTTCGAGCCAATGCCGTTTATGAAGGGACCTATCTTTTGGGAACATCAATTGCTCGTCCACTTATTTCCAAGAGGCTTATTGAAATTGCTAAGGAAACAGGAGCCGATGCTATTGCCCATGGAGCAACAGGAAAAGGCAATGATCAAGTACGCTTTGAACTTTCTGCTTATGCACTTAATCCTGATATCAAAATTATTGCTCCTTGGCGTGATTGGGATTTTAAGAGTCGAACAGATTTGATTGATTTTGCACATGCCCATCAAATTTTGATAGAGCGGGATAAACAAGGTGAAGCACCTTTTTCAGTTGATGCAAATTTATTACATTCATCATCAGAAGGAAAAATTTTGGAAGATCCAGCGATACCTGCTCCCGAATATGTACATATGCGGACTCTTTCGCCAGAAGCTGCTCCAGATCAAGCAACCATAATCACTATTGGCTTTAAAAAAGGTGATGCGGTTTCGATCAATGGGAAAAGTCTCTCTCCTGCAAATTTACTTTCTGAATTGAATGATTATGGGCGCGATAATGGTATCGGCCGATTAGATTTGGTAGAAAATCGTTTTGTTGGTATGAAATCGCGTGGCATTTATGAGACACCAGGAGGAACCATTCTTTTGGCGGCTCACCGAGCAATGGAATCGTTGACATTGGATCGTGGTGCAGCGCATTTGAAAGATGAATTAATGCCGCGTTATGCAGAACTCATTTATTATGGCTTTTGGTTTTCACCTGAACGCAAAATGTTGCAAGCAGCTATTGATTTATCTCAAGAAAATGTTGAAGGCGAAGTGACACTCAAACTTTATAAGGGTAATGTAATTGTCGAAGGACGCCAGAGCCAAAAGTCACTTTACTCTAGTCAATTGGTTACCTTTGAGGATGATGAAGGAGCTTATGACCCAAAAGACGCTGCCGGTTTTATTAAATTAAATGCCCTGCGTTTACGCACATTGGCGGCGCGTTCTCTAGAGTGTAAATAAATCTCACTACAGATATCATAAAAGGGTGTTTTTTGTATAACATGTTTAATTTTGTTATTTTTCTAATGTATTGCGTTAGAAAAGAGGTTAAAGGTTTGTTTTTCAATTCAATGCTAGAAGATTTCTTTTTGATGGTAATAAATAAACTTTAGAAGAACAACAATGAGAATACCAATAACAAAAACGAGTCCATGACATTGAATAATAATTATATTTCAGTGATATAAAAATAGAACAAAATACAACAGAAAAACAAGATTGATCTTAGTGATAGCAAGAGCCCGATAGAAAGATTTTTGACAGCTTTTCGCTTGCTATTATTGACGAATGAATTCAAGAACCATACACCGTACCATTAAAGAGTTTAATTTTTTAGGATAAAGATAATGACGCCTGATCATTGTGATACCCTTAGCCTTACGCCAGAATTAAGAGATGCAGCTGTTCAATCGAGAGCTTGGCCATTTGAAGAAGCACATAAGATTATCAAACGATATGAAAAAACAGGTTATCCAGAAAGTATAATATTTGAAACGGGCTATGGACCTTCTGGTTTGCCACATATTGGTACCTTTGGGGAGGTCGCACGTACCACCATGGTACGTCATGCTTTTCATATTCTCACAGAGAATAAAGTGAAAACAAAATTGCTTTGTTTTTCTGATGATATGGATGGTTTGCGCAAAGTTCCAGATAATGTGCCTGATCGGGAGAAGATGGAAAGCTATCTTGGTCAACCGCTTAGTCGCGTCCCAGATCCTTTTGGTGATATTTATCCTTCTTTTGGAGCAGCAAATAATGCGCGTTTGCGCACTTTTCTTGATCGTTTTGGTTTTGATTATGAATTTGCCAGTGCTACCGATTATTATAGTTCCGGTCGTTTTGATGAAACACTCTTAAAAATTCTTGCTTTTTATGACAAGGTGATGGCAATTGTTATGCCTACTTTGGGTGAAGAAAGGCGCGCTACTTATTCACTCTTTTTACCCATTTCTCCCTTTTCTGGAAAAGTATTACAGGTGCCGATGATTGCTCGCAATGTTGAGAAAGGCACGGTCACCTATATTGAGCCTGAAACAGGAGAAACCATTGAAACGGAAGTAACGGGGGGAAAAGTGAAATGTCAATGGAAGGTAGATTGGGCAATGCGCTGGACAGCGCTTGGTGTTGATTATGAAATGGCAGGCAAAGATCTTATCGATTCCACGAACCTTTCTTCTAAGATTTGCAAAGTGCTTGGTGGAAAGCCACCCGAAGGATTTAACTATGAACTTTTTTTAGATGAGAAGGGTCAGAAAATTTCCAAATCAAAAGGAAATGGTTTAACCATTGATGAGTGGTTGACATATGCTCCAACGGAGAGTCTTGGGCTTTATATGTTTGCCAAGCCCAAAACAGCAAAACGACTTTATTTTGATGTTATCCCCAAAGCTGTTGATGAATATTATGCACATCTTTCGGCTTATGGTCGCCAACAATGGAAAGAGCGGCTTAATAATCCGGTATGGCATATCCATAATGGTTGTCCTCCGCAGGTTGATTTGCCTGTACCCTTTGCTTTGCTACTCAATTTGGTAAGTGCTTCCAATGCAGAGAATAAAGAGGTTCTCTGGGGTTTTATTTCTCGTTATGCTAAAGGAGCAAATGCACAAACTTATCCAGAACTTGATCAATTGGTGCAATTTGCTCTGAAATATTTTGATGTTTTTGTTAAACCCAATAAAAAATTTCGACCAGCAGATGACAGTGAACGAGCAACATTAAGGCAAATTGATGCAAAATTAGCTAGTTTGCCTAAAACTGCTGATAGCAATACGATTCAAAATGCACTGCTTGATGTTGCACGTTTAACAGAACGCTATCAAGACCATAGCAAAAAAAGTCCTGAAGGGGGGCCTGGTGTTTCCAATGTCTTTTTTCAAATGTTGTATGAAGTCCTTTTAGGGCAAGAACGAGGACCACGGTTGGGATCATTTATTGCCTTGTACGGGATTGATGAAATGCGAGCACTGATTGCTGAATCGCTTGCACGACCTGCGGGGGAATAATGGAAAAGCGTGTGCAAGAAGTAAAACGGCGTCGTACATTTGCAATTATCGCCCATCCAGATGCGGGAAAAACAACGCTAACGGAAAAGCTGTTATTATTTGGTGGAGCTATTCAGCTTGCTGGTGAGGTAAAAGCAAAAAAAGACCGTATTCAAACCCGTTCCGATTGGATGCATATCGAACGGGACCGTGGTATTTCAGTTGTAACATCCGTGATGACATTTGAATATGCAAATCACATTTTTAATCTTCTGGACACTCCAGGACATGAGGATTTTGCCGATGATACCTATCGCACTCTCACCGCTGTTGATAGTGCTATTATGGTGCTAGATGGAGCACGCGGAATTGAACCTAGAACACTGAAATTATTTGAAGTGTGCCGAATGCGGGATATTCCTATCGTTACTTTTATCAACAAAATGGATCGTGAAGCACGTGATCCTATAGAGCTTTTAGATGAGATTGAAGAAAAACTCGCTCTTGATACTGCTCCAATAACTTGGCCAATTGGTACGGGTAAGGATTTTGTAGGAACCTTTGATCTTCATCATAATCGGTTTCGTCAAAAAGATGATGAGGTAACACAACAGATAGTCTCTAAGCTTGATGAGGTTGCAAATTTGCTTCCCCAATATCAACGTTTAAATTTTATGGAAGGCGTAGAACTTGCACGTAATGCTTGCAAAAATTTTGATCTTCAAGCTTTCCATGAAGGCCATATGACACCGGTTTATTTTGGTTCGGCTTTACGAAATTTTGGCGTTCGTGATTTGATTAATGCGCTGGTTGATTTTGGTCAAAGTCCTCGTGATCAGAGTGCAGATAAACGCAATATTGTTGCCACGGAAGCTAAAATGACGGGGTTTGTCTTTAAAATACAAGCGAATATGGATCCTAATCACCGTGATCGCATTGCATTCTTTCGGGTATGTTCAGGAACACTTGAACGTGGCATGAAGACAAAGTTAGTCCGAACAGGAAAACCGTTAACACTTTCAGCACCACAATTTTTCTTTGCGCGTTCGCGGCAAATTGCTGATCAAGCCTATGCCGGTGATATTGTCGGAATTCCTAATCATGGAACATTGCGTATTGGTGATACCTTGACGGAAGGAGAAGATATCCTCTTTAAGGGAGTGCCCAATTTTGCACCGGAAATTTTACGTCGTGTTTGTTTGGGGGATCCAATGAAAGCAAAAAAATTGAAAGAAGCTTTGCATCAAATGGCGGAAGAGGGGGTCGTGCAATTATTTATCCCTGATGATGGTTCACCTTCTCTCATTGGTGTGATTGGTGCTTTGCAGATTGATGTTCTCAAAGAACGGCTTAAAATAGAATATGGCTTGCCGGTCAATTTTGAACCAGCACGTTTTAATATATGCCGTTGGATTTCAGCAGAGAGTAAAGATGAGCTGCAAAATTTTCTGAACAATCACCGTTCTGCCATTGCCCATGACCTAGAGGGTGCTCCGGTTTTTTTAGCAGAAAACCATTTTTCATTAAATTATGAAGCAGAGCGAGCACCGAAAATAAAATTTGCTTTTTTTAAGGATTATCAAATACGCTCGGAATAAAATTCAATGCATTGATTTATAAAGATAATTAATCGTTACTCATCTTGAATAAACGCCCCCCATATCCCACGATTATCTCATTTCAAATCTCTCCCATGGAGAATCAATCAAAACCATTCGCTTGCACGTCACAGATGGGGGTGGCGTGTGGGTAAAAATGGCATCAGAAAGAAATAAAATACTTCCTATGAACCGCCTTAGGTGCCAAGGATTATAGAAAACATTGGTGGCTAAAAGAGATAATACAGATTTGCTCTTCATAAGCGTAAAGATGGCGGATTTTCAATAGACTTTATCATGATACTATTCATGGAACTATCGGGAAATGGATTTAGGCTCTTTAAGAGATATTTTTTTAACAGATAAGTTTTAAAAGAAGAAAAACTGTTCTCAAAAATCATAGAAAAAGGAGAGATATGTTCTCTCCTTTTTCTAGAAAAATCACTATATAAGAAGATTTAAAGAAGTCCTTTGATCCACTCGGAAATACGCCCTTTGGCCGCAGCACCAACCATATTTGATGCAACATTTCCACCTTTGAACATCAATAAGGTAGGAATCGAGCGTACTCCATATTGGGTAGCCAGTTCTGGATTTTCATCGATATTCACTTTGGCAATTTTGACTTGATTTTGCATTTCCATGGAAATTTCATCTAAAATCGGAGCAATCATTTTGCAAGGCCCACACCACTCTGCCCAAAAATCAACCACAACAGGGGTAGAGGAGGTCAGAACTTCACTTTCGAAATTGCTCTTATCAACTTTTATACATGTCATTGATTTGTCCTTTATATTCACTTCTATAGATTGGTACGATAACGCTTCATATCAAGTTATTACAAAGATAAATGATAATAAGCTTTGTGAAAAAGGTTTTTTTGCTTTATCATGCAATTTCATCAAGAATCACCTCGAGTTTTCTCGGAAGAAGCTTAAAAACTTTTACATCTTTACTGTAAACAAGAAGAGCTTGGATCTCTTTGTCTGGATGAATAGCTTGAAGCAATTTGTGGTAAAGAGCCATTTGCAACAAATGGTGTGGAGGGATAGCAGCTTCATTTTCAGGTGGTACTCCTGTTTTAAAATCCGCAAAAATTATGCTCTTTTCTGTGATGTAGAGACGGTCAATTTGTCCGGAAATTGCTTGTTCTTTTCCACGAATTTTGACAATACCCATTAAAGGAACTTCAGCACGCGAATGTTCAGAGAAGAGAGGGGCAAGATAGACATGATCTAAAATCTGCCAAACATGACAAAGAGCCTTTTCTCTTTGTGTCTTCTGCCAATGAGAGACCTTGCTATTGAGATAGTGTTGGGCATAATCGCGACGTTTTTGAGGGGGGCAATTGGGCAAGTGTTGCAGCAATCGGTGGACAATATTACCATATTCAATGAAAAAAGCTCTGTTAGTATTTTTTTCTCCTAAGACAGGTGAAAGATTAAGATATTTGGGATGAGAGGAAATCTCAGGATCAGCTTCAATAGAAAGGCTAGCAACAGAGGGTCTCAACGGTTTGGGTAGAACTGGTTCTGCTGGAACTTTATGAGAAAAAAAAGCAGGCAAAGATGGGAGTGTTTGGCACTCAGCACAAAGTCTTTCCTCATTTAGAGAGGGAGAAGAAGGTGTAATGCAATAATGCCAAGCCTCAATATCTTCTGCTGGACCTTCTATAGCAACGGCATGGGGTTTAAGAGCATTTTTTACCAATTGTAACCATGTCTGAGGGGAAGTTTTTTCACTACGATATCCACAAACGAACAATCGGTCTTCAGCACGTGTCATTCCTACATAGAGCAGACGCCTATATTCTTCTTCTGCGCGTTCTTTTAAGCATGACAATGCTTGTTTAGAGAGTTTTGTATCGAATTTTTCATTGGGACGCCAAATAAACGCTTGTTGATCACGACCTTGCCCATGATTTGAAGGTGTCTCAAGCAAGTGGGGTGAGTGTTGAGGATGCCAAATAGCACTCCCTGGATCAACCAGAAAGACAACAGGAGCTTCTAGTCCTTTTGCGGCATGAACCGTCATAATACGAATTTCTTCGTGATTTTGATCAAACTCGCGTTTAATTTCTGGATCATTTACAGTGAGTGTTTCCAAAAAAGCTTGCAGCCCTGGTAAACCAGTTTTTTGAATAGTGAGTGTATAATCCATAAAGGCATCAAGCACATCATTTGCTTCCACTCCTAAGCGGGCGAGGATTTTCTGTCGTCCATTATCATTGTTTAAAATATAGCTATAAAATTCAAAAACCGGTATTTTATCCACGAGAGCGCGATAGTGATTTAAATTTTCACAAGCATCTTTAAAAGATGCTTGTGATGAAGCGTGCATACAAAGGCTTTGCCAAAGGGAGTCTTGACGATGAGCAGCAAGCTGAAAAAGCTCCTCTTCGCTCAGAGCAAAAAGTGGACTTTTTAAAACACAAGCAAGAGAAAGATCATCTTTTGGTTGCAAGACAAAACGTGCCAGCGCCATTAAATCACGCACACTCATATGGTTGGTGAGTTGTAAACGGTCAGCACCCGCTACAGGAATATTGCGTTGTTTAAGGGCGCGGGAGAGAGCAGAAACAAAATGATCACGTTTGCGTACCAAGACCATAATGTCACTGGCACGCATACGGCGTCCTTTTGCTTGTAGTATTTCTCCGTTTTGTAACCAGCCGGCAATTGTTTCAGCAATTTTTTCTGCCAAACGTCTTTCAGGTGTGTTGAAATGCTCAACGCTTAAATGCCACTCATCAGGAAGTTCATTTTTTTCTTTAGAGAAAGCATCCCATACAATAACATCACCTGGGCTGTGAACACGAATGGCTTCATGCACTGTCTTTGTATTTTCTGCTGAAAGCCCTTTATAATTTTCTGGTGTTTCAAAAACAAGGTCGACGCTTTTAAGGACATCAGCTGTAGAGCGAAAAGAATAATTGAGTTGTATTTTTTCAAATTTCTGATTGATCTGCTGCACTTTTTTTTGAATTATTCGTCCATTTTCAGCAAAATTTTCTGGAGCTGCCCCTTGAAAAGAATAGATGGATTGCTTTTCATCTCCGACAGCAAAAAGAGTACGGATATTTGTACGTTGACCATGCCCTGTGAAAAATTCTTGCACCAAAAGCTGAAGAATTTGCCATTGCTCAGGGTTGGTATCTTGTGCTTCATCAAGCAAAATATGATCAAGACCATTGTCAAGTTTATAGTGCACCCATTGGCTTGCACCTTTACGCTTTAACAAGTGGAGCGTACGCTCAATGAGGTCATCAAAATCTAAGAGGCCATTAGCTTTTTTAAGATTTGCGGTGATTTTAAGATACAGAGCACAAATATGAAAAGCAGCCCTATTAAGTGAGGCAATTTTTGCACATTGATATTTTTCTAAAAGAACAGAAAGTTTGCTTTGTTTATCTGCAATCATTTGTTGAATAAAAGGCCAGATTTCATCTGCTTTTTTACAAGATAAACGTGAAAAATTGCGCGGTTCTCCTGTTGTTTTAAAGTAAATATCGGAAATAATATCGATAATATTTGTTTCATCACAAGTGTCTTTTAATTGGGAAAATTTCGCGATCATATCCTTCAGGCTCTTATTGCCATAGGTTTTGCAATGTGTAAGAGCATAAAGAGGTAAGCAGGCAGTTTGTTGAATGTTTTCTAACAATTGTTCATTTGTATCATTGGGTGCTAACTGAAAGAGCGCACGCAATTTTTCCTCACCATTTTCAGACAGAAGAGAGGTCAAAAAACCAGACAATTTATGTTGTTTTTCAGTTGATTCATACAACAATTGGTTAAAGGTGTTCTCACTGATAACGTTAAGGAGCTGTTTCAAAGAAGCCTGTGCATCTTTATGCTCCAAAAGCTGGCGACGGGATTCTTCGAGGAGTTTTTTTCGACGGATATCATCAAGTAGTTCGAAATGTCCGGCGATATTTGCTTCTAACATAAATTGATGCAAAAGAGATTCACAAAATGCGTGAATAGTTTGAATTTTTAAGCCCCCTGGAGTCTCTAAGGCACGCGCAAAGAGTTGACGTGCATAGGTCAATTTTTGCGCGTTGATGGGCTTCTTTTCAAGCTGTGATAAGGTTTGTTGTAGCTGTGTGTCGTCCAATTCATTCCAGTTGGAAAGGGTGCGAAAAATTCGCGATTGCATAACGGCAGCAGCAGCTCTTGTATAAGTAAGGCATAAAATACGTGCTGGAGGGGTACCATTTAAAAGCAACCGAATGACGCGTTCACTTAAAACGTGGGTTTTTCCAGATCCTGCATTTGCAGAAACCCATACATTTATTTTTGGATGTGTCGCTGTTGCTTGTGCATCAAGGGCTGCTTCAGGAATAGAAAAAAAAGTCATGATTGATCCGCTTTCTGAAGTCCACTTGACCATTCCCATAAGCGTGCCAGATGGTCATAGTCCCCTTCATATCGTGTTGCTATGGGGACTGCATGTGAAAGATAACCTTGTTGTGGATTCTGATAATGGTTCATTAATGCGATAAGGTGTTCCCATGCTTTTTCACCAAGATCAATGGCACTTTGGTGCTCTTTTTCTCCTTTCTTTGAAAAAATTGATTGGGGAATAATTTTACCTTTTTTGTTAAGAGCGATATAAGATAAATTGATAGGGATAAGATTTTGAAAATCTGTAAAAGCACCTTGCATAAGCAAAGCTGTTTCCAATGCCAATTGTGGAAACAATAAGTTGCGAACTTCTTTGGATGAGGGGGGAGTGCTGGTTTTAAAATCAACAATTTCAACCATTTTGTTTGGTAAGACATCAATACGATCAGCACGCCCTGAAAGGGTTACGCCTGTTGTACCTATAGGTATTTTTTGTGATACCACTTCAGCATGTCGTTCTCGAGGTCCTAAACTTTGTTCCCATTGCAGCAAAAGCGGAGCAAGATTTTCAAAATTGTTCCACCAGATTGCTTCAATATCGGCAGGCAAATTAAATTTATCAAATTCTTGACGCCCGATATTGAGGAGTACATCGAGTGCATTTGCAGCATTTGGATTTTTTACTTGTTGACAAAAAGCAGCAAGAATAGCGTGATAAAGCGTTCCACGCTCGGCAGCGCTAGGAGCATGAATGAGAGCCTTCAGCGGTTTGAGACGCAAGATTTTTTTGGCATAAATCGCATAAGGATCATAGCGCAATGTTGCAATTTCGGTGACGGAAAAATGGCGTGGACGTGTCTCAAGGGGGGGGACAGGGCAAGGACGGGTCGCACCAGCAATGTTCTCTGTATGATCAAGCATTTTCGCCCAATGAAGAAATATTTCACCACGTGCACGGATTTGTTGCCAAACTTGCTTTCCGATAACTGTTTCTAAGCGCTGGAGCCAACGTGAAGGAAGTGAAGGAGTATGGTTAACCCGTATTGCTCGGCTCATCACCACATTATTCATTCCCATAGCCCACTGAAAGTCATGGGCAGAAAGACCAATACGCTGTTCTGGTGGTTCAAGCGTTAACATCATTTTCATTGGTCTCGATAAAAAAGCATCATTGCGGGTTGTAATAGGCCATGATCCTTCATTAAGACCACCGATAACCACGGTATCAACGGTTTGCAAACGTGATTCCAAAGTGCCCCAGATGAATAAACGTGGATGTCCTCCAGGCGAAGGGGTAACAGAGCGCGTTGCGATTAGGGCTGAAAATATAGCTGGCCATTCACAAAGAGAGAATGTTAATCCTGATTGATCACTCACCAATTCACGCAAAAAAGCCAAAAGAGCTTGTCCGGCTTCATGTTGATATAGGTGCACAAGAGAATCGTTTTCATCACGCCCAAAATTTTCAAAAACTTCAACTGTTGCTACTGCGGCTTCACTGATGGTACATTCCCTCTCTTGTGTCATGAGAGAGGCTAAAGGCTCCACGGCTTTAACCAAAAGATCACAAAGCAGGCGTGCTTCTTCATAGTTTTGTTGATCAAGAACGTTGTTTTCAAAAATATGATGGGAATATCTTTCTATCCATTTTTCAAGAAATTGATCGCATTCGCAAAGATGAATACGGTCTGTATTTCCTCGAAGAACAAAGAGTTCGAAATTTTCTGCTTTTTCGCGTAAGTGGTGACGATTTTGTCTGAGTGTTGTGAGAGGGTGTTTAAGAAGGGAAAGAAAAGCAATAGGGTCATGAGATTGTAAGATATTTTCTAAAATAAGTCGTAAGAGGGTTGCAGGCAACGTTTGAGCAAGTGGCATTCCGCCTGAATCATTTGCTTCAATACCAAAACGCTGTAATTCAGCTGTGACACGGCGTGCTAGATTGCGATCATTGGTAATAAGAGCTGCGGTTTTTTGAGGCTCTTCAATGGCATTACGTAAAGCAACAGCAATAGTGAGTGCTTCTTCACGCTCATTTACAGCTTCAATGAATGACCAATTGGCACAAAGATCTTCATAATCATCGCGGACAATTTGTACCCAATGCTGCGTTGTTGAGGCTGGTCGCAGTGCTTCTGATAAGAGAGCAGAACGCCTTTTCTGTATTGCGCTTTGTTGACCAATTTCGCGCACATCAATGCGGTGACATCCCATAAGAGAGAGAAGTTTTTTTAAGTGATATTGAGGATGGCTAAAAACATTCGTTGTATGGTCGAAAACATCATCAGTTGTTTTTTCGCTATAAGTTGTGCCCAAAGCCTCCCATTGTTCTTCATCCATATAAAGATCAAGTCCAGGAAGAACAACAGCACCTTTGGGCAGAGAGGCAATAACCTTTAAAAGATGAGAGACAGCAGGAATAGAACCCGATATACCAGCCGCAATGATAGGCTTATCAGGACAAGTCCGCCGTAAAGTTTCAGTGTGTATTTTAAGAGCTTGATTGCGCCATGCAGCTGGATTACTTCGCCCTCTTTCTTGTAAGATTTGTGGCCAACTTTGTGTGACAATGGTAAGGAAATCGAGCGTTATTTGCCACCATTCGGCAACCATATCGGGAGAAATTTCTTGAAGTTTTGACCAATCTGCAGCTTCTGTTTCCATTTCATCCATCAACTGCGCTAAATCTTGAGCAAGCCAAATTGCATCAGCAGTATGAGCAGGAATCAGCACGTCTTCTGTACCAAACATGGCACGCAAATGATTTGGTAAATTTTCACGCCATGGACGAATGAGACGTGCGAGAAGCAGGAGGCGTTCACTTTCTCCAATGGGAGGCTTGAGCATGTGGATATGATTGTCATCAAAAAGAAAGCTCTCCTCATCCACATCTCCTAGAGCGCGAATGGTTGGTAAGAAGGTGGATTTAGTCTCACTTCTTTCAACAAAGGCTGTACGCAAAGCACGGGCAGCACGGCGCGTTGGTACATAAATGAGGGTATCTGCAAGGGCAGTTTGGATATCCCCATTTGCTGCAAAATTATCAATAAGAGTGTGAGAAAACAGTGCATCGACAAAATGCGGTAGAAAAGATGTTCCCGGAGAAATAGAAAAGACACGTGGTTTATAAGTCATGTGATCTCATTGGGATGCGTGGAAATATTCCATCTTATTGATTATTTGTACTGTTTCCACTTTATACAATTTTTATGGGAGGAAAAACCGAAAAGCGACATTTTTACAGGAGATTTCGCGTTTCATCCTATAAAAAATCGCAATAGATCGATATGGCTTAAATTTTTGCGCAAGAAGATAAAGAACTTTTCTCATAATTTTTGCACAAAGAATGCCTTAGGATTCAGGATCGAATCAAAACAGGCTCTATAAAGAGCAACGGTTAAATTTAAAAAACTTTTGCTTTGCAAGGATATTTGCAATTCATTGCATAGCATAAATAAGAAACTTTCCGTACTGATGATATGCTGCAATATGAAAGTATTGCTTACAGATAATATTATTTTGAAAAAATTTACCTATCACTTTGTAAGAATTTTAAAAATCAGTTTTTCAGAGAATATTTATTAATTTTCATAGAAAATTTTGAAGAAATAAAAAAGAATGTGTCATTTTATATTCTACAGTAAAAATGAATGATGGGAGGAGAAAGTATTTTTACAAAGGTTAAGAATACCTGCATCTATTCTACTTTTGAAAGGAATCCTAATTCTTGATAAAAATTTTGTAAAGGAGCAAGTAAGGGGTTTGAGAGATTGCGGACAAGATAATCTTGCACGTAAGGGAGATATTGAAGATACGATGATTTCCCATCACGTTTATGAAGGCGTATAAAAATCCCTAGAACTTTAGAAGCGCGTTGGGCACCAGCAATTGCATAAAGCTTGCGGAATTCACTTTCATCAAACGAGCGTGGTGCTTGATGGCGTGCATTGCAATAGACATCGAGAATTTTTGTCTCCAATGTTGGGGAAATAAATACACGTGCATCTTGCCCTAAAGAAACGAGGTCATAAGCTGTTGGACCTATTAAGCCATCCTGAAAATCAATCAGACCAATGCGATCGATTCCTTTTTTTTGTGCACGCCAAAGAATATTGGGCGAATGATAATCACGCATAACAAAGGTTTTTTCACCTTGAGCAAGACTATCAAGATAGGGCTTCCAATAAGCAAAAAAAGCTTTACACTGTTCTTGATCTAAAGTTTTTTGTGTTTGAAAGGGTACATACCAGTCTACAAATAAGGAGAGTTCTGCTTGGAGTGCTTGGCAATCATAGGAGGGAATTTGCAACAAAAATGTTGTAAATTGCTTCTCTGCAGACCACGACTTTTGATGAAAGGTAGCCAGTAATTCGCTACAGGCGATATAGCGTTCTTCTAAAGGAGAACCGTTTTGATCTAAAATTCCATCACATCCTAAATTTTCAAGAATCAAAAGACCTTTTTCAAAGTCTTCAACAAAGATATGGGGAGCAGAAAATCCATTCTCTAAAAGAAGCTGATTAATTCCGACAAATTGACGAATATCTTGTGCAAGCTGTGCCTTTGTTATGTAAGAGAGATCAGTGTTTTGTTCCCTTTGCATGGTTGGTGCATCCATGAGAACTTCCCTATGCTGTCCATCATCCAGAAGTTCATAGGTGCGTGCAGAGGCATCACCAGCTAGAAAATGACGATGAACTTGACCGCGCCCATGGGCTGTTAAAAATGCGCGAATTGCAAAAGAACGCTGAAGACGCTCAAGAGAATTTGGTGCAGATATGAGAGTTACATGACGCCCACAACCTTCATGTTGTAAAGTAAGTGCGAAGGTAAAGGGTCCTAAAAGATCAGCACCTTTTTCTGGCCATTCAATGAGTAAAATGCTACTTTCACGTGCTTCATAAAGCCCTAATTCATCAATTTCTTCTGCCATAGAAAGGCGGTAAAAGTCTGCATGAACAATTTCCAATTGTGGAAGTTGATAATTTTGGGCGAGAGTGAAGGTAGGGCTTGGAACATCGAGAGTTGTGTCATTGGCAAGTGTGTGGATAATTGTCCGTGCGATAGTTGATTTTCCTGCTCCAAGATCACCTTGCAGCGTCACCAGATCACCTGGTTTTAAAGCAAGGGCTAAGTCTTGCGCGAAAAGCCTAGTTGCTTCTTCATTTTCAAGAAAAAAACGAAAATTCATGAACAATTCCATGCCATGGATAAAAAATTGTAACAATAAAAGACGAGATTAAAAAACTTTATCTCCTTTGGAAATCGGAAAAAAACATTTAACTGTTGTTCCTTGTCCGGTACCAGTAAGAATTTCAACATGTCCACCATGGAGTTCGACAAAGCTTTTAACAAGGGACAGACCAAGACCCGCTCCCGCACGTCCACCATGATGTGAATGGGAAGAAAAACGTTTGAAAATGCGATCTAGGATATCTTCTGGAATATCAGACCCCTCGTTATGAACACTAAAGATAATATTATCATCTTGTTCATCGACACAAAATTCAATCGTGCTTGCTTCAGGTGCGAAATTAATGGCGTTGCTGAGAACATTAACAAAAATTTGATGCAAACGTGTTGCATCAGCAGAGATACAATTTAAAGAAGGAGAAATTTGTTGTAAAAGCGTGATATGGCGCCCATTAAGGCGTTCTTCGACACGTGTGACTGCTTGTATCATGGCATCGGCAATATTCACTGGTTGTATGTCTAGCTCCATAATACCTGCATCAAGAGTTGCAAGGTCAAGAATGTCATTAACAATATTTAAAAGGGTGCCTGATTCTGAATGGATGTGTCCAAGATATTCTTTTTGGCGTTCATTAAGAGTGCCAAAAATTTGATCGCATAAAATATCAGAAAATCCAATAATATTGGTGAGAGGTGTACGCAGTTCATAGGAAACATGTTGAACAAATTCATTACGCAAACGATCAGCACTTTCTAAGGCATCATTTTTTTCTTGAAGAGCACGTGCGACATGAACAGTATCTGTAACATTAACGAAATTAAGCATTGTTTGCCCATCGGGAAGTGGTACCAATTTGTAATCAAGGATCATGCCATTTTTAAGGTCTATACGACCTGAATATATATCGCGTTTTTCAGCAAAACCTGTAATAAATCTAGTAAATTGATCCCATTCTCTTCCCATGGTTAAAGTTGAACAATGGTTTTGCAATTGGGTAATATGGGTACCTTCTACCAATAAGTTATAGGGGAGAGACCATAATTTCGATAAAACAGGATTTGATAAACGAAGGCGTCCATCCGTGCCAAAAACCACCACACCTTCTGAAAGTTTATCAAGCGTTTCGCCTTGTATTTTAATGAGTGTATTGTAGCGTCGTTCAAGATCAATTTTTTCTGTAAGATTTTCATAAAGCCAAGTGACGCCTCCTTGTGGATGAGGGCTGGAAATAACACGCACCGTGCGCCCATCTGGAAGATTCCAAATTTGTTGATTGGCTTCCGTTTGTTGATAGGCTTTAAAAAGTTCTTCTTTCCATGTGCGCCAATCAGGATGTTCTGCAATGAGCCCTTTTTCACGCAGACGTTCAAGCAGCAATGTATGGCTTGGTTCACTTTCTAAAAAAGTACTTTCCAATGGCCATAAAATTTTAAAAGCATGATTGCAGAATTTTAACTTTTGGTTGTTATCAAAAATAGCAACAGCTGTTGAAATTTGATCAAGTGTTTCACAATGGCTTTGCAGAACACGTTTGAGCTCATTGGCAAGATTTTCATAGGAGCTGTCATCATGTGCAAAAGCTGCCATTCCTTCAGCTGTTGTAATTCGTGTAAGATGAAAACAATGCCGTTCTCCATCAATAACCGTATGAACATGCTCTTGAAAAATTGTTTCGACCTCATCGGTTTTTCGTTGTGTTGTTTCATTGAAAAGATCATCTATTTCATGACTATCTTCTCGAAAGCCGGTCATTTCTCGAAAGGCACGATTAACAAAACAAACTTTTCCTTCACAATCTCGTATCCATACCGGTTCTTGAATACGATCAAGAAGATTACGCTGCATTCTCAGTTCTATAAGGATTTTAGCGATATCTTTTTTTAAGTGCGCATTTTCGCTTTGCTGTATTGAGATGTCTTGAAAGCGTGCAATGGCGACTGTTCCAGCAATGACCCCTGTCACTTGTAACAGCGTATTATTTATCGTGGTGATAGACAATTCAAAAGGGTGAGATTCGTAACGCAATTGCGTTAATGCATGGTCAAGTTCTCGTCTTGAATTTTCTTCAAGCCAGAGCTCGAAACACTGAAAATCTTGCTGATCAATTCCTAAATTTTGTAATACAGGAATGTTACCAACCACGCGAGGTAAAGCGCTTGGGTTTTCCCAAATAAGAAGAGATTGTCCCGTTTCTTTTAAAAGCCATTCATAATATTGAAGTTTTTCAAAAAGCTCTACTTGAGTTTTCTGCAGGGGGTTTCCTGCCACTTTTTTTGCACGCGTAATAACAGCGATACACATAAAAAGTGAGGCGCAAAAAATTCCTCCACACAGTGCTAAAAGGAGCCATGGACCATCTGGAAAAGTAAATGGTAAAATCATTTCCAATGATTGAGCAACAACGCATTTGGGAAAAAAAAGGAAAAAAAGACAAAAAATACACGCGAAAGTTCGCATCATTTTTTGAGCTTTTTTTGAGGGGGCATAATCACCACAGCAAAGCACGGCGCCTTTTCCTTTTTCTTTTAACCAAAGAGAACATTTTAATAACGATAATGATCTGGTTTATAAGGTCCTTGTGGTGTGACTCCAATATAGGCCGCTTGTTCTTCTGATAAAGTGGTTAATTTTATTCCTAGCCGATCAAGATGAAGGCGGGCAACTTTTTCATCAAGATGTTTCGGTAAAATAGCCACTTCATTTTTATAGTGCCCTGAGCGGGTAAAGAGTTCAATTTGCGCTAAAACTTGGTTTGTAAACGAGGCCGACATAACAAAAGAAGGATGCCCCGTAGCATTACCAAGGTTAAGTAATCGGCCTTCAGAAAGCAAAATGATACGTTTTCCATCGGGAAAGGTAATCATATCGACTTGAGGTTTAATATTTGTCCATGGCAAATTTCTAAGAGCTGATACTTGGATTTCATTATCAAAGTGCCCAATATTTCCAAGGATGCACATATCTTTTAATTGTCGCATATGGTCTAAGCGGACAATGTCTTTATTGCCTGTCGTGGTGATGATAATATCGGCGCTAGAAGCATCATCATCTAGGTTCACGACTTCATAGCCATCCATAGCCGCTTGAAGGGCGCAGATTGGATCAATTTCTGTTACTTTAACGCGCGCTCCAGCACCTGAAAGAGAGGCTGCTGAACCTTTACCCACATCTCCATATCCACAGACAATGGCTGTTTTACCAGCTATCATAACATCTGTTGCACGCCGAATACCGTCTACGAGTGACTCTCGACATCCGTATTTATTATCAAATTTTGATTTTGTGACACTATCATTGACATTAATGGCAGGAAAAGGCAAAAGCCCTTCCTTTTGTAATTGATAAAGACGGTTTACACCTGTTGTGGTTTCTTCACTCACACCTTTGATTGCTGCGCGCTGTCGTGTGAAAAAACCTGGCGTAGTTTCCATACGCTTTTGGATTTGTTTGAAAAAGAATCCTTCTTCTTCTGTTTTAGGATGAGAGAGAATATCTTTATTTGCTTCCGCACGGCATCCCACCAAAATATAATTTGTAGCATCAGCGCCATCATCTAAAATAAGATTTGCAGGGTTACCATCTGGCCATTGGAAAATGGCATCTATATAAGTCCAATATTCTTGCAATGTTTCTCCCTTAACTGCAAAAACAGGGATACCAGTGGCTGCAATAGCGGCTGCTGCGTGATCTTGTGTAGAAAAAATATTGCTAGAACTCCACCGCACATCAGCTCCGATAGCTGTTAATGTTTCAATTAAAACAGCTGTTTGAATCGTCATATGCAATGAACCAGAAATGCGCGCTCCCCGCAAAGGTTGAAGAGAAGAAAACTCTTTACGACACGCCATTAAACCAGGCATTTCTGTCTCAGCGATATCCAGTTCTTTACGACCATAAGCAGCAAGAGCGATATCCTTGACAACATAATCTGGAGTTGCCATTCTTTATTCCTTTAAAATTATTTTTTTCCCAGACGGTAGGAGAAATTAAAAAAAAATGCAAGCCAATAGCAAGACTTCTTGATGTAAAAAAACTTTTTAAAATCCCGATAAATTTGTGCAATAGAGACGTTTTTATCTATCGAAACAATGAATGTAACGGACAAAATATAAAGGGACTCATCAATTTTATTGAAGAAGCAAAATTTATCAATATTTATTGTTTTAAAGCGGTGAGAACAGGAGAGTAAAAAAAGACTGTGACGAAATTATATGAAATTATATTATGTGAAAAACAACTAAGACATATAAATTTCATCAAGAGGCTTCTCTTTTTCTTTAAAAAGATTACAAGTGAATGAAATGACAAAAAATATACATTTATAAACAACAATATCTTATTAATTTCTGACTTCTATATTTGTTTTAAAGGAATATTTTATCTTTCTTCTCATTTTGGTGTGCAAGAATACTGCTGAAGAGTATAGTCGTACAAAATTTATAGGATACAACATTCTTATGATTATAAGGTAATAAGCAAAACGATAATGATATTTTTTATCTTTAATATTTCTCGAGTTTTCGCATGAAAACAATTCAAATGTATTGAATTCATTTTCGAACGATTTTTCTTCACATATCTAGTTTTCATGTGATACGCAAGTACAAGCTTTTTTACAATTCTGCGTGAGAGGAGAGTAAAATGAGAAAATATAAAACTCTCTGTCATATCTCTCACTCAATTCAACACCTCCATCCTTACGCTTGTGAAGTAATAAGTCGGTACTATCATTATACTTGCCAGTCCCCAATGTTATGACAGCTCTTGGCATCTCAAACGATTTATAAGAACCATTTTATTCCTTTCTTGATATTTTTTTATCCACACGCTCGTCCCACTTGTAACGTGCAAATGAATGGTTTTGATTGATACAACATGGGAGAGATTTGAAATGAGAGAAGGATATTCAAGATATTTCATTCAATATGAATAACGCTAGATTATCTGTATAAATCACTATCTCGCCATCTCGATAAAGAAATAAATAATTAAAAAAAAATCAATATGTTGATGAACTCTTGTCAGAATATGCACTAGGCTGATAAATTTTTGGAAAATTGTCCGTGTGGGCGAAATCGCCAGAGATAACTTGGTAAAAGAGCAGCCATTGCTCTGGGAGTAATGCCAGCACCTTCTAAAGTATATCCATTTTTGATAGCTTCTTGAGAAACAACATTATCCACTTGCAAGAAGCGTATCTGGTTAGTTGTCACAATTGTTGGCAAGAAAGGCAATTTACCGATTGTTCCCAAAAAGCCTCCCATCAATAGCCCTACAGAAAGAGGCATAGATAAAATGGTTTTCTTACGATGAATGATGTTTAATATATTTTCAAGGGCATTTTGGAATGTAATAATTTGTGGACCACCAAGATCATAACTTTTTCCAGAGATTACTTGTCCTTCTAAAGCACGAACGACAAATTCAGCGATGTCCTCAACATATATGGGCTGTAATTTGCTTTGTCCACCACCAAAAAGGGGCATGATTGGTAAAAAACACGACAAGTTTGCTAAAGTGTTAAAAAAACAATCCTCTGGTCCAAAGATAACGGATGGGCGCATAATAATTGCTTGAGGATGCGTGTTCTGAACGATTTGTTCACTCATAAATTTAACGCGTGCATAAAGGAATTTGGCATTTTGATTGGCTACAAGCGCAGACATGTAGATAAGTGGAATGCCAGCTTGGGTTGTTAATTCGGCGACATTTTTTGCACCATCAATTTGTGTATTTTGAAAATTTGATTGATTTGCTTGTGCTAAGCTACCAGGAAGAAAGACAGCACCGTCTGCTCCAAGCAATGCGCGTGCAACAGAAGCGCGATGCTTGATATTGGTTTTCAGCATTTGGGTTTGCCCTACTTCTCCTATTTGGAGCATATAATAAGCTTTTTGTGGACGACGAACAGCAATACGAACACGATAACCCCGCTTGGTTAAAGTTTCCACGACATGCCGCCCGACAAAACCAGACCCACCAAAAACAGTGATAAGTTTAGGATGTTGATAAAGTGCATAATCGAGTTGCATGATTTAAAAATCTATCTTTCAAAGCTCCATGAATAATCAATTTTTAACATGGTGGTGTTTTATTGTCACGTAAAATATCACCGGCAAGATAAAGGGAACCAGCAATAAGGACAATAGCATCTTGATACTCTGTCTTAATTTTCTCTAAAGCATCTTTTAAATGTGCTTGTGGAGTGGAAAAAATCCCTGCTTTTCGCGCTGATTCAGCTAAAATCGTTGGACAAATACCGGCAGTACTGTTAGTTAATGGGATTGTGTAAACTTTATCGATGAGGTTTGCTAACGGACGAAAATAACCAACAGCATCTTTGGTATTGAGCATACCAGAAATCATAATAAAAGGACGGTTTGTTTTTTTTCTCCATTTGGTCAGTTCCGCTGCAATAGCTTTTCCAGCAGCAGGATTATGGCCACCATCGATCCATAAATCTATATGAGGAGATAGCTGATCAACCAAATATCCATGCGTAAGATGTTGCATCCGTGCTGGCCAGTAAATATTTCGTAAAGCATGACTTATTGCCTGTTCTGAGAGCTGGAAACCTGCTTGATGCACGGCTTCAAGAGCAGCTCCAGCATTAGCAATTTGGTGGGTTCCAACAAGGTTAGGGAGCGGCAGATCCATAAGACCTTGATTATTTTGAAAGATCATGCGTCCATGTTCTGTATAGCTTTGATAATCTTGATCAAAGAGAGAATATGGTGCTTTGTTTTTATCAGCAAGTGTTGTTAATACAGAAAGCGTTTCATTATGATCTTGTTTACCGATAACCACTGGAACAGCAGGTTTGATAATTCCCCCTTTTTGAAAAGCGATTTGTGCAATTGTGTTGCCAAGAAAAGTCTCATGATCATAATCAATAGGCATAATAAGAGAGACAGCTGGTTTATGAATCACGTTAGTAGCATCAAAACGTCCTCCTAAACCAACTTCTAAAATCACGACATCAGCTGGATGTGTACTAAACAGCATAAAAGCAGCAGCTGTAAGAATTTCAAAAATAGTAATTGGGTTTTTACGATACACCTTTATAATTTCACGAATTGTCTCAGCCAGTTTGCTCTCTGTAATAAGTTGACCACCTCCTATTTGTCCTATACGGAAACGTTCATTCCAATTGACCAGATGAGGTGAGCTATATACATGAACGTGGTAGCCTGCACTTTCTAAAAGAGCACGACAAATTGCACAGGCCGATCCTTTACCATTTGTTCCAGCAATATGAATAACAGGAGCGAGTTTTAAATGTGGATTACCAAGATATTCTAAAAGGTAAAGAATACGTTCTAAAGAGAGATCAAACTTTTTGGGATAATTTTTCAGTAACTCATTGATCATCCTTTGTACTTGTTTTTTTTTCATGAAGTTAAGCCGCTTTTGTTGTAGAAAGCGAAGGATGAGAATCTGTTGGAGATGGATTGGAAGGGTTAACAGCTGCAGGATGTTTCATCATTAAGCGGAGAAGTCGTGCAATGGTTGTTTTCATTTCCAATCGCGATACGACCATATCAATCATGCCATGTTCTAGCAGATATTCGCTGCTCTGAAAACCTTCTGGTAAAGTCTCACGTATCGTTTGTTGAATCACACGTGGACCGGCAAAACCAATCATAGCACCAGGTTCAGCAATGTGAACATCACCAAGCATGGCATAAGAAGCAGTAACACCACCAGTCGTTGGATTGGTAAGAACCACAATATAGGGAAGTTTTGCTTCTTTGAGCATTTCAATAGCGACAGTTGTACGAGGCATTTGCATCAAGGAGAGCGTTCCTTCTTGCATCCGTGCACCACCAGAAGCGGCAAAAAGAACCAACGGACATTTTTCGGCAATGGCGGTATCAAAAGCTTTGATGATAGCTTCTCCTGAAGCCATACCAAGGGATCCACCCATAAAGGCAAAGTCTTGGACGGTAGCTATAATTGGTAAGCCTTCAATCGTACCTCGTGCACTTAAAATATTGTCATCAACTCCAAGTTTAGAACGATAATCCTTTAATCGGTCAATATAGCGTTTTTCATCACGAAACTTTAAAGGATCTGTTACAACTTTTGGATTTTCCAGAGGCGTATAAACACCATCATCAAAAAAATGCATAAGACGATTTTTAGCGCTGATACGCATATGATAACCAGAACTTGGAATGACATATTGATTCATCTCCAAATCTTTATGAAAGACCATTTCACCACTAGTGGGATCTTTTATCCATAGATTATCTGGAATTTCACGGCGTCCCAATATAGAATTAATTTTAGGGCGAACATAATTTGTAATCCAGTTCATCTGTATAGCCTTTCTTTAAATATGATACAGTAAATATGATACAGTTTTTACATGATTTCAAAGAATATAGAACTTAAGATCTCAGATTCACTTTGCCAGCTGAATAAACCAATTTCTTTAATATCTTTACCAGTATATGCATAGCTCCCACTCCACTGTCCTTTTTTCTAATATCATAGCAACTTTCTCCATTAAGAGTATTCCTTACAACAAGTCTCTCAACAGTTTTAATAACTAAGGTTATTTATTTTGCTTTGATATCAAAATCCATTCCTTGCACTGGTTGGCAAATTTTTCATTTGCTTTTGATGAAAACGCATATTCAATGAACCATTCACACCAACACTTTTAAAGCAAAGAAGCTTTATAAAATACCCACAGGACCACAATAGCCTACAAAAATAACAGGTATGATAACATTATGTTAACGAAACGCTAACACCAGAGCAAGATTTTTTTCAAGAGATTTCTTGTATGAGAGAAATAAAAGCGCTCATTTAAAAGCATATAACTATTTCTTATACTCTTTACGCATGAACTTTGTTTGGGTTTTCAGACAGTGCTATTATTTCTGCCAAATAGGTGCGGTGGTTTTTTGCGAAAGCATTTTGTGTAAGTATGTCATAAAGGCAGCTGCGAAGAGCGGTGTTGTTAAATTAAGAATGGGAATTGAAACAAAAAGTGCGATTAACAAACCCGCACCAAAAACTGTTAGGTAATGGGTGTGTAAAAAGGCATGTGCTTCTTGTTCTGAGCGAAAACGGTAGGCGGCAAATACAAAATATTCACGACCAAGCAAAAAGCCATTAATAACATAAAAGGCAATCAAATTGACACCTGGTACGAAAAACAAAATAAAAGCAATTCCATTACCAAGAAGACTCAAAAGAAGAAATTTCAAGGAGAGAATTAGAGAGCGCCCAAACGGCAGAGCATGTCCAACAGGCTCGTTTGGATAATCTTCTTTTTCAATAACTTCAGCAGCAGAATCAATGAAAAAACCACCAATCATAGCGGTGATTGGGGCAATAAAAAAAGCCATCAGCATAGCTAAACCAATATTAAAAATAATGAGCATACCCAATCCTATCCATCCTGCCCAACTAGGTAATCCAGGAAGGAAATCAGCAACCCAAGGCCAAAAATAGGATATAAAAAGTTGGCGCACACCTAACCATAGAATGGCGAGAACAACAAAAGTAATTCCCAAGGCTTTTAATATCATAATACGATATTGCGGGGTGATAAGACGCTGTAAAGCACGATAGGCAGCAGTAAAAATCATAACAACGAACGAGATAAGAAAAAAGTAAAAACAAGGGACGGATGAAAGAGTGCTTTACATATGCACTGAGTTTTATAGATCCTATAACTTTGTTGATTAAAATAAATAATCAAGGGATGGCAATGTATTATTTTATAAGTACCATAACATATTTTTCTTCAATATAGTAATATTAATATAAAGTACATTCATATGTTAAAATAAGAATATTATCTCTGTCTATTTTTAGTTTTCTTATGCATTCATTCAAGGGTAGAGATATAAAGTTAAACAAAATATTCAAATCATGATTTACGACAAAATTGAAAGGGGTTACGTCCCTCATATAAAATAGAACACCATTGTATTGCATATGCAGGTATTTGTTTTGAAAAACTGCCCAAAGCAATGCATCTTTTGGAGTAGATTTGACAAAAGCTTTTTAAGCAAAAACATCAAAAACAAGATACACGTATTATGCTAGCAAGATATACATTATATAATCTCCAACCATAATTGTAAACTGTAACAAAAATCTGATACACTCACATCAATGACGTGGACTTCGGTCACAATGAAAAAGCTTCTCTAATTCTACCGTAAAACTGTTGTTAAGGATAGTGGTATAAGGTTTGTAAAACATTACTATTAAGTTTTTTTAGATAATGTGGTGTAGGATGAGGGTAAGCTTGCCCATAGAGCCTATGAAGTGAACCATACCAATAGTCAGCAGTAGGGAGTCGCCGAGAGAAGTCGAATTATTTAAAAATCGGCACTGATAGAAATCTTTATCCTTTAGGACGAGGAGGAGGTCAAGAAAATACAGTGAATGACAAAACCAAACCATCCAATCTTCAAAAAAACACGATATTCCTCAAACTAAGCTAAAGATTTTAATTAAAGTACGACCTTATGCGGCATGATCCTTACACATGGCTTACAATCTGAAAGAGATTTGATTGGTTTTATAGGATTCGTAGTTAAAATGAAGAGCTATGAAGAGTATAATACTATGTCCATTGAGAGCTACCATTTTTACGGCTTATGAAAGTGCAAGTTGGCACCATTATTTATTTTTAGCTCCCAATATAGCGATAGTTTTTGCATTTGAGAGCATTTATAGAAAGTATTTTTTGCTTTTCTTTATAGTTTTATCCACATGCCACTTTCATTTGTGATGTGAAAATAAATGATTTTGATTGCTTCAATGTAAGAGGATTTGCAATAAAAGAATCCTATGCTACTCGGCTTTCTTGTTCAAGTTGCAAAACGCTAAATGATCATTATAAATCAATAGAGAAACCAATCTGATTACAGATCGATGTGGTTAAAAATCTTCGTCCTTATAAAGCGGCGATGAGGCAAGGGGTATAGAAAATTGCGTTAGAATTTTTCTATAAAGCGAATGAACAGTATGAGCAAGTAACAATAAAATCTACCAATGCGCGTAATTTTATAAATAGATTGGAAGACATAGGGATTTTTTTCTAAAGAGAGAAGGTCGTTCTTTCAATAAAAGTTACACGTATAAATAGTTTTAGATAATTTAGTAAATACGTTTCATTTTTATTTTGCATTGTGGTCTATTTAGAGTATTTATTTTCCAAGCTCCAAGCTCCAAGCTCCAAGCTCCAAGCTCCAAGCTCCAAGCTCCAAGCTCCAAGCTCCAAGCTCCAAGCTCCAAGCTCCAAGCTCCAAGCTCCAAGCTCCAAGCTCCAAGCTCCAAGCTCCAAGCTAAACTTTTATTGTCATTTATAAACTACGGTTTTTTCTCATTTTAGATGCGTGGGAGTATGTGATTCAAAAAAGGATACAATAACCTTTGCCAATTTTTGTGCGACTTGCTGTTTTGTCATCTGCGGCCATTCTTCAACATTTTTTTTACTTACAAGATAAACTTGATTTGTATCAGCACCCATGACACGAGTACCATCAGCTTGAAGGGAAATATCATTGGCAAGAATGAAATCAGCACCTTTTTCGATACATTTTTTTTGCGCATTTACGATAAGGTCAGAGGTTTCGGCTGCAAATCCAATCACGAGTGGGGGGCGGTTTGCAGCATGTCCAATTGTTGCTAAAATGTCAGGATTTTCTACCATATGCAAAGATGGTGGTGTTGTATGAGCGCTTTTTTTCATCTTGTGTAAAGATTGTGTTTGGCTGCGCCAATCACAAACAGCGGCGACAAAAATAGCACCATCAGCAGGCAATGCGGTTTGAACGGCTTGTAACATTTGATGTGCGGTTTCGACATGGATAGTTTTTACCTCTTGTGGAGGTGCAAGATGAACTGGTCCACAAATAAGCGTTACTTTAGCGCCCAAATGGGCGAGAGCTGTTGCGATGGCATGCCCTTGTTTGCCTGAAGAGCGATTAGCAAGATAGCGCACGGGATCAATAGGTTCATGAGTAGGACCAGAAGTAACAATGAAATGACGCCCAGAAAGCGGTTTTTTCTGCATCACTAAAAGAGTTTCTACTGCTGCTACAATGGTTAAAGGTTCACTCATGCGCCCACAACCTGTCTCATCACGCTCAGCCATTGTGCCAATTTCTGGTCCTACTATATGAACGCCATCGGCGCGTAATTTTGCGACATTGCGCATGGTTGCAGGATGTGCCCACATTGCTGGGTTCATAGCTGGTGCAATTAAGAGTGGACAGCGTGCTGCTAAAAGCACACAATCAGCCAGATCATCTCCTATGCCGTTAGCTATTTTTGCAATGCGATTAGCAGTGGCGGGCGCTAAAATAATGAGATCAGCATTACGTGCTAACCGGATATGTCCGATATCATATTCTTCTGCGCGTGAAAATAAATCGCTATACACAGTACGGCCACTGAGAGCTTCCGCTGCTAAAGGCGTAATAAACTTTTGCGCTGCTTTTGTCATGATGATGTTTAAGTGTGCGCCACGCTCCTGTAAACGGCGAATAAGATCAAGCGCTTTATAAGCTGCAATACTTCCACCAATAATGAGAAGAAGTGATTTTGATTGCAATGATTGCACTTCAAGGACGCTTGCTTGAGAGGGGGGTATAGTTAAAGCGCTGGGATTGCTTAAAAGACGGCGTGCTTCCTCTTCCATAGAGATACCATTTTTAGCGGCACGTATACGTAAAGCTTCTTTGACTTCTGGGGAAAGGTTACGAATGGTGAGACTAGCCATAAAATACCTCCAAGAGACAAAATGATTTCAATGATTTCATTATAGGTATTTTTTAGCATATTGAACAGATTAGAAAAGATGAAAAAGGTAAAAAGTGAGACAAACACAACAAAGTGCAATGATGAACAGGCTATAACGTCCATAACGGTTGGTACGGCTTTGCTCAACAGCAAGTCTTTTAAGGGTGGAAGGAGAAAGATTAAATCCTGTTTCTCTGATTTGGTTAAGGTCTTCTTCCATACGTTGAAAATTGTGTATCAATTGTGGTGTTTTACGAGCCAACGAAAGGAGTGCTTGCGCGCCTTCACTAAAGTCCTTTGCCACTCCTATAGGCCCTAAATTTTTGCTAATCCATTCTCTGACAACGGGTTCAGAAGCTTTCCACATATTAAAATGAGGATCTAGTGTGCGCGCTACACCTTCAACAACAACCATAGTTTTTTGGAGTAATAAAAGTTCAGGTCGTGTTTGCATATCAAACAATTCCGTGACTTCAAACAACAGTGTGAGCAATTTAGCCATGGAAATACTTTGCGCTGATTGCCCATGGATTGGTTCGCCAATAGCACGGTTAGCTTGAGCAAAGCTTTCAATATTGTGGTGTGAAGGGACATATCCTGCTTCAAAATGGGCACATGCCACGCGGTGGTAATCGCGGGTAATAAAGCCATAAAGGATTTCAGCAAGGAAATGCTTTTCTTTTTTTCCAAGCCGCCCTGTAATTCCTAAATCAACAGCAACAATACATCCTTGTGCATCTACAAATAAATTACCAGGATGCATATCGGCATGAAAAAAACCATCACGTAATGTATGACGAAGGAAAGATTGAATAAGCGTAACTGCGAGTGCCTGCAAATCAAACCCAGCTTTTTTGAGGGCAGAAATTTCAGATATTCTTATACCATCTATCCATTCCATTGTGAGAACATTACGCCCTGTACGCTCCCAATCAATTTTTGGAACCCGAAAACCTGTATCATGTTGAATATTTTCAGCCATTTCTGATATGGCAGCTGCTTCTAATCGCAAATCCATCTCAATACGTGTGGTTTGTGCTAAAGTGTCAACCACACAAACAGGACGCAGTCGTCGAGAAGCTGGTATATAACGTTCTTGTAAATGAGCAATGAGGTAGAATCCTCTAAGATCTCTGGCAAAGCGGGTTCTGATATTGGGACGAATAACTTTAACAGCACATTTTCTTTTCTGACCAGTTTCATCGTAATATTCAGCTGGGTGAACTTGGGCGATAGAAGCAGCAGCAATGGGGGGATAAAAATTGATAAATAAATCATTGATAGAGCGACCAAGCGAATTTTCAATTTGTGCAATAGCATCAGGGCAAGAAAATGTTTGAACGCGGTCTTGTAGTTGTGCCAAATCTTTAGCAATATCGCGTCCAACAATATCAGGTCTTGTAGCAAGAAATTGTCCAAGTTTTATGTAAGAAGGCCCAAGCTTATTGATGGCACAAGAAATATTTTCAGATCGTCGTTTCTTTTTTGTTTTACGTCGCGCTAATGCACTTGCTATACGATGACAGAATGCTGGAAATCCTTTAAGCTCATCGTGAGGCAGAGCACTCAAAACACCTTCACGTGCTAAAACCCATCCTGCGCGCATCAATTGAAAGTAAGTGGAAATCTGCACCATTTTTAAATTTTCCAACCTGAATGCAGTGCTGCGATAGCACCGGTGAGATTGCGATACGATACTCGCGAAAAACCTGCATGATTGATCATCTGGGCAAAATCATCTTGTTTAGGAAATTTACGAATAGATTCAACCAAATAACGGTAAGCATCACCATCGTTTGCAATGATTTGACCAAGCTTAGGGATGGCATGAAAAGACCACAGGTCATAAATTTTATCGAGCAGAGGCATCTCAACATTTGAAAATTCTAAACATAAGAAACGTCCCCCCGGTTTTAAAACACGAAAAGCTTCTCTAAGAGCTTTGTCAATATGAGGTACATTGCGAATTCCAAAGGCAATCGTGTAGGCATCAAAGCTTTGATCTTTAAAAGGCAAATGTTCTGCGTTGGCCTCAATAAAATCCATCAGAGGAGCAAGACCATTTTTTTGTGCACGTTTTTTACCGACATTGAGCATTGAACCATTAATATCAAGCACTGTAGCGTGGGCTTTTTGACGTGAAGCATTAAGAATGCGAAAAGCAATATCACCAGTTCCACCAGCCACATCAAGAACCTTCCAATTGACAAGAGCTGGGGGAGAAAGCCAAGCAACCATAGAGTTTTTCCACACACGGTGTAGTCCTAATGATAAGATATCATTCATCTTATCATAGTTTTCAGCGACAGAATGAAATACCCCATCAACCATGGACTGTTTTTGCGCTTCATCAACTCTGGTAAAGCCAAAAGAGTGTTCCATACCACCCTTGGCTCCGACGCGTTCTGTTTCAGCTGCCATATACATGACCTTCCTTATTTTTCTTTTATCGTAAATGAAAATAGAGGAAATGTTCAAATACGAAAAAACAGCGTATAAAACCACGACGTTTATACAGCCAGAAACAAAAGAGTACCTTTAGATATCAAGATTGGCAACGCTTAAGGCATTATCTTGAATAAAAATTCGCCGAGGTTCAACTTCATCACCCATTAAACGAGAAAAGAGTGAATCTGCATCGGTTGCATCATTGATTTTAACTTGTAACAGAGAGCGTGCATCAGGATTAAGGGTTGTTTCCCAAAGCTGCTCAGCATTCATCTCTCCCAGACCTTTATAACGTTGGAGCATAATGCCTTTTTTACCATTTGCAAAGATGCTCTCTAAGAGGCTCATAGGTCCAAAGATACGCTCTGATTTATCTTTGCGGTGTAGGAGAGGGGGAGGATTATATATCTCTATGAAATTTTTAGAAACGCGATCAATTTGGCGGGCATCGGCAGAATTAATAAGCCCCGTATCCAGAGTAATCACATCTTTAACTCCGCGTAAAACACGTTCAAAATATAAGCTTCCATCTGATGTGTATTGGCCACTCCAACCTCGTTCCATATCATCGGCAATCAAATCAAGACGATGGGCGATAGTATCGGCTGTTTTTTGCGCTTTTTCTGGTGTGACAAAGGCTTCAGGGTTAAAAGCTCCAACAATCGCTGCTTGCTCAACAATGTTGCGGTCATAACGTGTATGAAGACTATTTAAAAGTTGACGCAACACACGAGCATCCTTGGCAAGTTGATATAAATCGGCACCTGCACGAACTTCTCCCGTTGAAAGTTCTAAGGTTGCATCTTCTAAGCCCGTATCAATTAAAAACTCTTCAAATGCTGCTTCATTTTTAATATATTGGGAAGACTTACCTCGTGAGACTTTATAGAGGGGTGGCTGGGCGATATAGAGATGTCCACGTTCAATCAATTCAGGCATTTGTCTAAAAAAGAAAGTGAGCAGTAAGGTACGAATATGGGCACCATCAACGTCCGCATCTGTCATAATGATAATTTTATGATAACGCAATTTATCCGGTGAAAATTCATCTTTCCCAATGGAAGTTCCAAGAGCAGTAATAAGCGTTCCAATCATATCCGATGAGAGCATGCGGTCGAATCGTGCTCGTTCGACATTAAGGATTTTACCGCGCAGCGGCAAAATCGCCTGATTTTGACGAGAACGTCCACTTTTTGCTGATCCACCAGCTGAATCTCCCTCAACGATAAAGATTTCTGATTTTGCTGGATCACGTTCTTGGCAATCGGCAAGTTTTCCCGGTAGAGAAGTAATATCAAGAGCTCCTTTGCGTCTTGTGAGTTCACGCGCTTTACGTGCGGCTTCACGTGCTGTTGCAGCTTCTACGACCTTACCAATGAGAAGCTTCGCTTCATTAGGATGCTCTTCCAACCATGTGGAAAGACCTTCATTCACCAAATTTTCCACAATGGGACGCACTTCAGAAGAAACCAATTTGTCCTTTGTCTGTGAAGAAAATTTAGGATCGGGCACTTTGACGGAAAGAATAGCTGTAAGTCCTTCGCGACAGTCATCACCGGTTAAATTAACTTTTTCTTTTTTTGCAATACCTGAAGATTCAGCATAACCATTAATTTGACGCGTCAAAGCACTCCGAAAACCGATTAAATGCGTTCCACCATCACGTTGAGGAATATTATTTGTAAAACATAAAACTTTCTCATGGTAGGAATCATTCCACCATAGAGCGACATCAACACTCATACCTTCTTTTTCACTGGCAATATAAATAGGGGTATCTAGTAGTGCTTTTTTCGTTTGGTCAATATACTTGACAAATTCAACTAATCCACCTTCATAATGCAATTCAACGGATTGAATATCAGCATGGCGTTCATCAACGAGAAGAATATGTATGCCAGAATTTAAAAAAGCGAGTTCACGCAAACGGCGTTCCAAAGTTTCAAAATCAAATTCAACCATTGTAAAGGTTTCAGAGCTTGGTAAAAATCTGATTTCTGTTCCACTTTCTTGATCACAATCGCCAATAATTTTCAGTGGAGAATCAGCAACTCCATGGGTAAATGACATTTCATGAAGTTTACCATTACGTTTGATTTTTAATTTGAGCCAAACGGATAATGCATTCACAACAGAGACACCAACGCCGTGTAAACCTCCTGAGACTTTGTAAGAATTTTGATCAAATTTTCCACCAGCATGAAGCTGTGTCATAATAACTTCGGCGGCTGAAACACCTTCTGTTGGGTGTATATCTGTTGGAATGCCGCGTCCATTATCACGAACAGAACAAGAACCATCTGCATGGAGAGTGACATTTACAAGAGTGGCATGACCAGCTAGAGCTTCATCGATAGCGTTGTCTACGACCTCATAGACCATATGGTGCAAGCCCGAACCATCATCTGTATCACCAATATACATACCAGGACGTTTACGTACAGCATCAAGACCTTTAAGAACTTTAATAGAAGCGGCACCATAGTCATTATTAGATGTCGGTGAGGTTAGTTCATCACTCATAAGTTAATCCATTCTTGTATTAGTTTACGATATCCAAACAGCTCTAGGCTTAATATTTTGATCAGTTATTTATGGAATAACTATATCAAACATTTATCGTATATCATATTTATATTCAACATCTGTTAATACATAATTGCTAGTGTGTAAGAGAATGATTTTTACACAGGCAGTGTTGTTTCCCGTAAATCAACATCAAGGTTTCATGCAGCAGCACGTTTGCGATAGAAGCGAAGATAGATAAAAGGCTCTCTTAGCTGTTGCAACTTTTGTGTGCCAAAGGAGGGTAAGGGTATTGCCTATATCTGTTGGCATAATCTCTCAAACTGACATGTAGCCTCATTTGCGAAGAATCTAAAGACGTTGGGGATAAAAACCCGTTTCCATCCGTACCATTACCTCTTACATTCTGCTTTACAGCTTAAAAAAAATATTCCAAGCAATGTCTTTTAAAGACATAGAGGATTATGCATCGCCTCATGCTTTTTATCACGTTTCTTAAAGAGGAGCATACTCCTCACCTCAAACAAAACGCTATTGGTTGCTAATGCACACCTGCTTATTTTAAACAGACATCTCCTCAGCTATCCAAGCCCATTTTATAGTGGTCCATGAATGGTATAATAGTAAAGAGCATCGCCACCTTTATGCTTATGAAACAAAAGCCAGCAGCATTATTTTTTCGCCAGTTGCCAATGTTGTGAAAAAAATGACGCTGCTACCTTGCTCTTTTATCGACGTAAAAGATGGTGGTACTCTATGGATTTTGCGTTATCTCATCCACGGATGATGTTGTGGATAAGGGGAAGCAACGAGGCGCATTTCTTTAAAAAAAGTGCATGAATGGGCAGCACAATGATACTTTTCCCTCATGTAAAGAGCATGAGACTTCATGAAAGAAAAAAGAAAAACTCTCATGTTCTCAAAGAGATTAAAGATAAAATAAGCGATAGTACAGAAACTTTTTATTGATAAACATATTCAAAAATCGCCTTTTTGCTCAAAAGCTTTTTCAAGCATTTATTTAAGAGCTATGCGCACAAATGTTGATTATCAGCAATATATTCTGAAAAAGAGAGAAACGGTTAATTGTTTGATAGTTTTGAGAAAAGCGCAAACAATTTAATTCATGAAAGGAGCAGATATTTTTGTTCAATGCATTAGATATGATGACTGAGAAAAATTATATTTTAGCTCTGCATAATGGGGGGCGAGATTTTGGCAATAAAGAAATTTATAAATAGATTGAATGCTCTTATTGGAATTTTATTTGGACTATGGGGCTTTTTATTTTCCTCGTTTGTAGAAGCTGAAATGGCTGGCAGGCTCCCCTTTTTTTTTAATTCGCATGAACATTTTGTACAGCCTGATACAACAGATATAGTGCGTTTGCGCTTTGTAACGACTTTTGATTTTCCTCCCTTTAACTTTCTTGATCAAACAAGACATCTTGCAGGCTATAATATCGACTTATTGCGTGCTATTTGTTCAAAATTAAATCTTGAAAAAGTCTGTGAGGTAGAAGTTGTTCCTTGGGAAGAGCTCGTAGAACATGTCAAAAATGGTGGCGCAGAAGTTATTATTGCTGGTTTAAAAGAAACAATGAAAACCCATCAAGATCTCGTTTTTACAAGATCTTATTTGCGTTTTCCAGCTCGATTTGTTGCGTCTCGGTTTATTACATCTCAACTTGTAAATCTCGATGAATCAATAAACGATAAAATGATACATTTAAACAGTGGTGTTTTGTCCAAAACTGTTCATGAAAAGCTGTTTCGCAGTTATTTTCCTGAAGCCAAATGGCAAGGATTTAAAAACAGGACAGAGCTTTATAAAGCATTACAGGATCATAAAATTGATGTTATTTTTGATGATGGATTTTCTTTATCTTTGTGGCTAAATGATCCCAAATCTGCTGATTGTTGCCATTTTGTTGGAGGTCCGTATATGGCTCCACAGTTATTGGGGCAAGGAATGCAGCTTGCTGTGGCAAAAAAGAATGAAAAATTAATTGATATACTTAACTATGCTCTGAAATCTCTAGAAGATGATGGCAAGCTTACAGAACTTTATCTGCGTTATTTTCCAGTGAGTTTTTATTGATGAAATCTTTTTTAGGTAAGAACTGTTAATCTTTCAGTACCCAACCGGTAAGAAATAGCTTCTGCGAGATGATGGCGAGCAAGATGATCAGCTTCGTCAAGATCGGCAATGGTGCGTGCAACTTTGAGAATACGATGATAAGCGCGGGCAGAAAGCTGCATCTTTTCACTTACATCGCGTAGGAGTTTAGCGGCATTTTTATCAGGTATGGCAATTTGTTCGATAATTTTAGCAGGGCAATCACCGTTGGTGCGAATATGGTTAAGACCCAATGTTGTAAAACGTTTGGCTTGAATGGCGCGACATCGTGCGACGCGTTTTGCAACATCACGGCTTTTTTCTGATTGTTCTGGTTGCATAAGATCCATAGCTGTTAGAGCAGGGACATCAATTCGTAAATCAATTCTGTCGAGCAGAGGACCAGAAATACGGGACTGATAATCGATTTGACAGCGTATTCCTTTAGCACAAACATGATTTTTTTCGCCTGCCATACCGCATCGACAAGGGTTCATTGCAGCAATGAATTGAAAGCGGGCAGGATAGCTAATATGGTGATTAGCGCGGGCGATAACACATTCTCCACTCTCTAAGGGTTGACGAAGAGAGTCAAGGACTTGTGGAGAGAATTCAGGTAATTCATCAAGAAAGAGAACGCCATTATGTGCAAGAGAGACTTCTCCAGGTCGTCCTTTAATTCCACCACCGATCATTGCTGCCATGGAAGCGGAATGATGCGGAGCACGGAAGGGGCAATGCCGTGAAATAGTATTATGGATAATTTCTCCTGTGATGGAAGCAATCAAAGAAACATCTAAAAGTTCTCGGCTATCAAGGGGTGGCAGAATGGAAGGCAATCGTTGCGCTAACATAGATTTTCCAGCGCCAGGAGGACCTACAAACAAAAGATTATGCCGCCCAGCAGCGCAAACTTCTAATGCACGTTTGGCGGTTTTTTGTCCTTTAATTTCGCAAAGGTCTGGAAGTTCAGTTTGGAGAGTATATTGGCGCGGTTGAGGACGTTTTTGAATTTGCGTTCCTTTAAAATGATTAACCATAGTAAGGAGTGTTTCGGGGGCAAGAATATTCATCTCTGCATTTGCCCATGCTGCTTCAGGTCCACATTGATAGGGACAAATAAGGCCTTTATCGAGTGATAAAGCTGTCATTGCGGCTGGTAAAACACCATTGACAGCTGTAAGGGAACCATCCAATGACAATTCACCTAAAATGACATAGTCTTGGGCAACTTCGGGAGGAAGAACGCCCATAACAAGCATTAAACCCACAGCAATGGGCAAATCATAATGGGATCCCTCTTTAGGAAGATCAGCAGGGGCAAGATTAACGGTAACCCGTTTGTTTGGCATAGAAAGCCCACAAGCATGCAGAGCTGCTTGCACGCGTTCACGGCTTTCTGCGATTGCTTTATCGGCTAATCCAACGATAGCCATTCCTATTTTGCCGGAGGAAATCATAACCTGTACATCGACAGGCACTGCTTCTAGACCGCGAAAAGCAACAGTTGTAACACGCGCGATCATCAATTGTTTCTCCCCCCTAACTTGGGAGAGACAATCATATCTCCGCATAAAAATCAAGAAGTGTCTTTATAGTTTTTTGGAGAGAGAAGTCTATATACGTAAATTTTGTAGTACTCTCATGGATGGTCATTTGTATAAATTTAACCATAGTTTTATGAGATTCAATAAAACATTTATAATGAGTTAAATGAATGTGTTAGGAGAAAAGGAGCGAAGCTGTTTTGTGGCACGCCAGTAGAGAGTTTTATGAATATAAGGGAGGAAAAATGATGCATGGCAAGAAAAGAATATTTTTAATATCATTAAACGTGTGAAATATTGAGGGTAAGCATATTTACCATTCTTGTTTGATGTTATTTATAGTACAAAGTGATGTGAAGTGTTGAGGGTATCTGATTGGATGGTATATCAGACGGGAGATCTTTTTAAATCAAGAACTATGCGCAGTGTATTTATAAGCTTATGCTTTACCTGTGCTTTTCCGCAAACACTTGCAGCATTTGAGTTATTCGGCATCCCTCTTTTTGGTCAAAAGACAACCAACGCCTCTTCCTATAATGTCAGTGGTACAGAGAAATTTTATAAGGTTGATGTTATTGCTCCTTTGGGAGCGCCATCAGAAGGTGTAAAAATAGTCAAGTCTGTTTCTTCTCTGGTTGCTGATAAAGAGAAAGCATTGAGTTCTTCTGGTTTGTTAGCGAAAGCGCGTTCAGATTATCGCGCTATTCTTTCTGCTCTTTATGCTGATGGACGTTATGGCGGTATTATTAGTATTAAGATTAATGGTTTAGAAGCTGCTGATTTAAGTCCTGTAACGCAACTCCCAGCGCAATCCAAAATTGTTATTCTCGTTGATGCTGGTCCCCAATACGTTTTTAATGTTGCAGACATTAATAAAGTTGCTCCATTAGTAAAATATAAAACCAATAGAATGCCGACAATTGAAGAGTTGGGTTATAAGACTGGAACGATTGCCAAATCTGAAACCATTCTAAAAGCAGAAAGATGGGCGGTTGAAGGATGGCGTAGACAAGGTTATGCTAAGGCCAAAGTTATGAAAAGTGAAGTCGTTGCTGATCATGCAGCACGTCTTATTGATGCGCAGATTGCTGTTGATCCTGGACAAGAAGCTTATTACGGTCCTTTAAGTGTGCGTAATGTGAGTACAAAGCCCCGTGTAGATTCAGCTTATATTGCGTGGATGACAGGATTAAAGGTAGGTCAAAGATATGATTCTGCTGCATTAGCCAAAGCAAGTGAAAGACTTGCACGTCTTAATGTTTTTCGTGCTGTGAATATACGTGAGGCTGAGACCATTAGCTCTGATGGGAGTCTACCACTGACGCTTGTGGTAGAAGAACGTAAACCACGTCGTTTTGGTGCAGGTGGTAGCTATTCAACATTAGATGGAGCTGGTTTTGAAGCTTATTGGATGCATAATAATCTTTTTGGTCATGCAGAACAGCTTAAAATTGAAGCGAAAGTAAGCGGGATTGGTAGCAACAAGGAACAATCATATAATTTTAAAAATTTTGATTATCTTTTAGGCGGCACATTTATAAAGCCTGGCATATTTACTCCTGATACAGACTTTAGAACTGAACTAAAAATACAGCAAGATGTCCTAGAAAATTATACGACAAAAGCTATTAGAGGAAAGTTTGGTATAACACATATCTTTAATGGTAATCTATCGGGACAGATGGCGGTAAAAGTTTCTACTGGTTATTCACACGATATTCATTTTGGGAACCATTATTTTACAACAGTTGGATTACCTAGTGAGTTGATTTATGATAGTCGTAATAATAAGTTTAATGCGACAAAAGGTTTGTATGGTGAAGTGAATGTCGAACCTTTTTATGAAGTGCGCTTTGGCAATTTTATAGCAAAAATGACTGTAGAAGGCCGTTCTTATTGGACATTGGATGCAAAGAATCGTTTTGTTTTTGCGGCGCGAGCAAAGCTTGGTACAATTATTGGCAGTGATAGGGCACAAGTACCTTCAGATATACTCTTTTTTGCTGGTGGTGGAGGATCTGTTCGCGGTTATGCTTATCGTAATATTGGAGTCAAAACAGGCAATGATGCTATTGTTGGCGGGCGGGCACTTGTTGAGGGATCAGCAGAGTTGCGTTTTTCTTTAAATGATAAGATAGGGGTTGTCAGTTTTCTTGATGGCGGTAGTGTAGGAGAAAAGGCGCGATTTGATTTTGCTAAAAAAATAAAATGGGGAGCGGGCATTGGCGGTCGCTATATGACAGATCTTGGTCCTTTACGCGTTGATTTAGCCTTTCCTCTCAAGCGAGAGAAAGGTGATCCTCGCATTGGTTTTTATGTGGGTATAGGGCAAGCATTTTAATGAAAAAAACTATGCGTTTATCGGCTTTCTTATTTGGGCTTTCATTTCTTTTGCTGAGTGCTTTTGTTTTTGCGCGAGAAGGCGATTTGTCCTCTAGTCAAGCGCGTACCGATGATCGTTCATGGTTAGTCTCTCTCATTGAACGCGGACTTTCAGGGCCTAATCGCCAAGTTCGTTTGCATAATATACAAGGAACACTGTCTTCTCAAACGTCAATTGAAGCAATTACCGTGAGTGATAAAAAGGGTATTTGGCTGAAAATTACTAATGCTAAAATGGATTGGAACCGCTTAGCATTGTTGAGAGGGCGCATGAGTATTAATGAGCTTTCAGCGGAACAGATTACATTTTTACGCAAACCGCAGAGTAATTCTTCTCTGATTTCTTCTTTGGAAACAAGGAAATTTTCTTTACCAAAGTTGCCGCTAGCCATTTTTATCAATAGGTTTCAAGCGCAACATGTAGCATTTGAACAGGAGCTTTTTGGTTTTTCTGCTGATGTATCCTTAAAAGGAAATCTAACCTTGGCAAATGGTGAGGTTGATATTGATATAACAGCTCATCGTTTAGATGTACCGGGATCATTTTCTGTTTTCACAAAGCTATCTGATAGCAATCGTACAGCTAAGGTTGATATTTCTGTTGATGAACCGCAAAATGGCATTTTGGCGAATATTTTGCAAATTGAAAAACAGCCTGCATTAAGTCTTGCTATTACAGGTGATGGGACATTCGATGATTTGGTTGTCAAACTTTATTCAGAAGTTGATCACCATCCTGTTTTAAATGGCAATATAATTCTTGCTCGTTTTGCGGAGGGACATAGTTTTTCTACGCAACTTGTTGGCACACTTGGCTCTTTAATGCCTCCTCAATATTATAACCTTTTTGCATCTGATGTAACGCTTAAAGCAGAAGCAAGAATGACAAAAGAAGGTGTGACATACCTTGATCATATTGTACTTCAGAATCAGGCAATGAATGTTGTCGCCAATGCTGAAATAACAGCAGATGGATTTTTACGGCAGCTTTTTGTTGATGGCAAAATGGCTTTTAATAAGGAAAATGAGGCTGTATCTATACCAGCATCAGAAGTGCCAATGCATGTGGGGAATCTTGCTTTGAACATTGATTATGGTCGTGAAGGGAAACAATCTTGGCAGGGAAAGCTTGTTGTACATCATGTAAGCAATAAAAATATTCATATTCGCGATGCCATTTTTGATATGGGGGGAGTCAGTGAAAATCTTGATAATGCAACTTCGCGTCATGTTGGTATTCAAGTTAAAGGAACAGTTAGAGGGAGGGAAAAACGTAAAGATACATCAGGCAAAGATTTAGACCAAACAGTTCATGTGCATTTAGATACGGATGTTTTTTCTAAAAAACCGGTTTTGATTCATGATTTTAGTTTTACGGGGCAGGGTTTTTCTGCTTGGTTAAAAGGAAAAATGGAGCGTTTTGTTTTTAAAGGCGACCTTGGTTTAAAAACGCAAACATTCGCTCCTTTTAGTCTATTTCGTGAGCAATCACTCTCTGGTAGCGCAGATATTAAAGCCAAAGGAACAATTGGTTTAATGAGTGGCACTTTTGATCTTGAGTTATCAGGGGTGGCTGATAATATGAAAATAGGTGTGGAGCCTTTTGATCGTTTTTTCAAAGGAAATTTTACTCTTTCAGGTGGAGCTGCTTATGACACGGCGAATTTAATTTTGCGTCGTTTGGATTTGAAAAGCCAATATGCGGATATAAAAGCGGATGGATATTTTTCGAGTGAGAGAGCAAAAATGGATTTTTCTGCTCAAATATCTGATCTTGCTAAATTGGATTCGAGAGTAAAAGGTGCACTTACAATTCAAAGTACAGCTAGAGGGCACAATAACCTTATCAATTTTAACACACGCGCAAATGTTGCTGAAGCATTTTTAATGGGAAAGCAGCTACAGAACACAACATTCACAATGAAAACACTGCTAGATAATACATCGCCTGTTACTTCTGTAACGGGCTCGATAAAAGGTGAAGGCACTTTTGCTAAGAAACCGTTGTATTTATCAGCTTCTTTTAAGGATTCTCACCAGATTCGACAACTTGAAAATATCGATCTAAGAGGGGGAAGCGCAAAAATAACCGGTGATCTTTCTCAAACACAAGGTCTTGTTAAAGGTGCTTTGCATGTTGATGCTGATGATATTTCCGTGTTGTCTGCGTTGTTTTTGCAGGAAGGCAGTGGAAAAGTCACAGGAGATTTCGTTTTTGGCGAACAAAATGGCAAACAAACAGCCAATCTAAAAGCACATATTGATCGTTTAAGCTTTGCAAAGAATAAAATGAAGAAGTTGGAAGTCAAAGCCGACCTATTTGATCCTTTTGGCATGACACAATTGGAGGTGGTTATCAATGCAGAGCAAATTCAAACGCCTTTGATGATGATTAATCATTTAAATGTTCATGCTCATGGCAAAAATGGACAAACAGTTTTTACTCTTCAAGCGATGTTGCCTCATAATACCAACGCACAGCTTTCTGGTCGTATGGTTGCAGTAGAAGTTCCAGAAGATATAAAACGAGAAATACAGATTGAAACGGTGGATATAAAACAACATAATTTTCACGCGACATTGTCTAAAGCAGCTACGATTGTTTTTGATAAAAATGGCATGACGGTAAATGGATTAGGACTTGCGGTGAATGGAGGTAAAATTATCCTTGCAGGAAATGTTAAAGATACCCTTAATCTAGATCTTACAATGAATGCATTTCCTGCTGCATTAGTCAATCTATGGAAATCTGATCTTGGAGCAGATGGTAGTGTAACAGGGCAGGTTATAATTCGTGGTCGTTCGCAAAAGCCTGATGTGACCTATGATATAAAAGGGGAAGGACTGACGACGATTGCACTTCAAGATAAGAAAATAATGCCTTTTGTGCTGACTGCTACAGGTAAAACCATAGATCAGAATCTCACGTTGAATGCAAATTTAACGGGGGAAGGAGCAAAGGCACAAGCCCAAGGACACATATCTTTCAATGAAAACAAGTTGGATCTCCATGTTAACTTGCAAGATTTACCTGCAGGTTTGCTTAATAGTTTTATTGAAGGGCAAGCACTTGGAGGAGTGCTGGTAGGTAAAGTCGATATTGGCGGAACCATGAAGGATCCTTCTGCTCATTTTGAGCTTTCTAGTCAAAGCTTAACTGCTATGACTCATAAAGGACCGATGTCAATGAATATGAATGCTCGTGGTTCTTACAAAAAATCGACTTTTCATATTGAGAATATGATAGCGACAGGAGATAAGGGATTAGATCTTTCTATAAATGGACCTGTTTCTCTCAATGGTTTAGAGGCCAAATTGAATGTTAAAGGGACAATACCTCTTGCTTTTGTTGATCTTTTATTAGCAAAGCGTGGTGCGCATATAACGGGCATATCCAAGATAGATGCAACTCTTAATGGCGCATTACTGAAACCACAATTGGTAGGAAATTTTTCTATAGTTAATGGTAGTTTTTTTGATTCAAAAACAAATTTCGGTCTTAACAATGTAACAATAGAAGGCAAATTAAACGGCGATCACATTTTGATAGAGAAAGCTTCCGCTGCTTCGTCGGAGGGGGGAAAAGTTTCTGCTTCAGGTCTTATCTCTAATGATCTAAAACCAGATTTGGTATTCCATCTTGATAATGCCAATTATAATGATGGCTCTATGATTCTTGCAACATTGTCAGGAAAGATGACAATGACAGGTCATTTTCTGGATAATCTTGTTATTGGCGGTGATATTACAGTTGAAAAAGCTGAAGTTTTTGTTCCTGATCATTTTCACAATGCAAAGTTTCTTGATATTAAAAATAAGAATTTAACAAAACCGATTCAAAAAACGCTTGAACGTGCTGATGTTAAGGGCACCAACACAAATCGTGGTATCTCTCAAGAATCTTCGTCTGTTGTGTTCTCAAATATGCTTATTACGGCGCGCAATCAGTTTTTTGTGCGTGGACGAGGGTTAGATACTGAACTGGGAGGACGCATTAACATAGCAGGTCCATTGCATGATGTGCATCCAGTTGGTGAGTTTCAAATGATTCGTGGACGTTTTGATATTCTTTCACAGCGTCTTAATTTTGATCAGGGACAAGCAAGTTTTAGCGGGAGTCTTAATCCTACGGTTTATTTTGTTGCCAACAAAGATAGTAGTGATATTCGCGTCACAGTAACTGTAAGTGGAACAATTGATAATCTTGATGTTAATTTTTCTTCACAACCGAATTTACCACAGGATGAGATTTTAGCGCGTTTGATTTTTAACCGTTCTCTTAATGAACTATCACCATTTCAGATTGCCCAACTTGCGGCAGCGGCTGCTGATCTTGCCGGTGCTTCTAATACATCTTTATTGAATACTCTACGGGCTAAAATTGGTCTTGATGATCTCGATGTTGTCGTTGATGAAAAGGGAAATACTGGCTTACGTATTGGACGTTATATACACAATAACATTTATTTAGGTTTTGAAGCAGGATCAGATGGAGCAACGAAGGGAACAATTAATCTGGATATTTCACGTCATCTTAAAGCTAAAGGCGCCATAGGGAATGAAAAGAATTCGAGTGTTGGTATCTTTTATGAAAGAGATTATTAAAGACTAAAATTCTAAAATTCCAATTGCTTCAATTTTATGCATTTAACTCTTTGTATGAGAAAGACAACACACTCATTGGAAATGATATCGTTTTGCAAATTGAATAAGAACTTTAAATACTAAAAAGACTTTTTTATTTAAATATTGGCATTTAAATCAAAAAAATCGTTGGCTTACATACCACAAGCGAGGTGTGTGTGAGGATAAAGACTATTGAAGAAAGAAGGGAGCGCTTCCTATGAACACTTTCAAATGTAAGGGAGTAACATTGGGAGCAAGCCAAATAGAATGATGGTTTCAGCTTACACGTTTATACATATAAAGATGGTGATGCACAATAAACTCTACATAATATCACTCACGAGAGATAGCGTATGTGCTTAAGTACACTGAGAATAAAAATTATTATCCAGATTTTCTTAAAAACCAACAAAGAGTAAAATCACATTTTTATCATTTTTTATAACTTAAATAAGAAAATACCTTGTAGCTTTGATGGATATTTTTATAAAAGACATTGCTTTATCGAATGCGTCTTGAAAAAAGATGAAGCTATAGAAAAGGAATACGATAAAAAGAAGATTTTTATCAAATTGCACCAAGATATTTTGAAGTGCTTCATTTTTTAATCGTATTCTTTATAGAATGACATCTTTTATGAAAAAGCATAATGATATATGCTTTTCATTCATATATTCATTTTAATACTCCTCATTCCATCTACCAGCATTGCCATGAATGGGAGAAAGCAAAATCTTATTAGGCGCTACCATTTTTTGCATTTATGAAGGTACAAAACAGCACTAATATTTTATTTTCTAGTCTCAATGTTGCGATTGTTTTTTCCTTAAGTGAGTTCACGAGTAATATGTTTTCTCTTTTCTTAAATAGTTTTATCCATATGCCAATCACGTTTGTAGTGTGCACGCGAGTGATTTGAATGAATTCAACATAAAACAGATTTAAAATGAAAGAATCTTACGATATTCGGAGCTCTCATTCAAATTGCGAAACGACAAATTATTATGATAAATCAATCTCTTGATTTTGTAACAACATATGTATTTTCAAGTACTTTAAGAAGTTGAAATGTTTAAGTAAGATAGTTTTCGTTCTCAGATTTTAGAATAAAACGCAAAACTCAATCTAAGGCATTTACGACAGCAAGAAATTTTATGAGAGATTCTTCGAAGGCTTCCTTCTCAGACTCAGTTTACAGTGTTGAGCAAAATTTATAATGGACAGCATGGGAATGGATTTAGACAAAGGTGACGTGAAACATTACAGTTACACTATCCTAGTTTTTAGCAAGTTTTTCAAAATTTGCTATCAGCTGTTTTGATACATATGGGGTTCGATAACATTTGTGGATGTTACGCATCTTACTTGAAGAACGAAAAAGTTCTCATTATGAAGCTTCTATTTTGAAAAATAAAAAAGAATACTTTTAATAAAACAATAGACGAGGTGTTTAATTCTCATACGAATCCTAGACACGTATTCTCAATAAATCATATCTGTTTTGTATGGCTGTACTTGATATAATGCTTTTCCATATTATGCTTCTGTGTTGTACCAAGGAAAGACTATTTTTTCACCTTTTATCTCAAATCTGACAGAGGCGTCTAAAAGCTAAGACGTGTGCTTTTAAAATTGGATATTATGAAGTTTTTTGTAAAAACTGTTTTCCGTTGCGAGCAATTCTTCTTGGCTACCTTGTTCAATCAGTTGACCATTTTTTATGACAACAATTTTATGAGCACGAGCAATTGTTGAAAGGCGATGAGCAATGATGATAGTTGTGCGCCCTTTGGTGAGACGATGAAGTGCTTCATTAATCTGTGCTTCAGTATGTGAGTCTAACGCACTTGTTGCTTCATCAAGAATGAGAATTTCACTGTCATGAAGCATTGCTCTAGCGATAGCGAGTCGTTGTTTTTGTCCACCTGAAAGATTACAGCCATTATCGCCGATTTGTGTATCATAGCCGTTTGGCAAGTCCATAATAAAATCGTGCGCATTGGCTGTTTTTGCTGCTTTGATAATATCATCGTCACTGGCTCCTTCTTTTCCAAGCCCGATATTATATTTAACGGTTCCTTGAAAGAGAAAAGTATCCTGTCCGACATAGGACATAAGCTTTCTCAAGGAGCGAAATGTCGTATAACGGATATCTTGATTATGAATCAGTATGCGTCCCTTTGTGGGGTCATAAAGGCGCATAATAAGGTTGATAAGGGTTGATTTGCCTGAACCAGATGGTCCCACCAACGCTGTCATTTTTCTGGGTTCTATTTCTAGATTGATGTTTTTCAATACTATTTTCTTATCTGTATATGCAAAAGAAACATCTTCAAAACGAATGCTTCCTTGCGTTTTATCGAGATCTTTAGCATTTTCATGTTCCATAACCGAGATAGGATGGTCAAGTATGTCAAACATCGTACGGATACTCACCAAGCCAGCTTCAATTTTGACTCGTACATTTGCCAACCTTTTTGCAGGCTCGTAAGCAAGAAGTAAAGCAACGATAAAAGACATAAATTCACCTTGAACGCCTGTACGTTGGGTTGCAAGGTAGCCCGAAAAACAGATAATACCTGCAATGGCAATACCTGTGAGTGTTTCCATAATCGGATTTGTAATAGCTTGAAGTGTTGCAATAGTATTTGCTTGTTTTTCAACATCGCCAATGGCTTTGTTCATACGTTTTTTCATGAGATCTTCTAGTGAAAAAGCCTTGATAACACGAATACCGATAGAACTTTCTTGTACAATTTTGATAATTTCACCAAGCGAAAGGAGTTCCTTTTCGACAAGACTCCGAATACGTTTCAAAGTCATTCGAATTCCTAAAAAAGCTAGTGGTCCTACTATTAAAGTAATGGCGATTAAGGTAAAATTTTGAATACACATGACAAGCAAAAGTCCACTAACGGAAAGCAAATCACGCACAAAAGTTGTGATAATTGTATCAATGATATTACGCGCTGCTGTAGCATTGTGGGTTACACGGACAAGAAGATCAGATGAAGCATTATGATGGTAAAAAGAGACGCCTTGTTCCATAAGGCGTGCATAGATTTTACGCTGTTGTTCAGCAACGATACTGTTTCCTGCTTTACTCAAAAAGTAAGTTTGGGAAAAAGTAGCAATTCCTTTAAGAATGAAAATGAAAGCAATGATACAGGAAATCAAAACAATCATACCGAAATTCTGCGCTTCAATCATATAATTGACAACATCACGCATAATCCATGCACTGGCTGCAGTTGTGCAGGAAATAATAATCATGGAAAAAATAGCGGCACTATACCAACGCGCATGTTTACGAAAATTTTCTCGCAAAAGACGAATAATAAGATGTTTATCAAAAGCAGAAATTTGTTTTTTGACCATAAGGTGCTTCTCTATTCTAGAGTTATTTTATGCAAGATTGAAGCACTTTGATGAGAGACATCTAGCCTTTATAAAATAACGTATTC